>CAYPGE010000584.1:0-4211 GCA_964409865.1 uncultured Pirellulaceae bacterium
CAGCGTTTCACCTTCGGTGGCCAGCACCTCGCTTTCGAGGGCCAAGCGGACTTCCTGGCCGTCGCGCCGGACCGCGGCCGGGACGGTACGGCCCGCGATGGTCAGCGTGGCTTCGGCCGCTCCGGCGTCTGCGGGCAATTCGAACACTAGCTCGCGGACGCGGAGCTTTCCGTACCGCACTTCGATGCGGTCAGTCTGGCGGCCAGGCTCGCGCCGCTGGACGAACAGGCCCCAGCCTTCACACGCGGTGAAGAACGAGCGGTGGTCCTGCGGCTGCCACTTGGGCCGGAAACCCAGAATGCCGCGCGGGCCTTCCAGCACCAGTCCCTGGCAAGCGATCAGCAGCGACCAGGAACTCATCGCCCGCGCGTAGAACTTGCCGCACTCCAACTCGTTGAACGGATTGCCGCCCGGCCCGGAGTTAAGCCCGTCGCGGCGGCGGCCGTCGTAGCGACTGCGGGCCATGCGGACGATCCGCCGCGCCCGTTCCAACTGGTCCTCGTACACCATCGCCCCGGCCACCGCATATTCGATCCCCGTCCAGACCTCGTCCGCGTACACGATGAACGGCTTGGGCCGGTCGTTGTGCGGCCAGGTACACATCAGCAACCCGCCCTCGTCGTCGGGGATGTAGCGGCGCGGGGCCTGCTTGAAACCGGCGAACTGCTCGCGGAAATTGTGCCGCATGATCGCCTCCAACGCACCGCGAATCCGCTCGACGGGATACAGATACCCCAGGTCCAGCATGTGCGCCCACCACTGGCCCAGCAACTGGTCCGAATGGCAGCCGTTGTTGTAGTCGTTCGCCGCACGCTCCTCCGGGATCTGGATGTAGCACTCGCCGTTCCACAGTTTGTCGTTCTGGTTCTTCATGCCCGCCTCGCGGACCGCCCGCCACCGCGCGGCGCTGTCCGCATCATCCATCACCGCGGCCATCCGTTCGGCCGCTGCCAGTGCGGACAGGTACTGCGAGCCAATGAACGTGTTGGGACCCGACACGGCGCAGTCGTAAGTGTTCAACTGGTGCCCCGTCGGCAGGCCCTCGTGGGTCTTGTCGATGGCCTCGATCAGCCAATCGACGGCCTTCTTCACCCCCGGCCAGACTTGCGCAAGGAAGGCCGTATCGGGGCACAACTGGTATTCCCGATAAGCCCCTTCGATGCACGCGCAGTGGCCGTCCGTAAACGCTTTGTGAGGCGAATGCTGGCGATGCGACGTTTCTCCGGTCTCGTGCAGGTAGGTGATGAAGTCCGAAACGCGCATGTTTCGCCCGACCTCCGGGAACAGCCGGGCGTGTGTCTGGGCATAGTTCCAGACGTGGGTGCAGTTCAGCGGGCAGCAGCCGTAGCTGCCCTCGAAGCCGCCGAAGTAGCCGTCTTCCGACCAGAAGCACGTGGGGCCGCGCAGAATAACGCTCTGCGAGGTCATCGCGTCGAGGAATTCTTCCGGCAAGTTCGACTGGTAGACCGTCTGGTGATACAGCTGCGTCTTGGCCCACAGCATGTCGCAGTGCTGGGCCACGTCGCGGGCCACGGCGAGCGCGTCCAGCCAGCGGCGGCTGTACAGGTTGCCGCTGTGCTGGAACCGTTTGACGTTGGGAAAGTGCCAGGTGATGGCGAACGTCACGGTACGCTGCTGGCCGGGCGGCAAGGTGAAAGGCACGCCCAGGGCTGCGTTGACGGTCTCGCCTGGTCCGCTGACCGCTTCCTCGCCAGCCGCCTTCTGCGTGCCGGCTGGTTCCGCCACGAAAGCCGCCAGTCCTTCCCCGGCACTCCAGGCGGGCAGCGCCAGCGCCTGATCGTCCAGTGCCGCCAGCGCCATCGTGCCCCAGCCCGGAGTCCCGGGCACGAGCCGCTCGCCCGGCTTCAGCGGCACGCCGCTCGACGCGGCCAACAGCACGCTGCCCCAACTCCACGGCAGCCCGGGAGCCAACACGAGAATGATCCGCCCTTTGCCCAGCGGACCTGCCACGATCAGCGGATCCCCCGCGGGCGTCGTCGCCACGACCCGATAGCCTTTTTCGCCCGAACGGACGCCGCTTAGACGCGTGAAGCGGGTGACCTGCCAAGCGTCCGCAACGGAACGTAGTTCGGCCGGGGTGTCGTCCGTCAAACGAACCTTCTGTTCGGCCGGCAACTTGGCCTCCTCGGCAGCCTCGAACGGCAACGTGATGGCTTTGGCCAGCGTTTCGGCTGCCGTGCCTTGCTTCAGCAACGGTTCCGGCGGCACGTCGGAAAAGAGGATCTGATCGACATTGATATGCCCCCAGCCGCCGGAATCCCGGTCGACGATTTCGACGACCGCGTCTTTGCCCTTCAAGTCAGCCACGTCCCAGCTGGCTGGTTCAAGTGCCTCCAGGTTTTTGCCCGTAGCGGTTCGAACCACCTGGCCGTCGACCTTCAGATTCATACAGGTCCGGCCCGCGTGAGCGCCGCCGCCGATCAGGAAGCCGATATAACGGCGTTCGATGCGGAACGGTTTCGACGTGGCCGTGCCCTGCGGTCCGTCGCCCGCGATGAAGGTGTTCACCAAGCCGCGGCCTGCGAAACCGCTGACGGGTTGCTGGCCTGCTTCCGTGCCGCGCGACGGCTGCTTGCCGAAAGCATCTCCGGTCAGCGTCCAACCCTCGTAGGATTTCTTCTCGAAATCCTCGAACAGCGTCGCCAACGAGGCGAGGTCCCTGGTTTCGCCGCGCAATTTGGCGACGGCCTCGAAGAACCCCGGTTCGAGCCCGTCCAGCAGCGCCACGCCGCCATCCGCCACGATCCCCGTCAGGGCCTCGGCCGCCTGAGCGCTGAACGCGCCGGTGCGTACCAGCCACAGCAGTTCCGGCCCCGGCACCTCCGGTCCCGCCGCCGAGCGGACCTTGACGCTGCCCGACTGCACCGGGTCCGGCGACTTGTCCATCGCCACCGCGATCATGCCGCCGTCGCGGACCACGCGGTTGCGATTGCCGCCGTAGCCGGGGAATCGCACGTCTTGAATGCCGGCGGATCCCTGGCTGCCGACCGCATTCTGCAACGTCGCCAGCAAGGTCACGTCCACGGGTTGTTGGCCGCTGTTGCGAGCGGTAATCCGAAAGATCGCGCAGGGAATACTGGAATTGGCCGTGTCCAGCGGGATCAGCGGGTTGAAGCCTTCCAGCGTGACTTGGACCGGCAGCGCGTCGTCGCGGAACTTCAGGCGGGCGATCGGATAGCCGCCTTCGTACTCGATCTCCTGGACCGGAGGCAGCGGGCCTTCGCGCACGGCTTGCAGCAACCGAGTGACGGCCGGACCGTTGCCGGTTCGAGCGGAAACGGCAAAGAAGCTGTCAGGGATCCGCGTCTCGCTCAGATTGTTGAAGATCTGCCAGACTCCCAGGCGGCCCTGCCCATCCAGCCAAATGCTGCCGGTGCCGATGCCGCCGATGGGCATTCCGACCGCCTCCAGATACTGCCCGCGATAGACGCGGGGCGGAGTCATGGCGTAGTCCGGCCAAACCGCGTTGTTGGCGGCTTGCGCGGCGGCGGACGCCGCGCGGGCCTGCTCCAGCCAGGGCAGTTGGGCCAACAGGGTCAGCCCTGCCGAGCCCACCGCGAGGCGTCCCAGAAACTCCCGCCGGCTCAACGCAACCGATTCCGCGCTTTCACACTTTCCGCCCGAACAGCTGCAGTTTCTCATGGCCTTTGCCTCCCAGGGATTCTCCTTGTAGCATGGCTCTCCGAGCCGTGCCTCCTCGTAGCATGGCTCTCCGAGCCGTGCAATCCGCCTCGAAACTCCGACCACGCCGCACGGCTCGGAGAGCCATGCTACGGGGCTCCGATCACGTCACGGCCTCGCCGTGAACCTTGGCGTCAATATACGGGACGCAGTTTCCGTTCGCCACCAGCGGATCACGAAAAGGCCTGGGCATACAAGCACGAAACAGGACCACTTGCTTGCACTGCGTGCTCGTATTTTCGTAGTTCGGAGCAAAACGGGCGCTGTCCAAACAGGGGGCCATTGCCTATACTGCTGTTGAACTGAGCACCGCTGACAAGACCAAACTTGGAGACCTCCGGTCGGCGGTTTCGGCGGGGTCAGAGACCCGCGCCGAACACCGAACTTGGAGACCTCCGGTCGGCGGTTTCGGCGGGGTCAGAGACCCGCGCCGAACACCGAACTTGGAGACCTCCGGTCGGCGGTTTCGGCGGGGTCAGAGACCCGCGCCGAACGGTGACCCGCGCCGA
>CAYPGE010000585.1:0-4138 GCA_964409865.1 uncultured Pirellulaceae bacterium
GCCTCGCACCTGGCCAATATCGGCGACGCCAAGACCCTGGTCATCCACCCGGCCTCGACCACCCACAGCCAGCAGACCGCGGACGAGTTGCGAGCGGCCGGCATCACGGAGGACTACGTGCGGATGAGCGTCGGCCTGGAGGACCTCGCCGACATCCTAGCGGACTTGGACCAGGCGTTGTTGAAGACGACCGGTGATCGGTGACCAGTGATCGGTGATCGGTGACAGGTACCGATCACCGACTACCGACTACCGATCACCGACTACCGATCACCGTGCCATGACGGAAAAGACTGTGTACGACAGCACTGACAGTGTGCGGAGCGCCAAGCCGCTGCGGTACGTTCAGCACGCCAACTTCGACGGACCGTTCCACCTGGAATGCGGCCGGCAGCTGCCCGCGGTGACCGTGGCCTACGAGACCTACGGCACGCTCAATCCCGCGGGGGACAACGCGGTGCTGATCTGTCACGCCATCTCCGGCGACTCGCACGTCGCGCAGCACGACCAGCAGGACGATCCCGGCTGGTGGGACATCGCAGTGGGGCCCGGCAAGCCGATCGACACCGCCCGCTACTTCGTCATTTGTCCCAACATCCTGGGCGGCTGCCGCGGCACGACGGGACCCATCAGCGTGAACCCGGCCACCGGCCGCGCCTACGGGCCGGATTTCCCGTTGATCACCATCGGGGACATCGTCAAGCTGCAGAAGCAGCTGATCGATTATCTGGGGATCGACCGGCTGTTGGCCGTCGTGGGCGGCTCGCTGGGAGGTCACATGGCCTTGACCTGGGCCACGCAATATCCCGACGCCGTGGCCGGGTGTGCGGCGGTCGCCACCAGCCCGCGGCTGACCAGCCAGGCGCTGGCATTTGACGTCGTCGGCCGCAACGCCATCCTGCACGATCCAGGCTACCATGCCGGCCGGTACTACGACCGCGGGCCGGGGCCCAAAGTCGGCCTGGCCATCGCGCGCATGCTGGGACACATCACGTATTTGTCGCGCGAGTCGATGATGCAGAAGTTCGACGCCAACCGCCTGACGCCGCGCGATATCGCCACCCAGTTCGAGACCAAGTTTTCGGTCGGCTCGTACCTGGCCTACCAAGGCGACCGCTTCGGCGAGCGGTTCGACGCCAACAGCTACATCACGCTCTCGATGGCCATGGACCTGTTCGATCTGGGCGCCACGCCGGAGGAGTTGGCCGAGTCGCTCCGGCCGTCGAAGTGCCGCTGGCTGGTGATCAGCTACACGTCCGACTGGCTGTTTCCGCCCTTCCAATCCCAGCAACTGGTCGACGCCTTGGTGGCCGACGAGAAAGCGGTCAGTTACTGCAACGTAGAAAGCTCGTGCGGTCACGATGCGTTCTTGTTGCCCAACGAGCTGGAGAGTTACGGAGCGATGCTCGCCGGTTTCCTGGCAAACCTGAACGGACCGCCCGGAGCTGAATCATCGCGGCCGCAATCGGGGCAGGGCACCGCCGAGGCGGCGGATGCGCACTCCGCCGAGCCGGCTCTGCTGGTTCCGCGCGAACACGTCGCGCACAAGCCGACCAGCATCTTCCACGATCCGCAGCGGCTGGACTACGATTCGATCGTCGAACTGATCCCGCCGGGTGCCAGCGTGCTGGACTTGGGCTGCGGCACCGGCGAACTGTTGTCGCGACTGCGGCAACGGGACCATGCCCGGCTGGTGGGCATCGAGTTGGACGAGATGGCGGTGGTGGCCAGCGTGCAGCGAGGCCTGGATGTGCTGCAAGCCGACTTGAACCAGGGGCTGTCCCTGTTTGCCGATGGCCAGTTCGACGTGGTGGCGCTGTCGCAGACGCTGCAGACGATCATCGACGTCCGGCGGGTGATCAAGGAAATGCTCCGCGTCGGGCGGCGGGCCATCGTCAGCTTTCCCAACCTGGGCTATCACAAGCTGCGGCGGCAGTTGGCCGAGGAAGGCCGCGCGCCGCTGGTCTCGCTGGGCGGCGGCAGCCGGTGGTACGACACCTGGAACGTCCGCTTCCTGACCATCGCCGACTTTGACGAGTTCTGCCGCGACGAGGGCATCCGCATCCACGACCGCGTGTTCCTGGACACCGAGGCCCGCCGCCGCGTGACGGACGACCCCAACCTGAACGCCGACCTGGCGATTGTGGTTCTGAGCCGCCAGGCAGCGTTCGAGAAGTGACTGTCGCCTTCGTCAGAGTAGCCATCACACTCCGTGTGATGATCGGCAAGAGAAACTGGACAGTTATTCTCCTTCGAACGAAGCTAACGTCGGGCGCAGAGCGTGAACAAGGGGACCTTGTTTCTCATCCGCCTCGCAGAAGTCAAAGGAGGCCAACGATGATCTACCTGAGCCGCGAGCAGATCCGGGAAGTGGATCGGCGGGCGATCGAAGAGTACGGGATTGCCGGCGTGGTGCTGATGGAAAACGCCGGCCGAGGCTGCGTCGATACCCTGTGCTCGCTGGGCGTCAGCGGCCCGGTGGTAGTGTGCTGCGGGCGCGGCAACAACGCGGGCGACGGGTTCGTGATCGCCCGGCACTTGGACCTGCGCGGCTACGAAGTGCGAGTGATCTTGTTCTGTGAGTCGGCGGACCTGCGCGGCGATGCGGCCGCGAACTTTGCCATTCTGGCCAAGTGCGGCGTGCCCATCCGCCTCGTGACGAGGGCGGATGACGCCAGCTGGGAAACCGACCTGGACGGGGCGGATTGGATCGTGGATGCGCTGCTGGGCACCGGCTCGCGGGGCCAGCCCCGCCCGCCGCTGGACCGCGTCATCCAGTGTCTCAATCAGCAGCCCGCCCGCCGGCTGGCCGTGGACTTGCCCAGCGGCCTGGACTGCGACACGGGCGAACCCGCGCCCACCACCTTCCGCGCCGACCACACGTGTACCTTTGTGGCCGCCAAGACCGGATTCGCGGCCCCGGCCGCGCGCGAGTGCTTGGGCCAGATCCACGTCCTGGACATCGGCGCCCCGCGGAACCTGATCGCCGGCGTGGCCGGCGAGTCAGGAGCGTGAGCGGCTGCGGAGCTTGTCTGTTACGGCGTGGACGATGCAGCCGCTTGGCCGCGATCCGCCAGGGTGTCGGCGGCGCTGCGGTTCGAGCAGCGCCTACTGGGTCACTTCCCAATCGAGAGACAGCTCCGTTTTACCGCCGTTGGCCTGCAGAAGCTTGGCAATCTCGCTCAAATCCAGCAACGCGGATTGTCTATCGCCGGCCACGGCGAAGCCGCGCGCACCAGTGATCGCGCCGCCAGCTACCGCGATTCGGGTTCCGGAAATCCCGTCGGCCAAGTGCTGACGGAGCTTTTCGAGACTAGGTTTCGCAAACTGAGACAGATCCAGGGCGCCGGGAGCAGCTGTGATCCGCACCAATAGTCTTCGATGGGCTCCGTCGCTCTCCCACTGCGTCGTGATCTGCAAGCTCCCATCGTCGTTTTTGGACGTGCCGAACTTTTCCAACGCCGCAGCGTCGGGAAAACGCGCGGAGACGACGTTGGAAAGCGGCACCTGCTCCCGGACCCAAGATGCCTGGACGACGGTGGCGCCGGCTGCGCGAATGCGTGCCATGTCATCCTGGGTTCGTGATTCAAAGGTCGCCTTGTAGTTGGCCAGTTCCCGCTCGCCGTCCTGGCCCGGTTGCGTGGATCGCAGATTGGAGCGGAACGTCACCATCTCCGCCGATCCATCCGGTTGGAGGGTGATCGTCGTGAGTTCGTCGCCGACGATACACCCTGCGAACAGCAAGAGGGGAGCCAGTAGGGTGAACGCATGTCGTGTCCTATTCATGCTTACTACCTCCGCAATTAGATCGAATCGCGTCCCCAAAAGCCAAAACTCTAACACACTCGCAAGTGTCCGAGAAACAAGGCGTGCCGGAGATTCGCGGCTCCTACTTCGCCAGACGGGGTTCCCGCTTCGTTGAGCGATCCCGGTGATAAATCCGGCCTACACCTCCAGCACTTCGCTCGGTTCGTAGCGGCTGGCTACCTGCAGCGGGAAGCGGTCGCCGAGCACGTAACGATGGCAGTTCACAGCGAGTTCAGGCGTGTTGTTCTCCTCGGATAGATGGGCCAGGCAGGCCCACCGCAACGGGCCACCCACGGCATGCCTCAAGACTTCGGCAGCTTCGAGGTTCGAC
>CAYPGE010000586.1:0-4125 GCA_964409865.1 uncultured Pirellulaceae bacterium
TGGTGGACGCCCAGTCCGGACACGTACAAGCTGGATGCGTACACGCAGGACGGCCTGACCGGACGCGAACTAGCACGGGACGACTGGCCGTCGCGGCAGATCCCGGGCGAGAAGTACAACTACAATCTCTCCAGCCGCAATCAGATGTGCGTCGCGTACCTGGACGGCAAGACGCCCTGCTTGATCGTCGAGCGGGGCACGTACACGACGATCCGGCTGGCGGCCTACGAGTTCACGCGGGCCCAGGGGCTGCGCAGGCTGTGGACTTGGGACAGCCGCGAGGAGACGGGCCGCGGACGCTACAACAGCCAGGGCGCACACATCATGCACGCCGCCGACGTGGACGGCGACGGCCGCGACGAAGTGATCATCGGTTCGGCGGTCGTCGATGACAACGGCAACGGCCTGTGGAGCACCGGCTTCGGCCACCCCGACTTTTGCTTTGTCGGGGACATCGACCCGGCGCGCCCCGGCCTGGAGATCTTCTACGGCATCGAACCGCGTCGGGACAACAACGCCCTGTGCCTCGTGGAGGCCAAGACCGGGACATTGCTGTGGGGACTGCAGACGCCGACCACCCACGTCGGCACGGACGGCATGTGCGCGGACATCGACGACGGGCATCCGGGCTCCGAGTGTCACGCAGCCGACCTGGACCGCGACCGTCGCTTTGCCAAGAGTTGGCTGTTCAGCGCCGCAGGGGAAATGCTGTCCGACGAGCGGCAGGGTACGATGTCGCAGCCCGTCTACTGGGACGCCGATCCACAGCGAGAACTGCTGCGCGGCTCGAAGATTTGCGATTTTCGCGGCGGCGAGCATCCGCCCAAGCTCGCCGGCCGCCTGGTGGCGATTGCCGATGTGTTGGGCGATTGGCGGGAGGAGCTGATCACCAGCAGCCCCGGCGAGTTGCGGATCTACACGACAACGATCCCGGCTTCCGATCGCCGCGTCTGCTTGATGCAGGACCCGATCTACCGTCTGGACGTCGTCGTCGCCGCCATGGGCTACTATGCGGCGCCGATGCTCAGTTACGATATGGCGTCGTCGGGCCGATAGGACGGACGTTTTGGAGTGCGGCGCCTTGTCGCCGCTTTGGAACCAACGTGGAGCCCGATTGGCGGATGGGGTTCCGGCATTTCATGGTGCTTCGATTCACAGCACTGCAAGCGTTCAGCCAAAGCGGCGACAAGACGCCGCACGCCAGAATTGGCTATCGCATGAGCAACCAAAACTTGACACCGAATCTGCCATCACCCGAAGATCCGCGCGTCCGCTTTGCCGGCGAACGGACGCTGCTGGCTTGGATGCGCACCGGCTTGGCGCTGATGGGTTTTGGCTTCGTCGTTGCCCGGTTCGGTCTGTTTCTGCGGGAAATCGCCGCCGCGGGGCACATGCCTCTTCAGCAACGTTCGACTGGCTGGTCGCTGTGGATCGGCACGGGGCTGATCTCTTTGGGAGTTGTGGTGAGCCTGTTTGCGGCCTTCGAGTACTTCCGTTTCGTTCACTTGTCAAGACGAGGCCAGGTTTACACGCCCCGCACCGCGATGCTGGCGGTCGTCGTCGCCGTCATCCTGGCCTTGTTGGGGATCGTGATGGTCGTGTACTTGATCGGAATCGGTGGTTGACGGGATGCGGGATGCGGGATGCGAGTATGAACGATAGCGAATTACGGACGTTTCTGCAGGAGCGAGTCAGCCTGTTCCACAGCTTTCCTGCGGAACGTGTGCAAGAGGTCGTCGGCGGCTCGCGCGTGGTGTCGTTCGAGCCGCATGAGGCAATTCTCGAATTCGGCGAAGATGCCACCTTCCTGGGAGTTCTCTTGGACGGCGAAGCTTCTCGCTCGATTGTCTCCAACAGCGGCGAGCGACAGATCGTGGGGCGCCTGCAGCCGGGCGACGTGTTCGGTGAAATGGCCCTCATGACGGGCGACAAGACGACCTGCGACGTCATCGCCGATACGCGCTGCCGCGTGCTGCTGGTTCCGGTAACGCTGTTCTCGACGGCCATCATGTCCCAGCCGCAGGCCGTGCGGCAGATCTCCAAGACGATCACGGATTTCTTTCAGCAACGGTTGCGGGACCCGGCCGCGGCGGCTGCGGCGCTGCGGCAGAGCGAGGACCCCTACGGCTTGCGCCTGCACGGCGAGCGGCATGAGATCATCCTGGTCTTGAACTGCGGTTCCTCGTCGCTCAAGTACAGCCTGTTCGACACGGAGGACGAGTCACATCATGCCCACGGCACGATCGAACGCATTGCTTCGGGCCAGATGCGTCAAACGCAACGTAGCCCCAAGGGCGACGTGAGCCGGGAACTGGGCGATGGCGGGTACCGCGAGGCGTTTGCAGCCATGCTGCGGGAACTCGCCGCTCAGGATACCGGAGTGCTTCGCGAACCGGGACAGGTCAGCGTCGTCGGCCACCGCGTCGTGCATGGCGGCGAGCGTTTCGGCGACGCCGTGGTGATCAGCGAGCCGGTGCTGCGGGAAATCGAGGCCCTCAACCCCTTGGCGCCGCTGCACAATCCCGTGAACCTGGCCGGAATCGAAGAGGCGCGCCGGGTGTTCCCGCTGGCCCCC
The DNA here is from genome assembly GCA_964409865.1 of uncultured Pirellulaceae bacterium. Taxonomy (GTDB): domain Bacteria; phylum Planctomycetota; class Planctomycetia; order Pirellulales; family Pirellulaceae; genus Anammoximicrobium. The sequence goes on from CAYPGE010000586.1 coordinate 2,576, forward strand.
CACGTGGCCGTCTTCGACACCGCGTTCCATCGGACTCTGCCCTCCTATGCCTATCTGTACGGGCTGCCTTACGAGTACTACGAGCAGCACCACGTGCGGCGCTACGGCTTCCACGGCATGTCGCACTCCTATGTCTGCCTGCGGGCGGCCCAATATCTGCAACGTCCCTATAACGAACTGGAGATCGTCAGCTGTCATCTCGGCAACGGTGCTTCGGTTTGCGCCGTTGACCACGGCCGGTCGGTGGATACCTCCATGGGCTTCACGCCCGCCGAAGGACTGATGATGGGCACCCGCTGCGGGGACTTGGATCCGGGCGTGGTCACGTACCTGGAACGTACCGCAGGGATGTCCGGCGGCCAGATTGACGAACTGCTGAACAAGCGGAGCGGGCTGCTGGGCTTGTCGGGCATCTCCGGCGATATGCGGACCATCGAACAGTCGGCGGCGCAGGGCGAGCATCGCGCCCTGCTGGCACTCAGAGCGTTCTGCTACCGGGTGCGGAAGTACATCGGGGCCTACGTCGCGGCCATGGGCGGTTTGGACGTGGTCCTGTTCACGGGCGGTATCGGCCAGGGCAGCGCCGGCGTCCGCAGCCTGGCGCTGCAGGGACTGAAGTGTATGGGAATCTGCCTGGACGAGCAGCGCAACCGCGACGCCCGCGGTTTTGACGAAGTCTGCCGCATCTCGACGGACGATTCGCCGATCACCGTGCTGGTCGTCCCGACCGACGAGCAGCGGATGATTGCGAGGGAAACGCTGCGGGCGATCAGCCGCTCGTACCTCGCGGCGGTGTTGCAGACGCAGCGTCAAGAGCCGATCCCCGTGGAGATCTCCGCGCACCACGTGCATTTGAGCCAGGAGCACGTCGAGTCCCTGTTTGGGCCGGGACACCAGTTGACGAAGGCCGCCGACCTGTCACAACCCGGACAGTTTGCCTGCCAGGAGCAGGTGACGCTGATCGGGCCCAAGGGCCGCGTCCCGCGGGTCCGCGTGTTGGGTCCGGTCCGCAAGGCAACGCAAGTCGAGATTGCCATGACCGAGCAGTACCAGCTGGGCATCCACGCCCCGATCCGTGACTCCGGCGATTTGGACAACACGCCCGGCGTGACGCTGGATGGTCCGGCGGGCAGCGTCACGATCGACCGCGGCGTGATCTGCGCCATGCGGCACATCCACATGACGCCGGAGGACGCGCTGCGCTACGGGCTGCGCGACAAGTCCACCGTGCGCGTGCGGATCGCCGGCGACCGAGAGTTGATTTTCGGAGATGTCCGGGTGCGGGTCGATCCCAACTATCGCCTGGCCATGCACCTGGACACGGACGAAGGGAACGCCGCGAACCTGAAGACCGGCGCCCAGGGCTACATCGACGGGATCCAGAGTCAAGATTGAACGGCCCACGCGATCTCCGCCACCGTTGGCAACGAATCCGCCGCCCACGGCTTGCATCCCCAAGTCCCATCGGGTATCCCAGTGGCTGGGGGACTTGATTCTCTATTCAAGGAGTTCGCGATGCGGAAAGTGGTGGCGTTTTTGTTGTGTACGGC
>CAYPGE010000587.1:0-4111 GCA_964409865.1 uncultured Pirellulaceae bacterium
CAGGGCGGAACGCAGGCCCGCCGTGCATTCCGGCTGCTCGTAATGCACCAGGGCCAAACCGGGAAAGCCAACCACGGACAGCTTCTGCCCTGTCGCGCCCAAAACACGGCGCGGCACCCCCGCCACGCGTTCCCCTTCGGCCGGCGGCGCGTCTGCCCCTGGCACCGCTTGGACGCCCAGTGCCAAACCGCCCGTCGCCCCGCCGACTGCCTTCAAAAACGATCTACGTTCCATGGGTTGCTCCTTTTTCTTGTTCCTTTCATTCTGAGTTTGAATGGAGGCTAACTGACCATTGCAGTATACTGCTGCACGGCGACTCTGTCGCGGACCCTATCGTAGACCTTGGTTCTCAGGAAAACGGGGGCGGGAAATGAAGAGATTCTTTCTTTCAAGCGGAAGGCTGATCGGCGCAGCCATCGTGCTGCTGGCGATCGGGACTGCCGCAGGGGCGGAAGACCTGACCGTGCTGCCGGAGAAGACGGCGGACATTCCACCAGGAAAACACCTGGAGGTCTATCTAAAAGAGCAGGCCTATCGGCTGCTCGACGCGCGGCTGGCGGCCTACGAGAAAATCAAGAGCCAGGCGGATTGCCGCACTTGGCAAACGCAGCGGCGTGATTTCTTCATCCGGCAGATCGGCGGATTCCCCGAACGGACACCATTGAACGCACGTCTCGTCGGAACTCTACAAGGCGCGGGCTATCGCATGGAAAAGATTCTGTTTGAAAGCCGGCCGAACCATCACGTGACGGCCAATCTGTACCTGCCGGCGACCAAGCCGCCCTATCCCGGCGTGCTCGTCCCCTGCGGGCACAGTCACAACGGCAAGGCGGCCGGCGGTTACCAGCGGGTCTGCATCCTGCTGGCTCGCCACGGCATGGCGGCCCTGTGCTACGACCCGATCGGTCAAGGCGAACGCTACCAGATGCTGGATTTCGAGCACGAGCACACCCACTTCGAGACGGCGGCCCACATTCCCGTGCCGCACCCCCGCGTCCAGCACCTGTGTACGATCGAGCACACCACGATGGGCTTGGGCTCGATCCTGCTCGGCGCCAACATCGCCCAATATCGCATCTGGGACGGCATGCGGGCGATCGACTACTTGCAGAGCCGCGAGGACATTCGCGCGGACAAAATCGGCTGCACGGGGAACTCCGGCGGAGGCACGCTGACGGCCTACTTGATGGCGCTGGACGATCGGATCGTGGCCGCTGCGCCGGTCTGCTATTTGACGACGTTTCGCAAGCTGATCGACACGCGCGGCGCGCAGGACGCCGAACAAAACATCTTCGGCCAGATCGCTTTCGGGATGGACGAGCCGGATTACGTCATCCTGCGCGCCCCGAAGCCGACCCTGATCTGCGCCGGCACGCGGGACGCGACGTTCGACATCGAAGGCACCTGGGAGCTGTTCCGCCAAGCCAAGCGATTTTACGCGCGGTTGGGATTCGCCGAAGGCGTGGACCTGATCGAAGCCGACGCGCCCCACGGCTTCACCATCCAGCAGCGCGAGGCGGCCGCCCGCTGGATGCGCCGCTGGCTGCTGGGAATCGATCAACCCGTTCACGAAGTCGCCCCGCTGCCGGACCCGCTGACCGATGCCACGATGCAGGAACTGAGCAAGGGCGACTGGTCGGATGCGGACCTTGCCTGCTCGCCGGACGGCCAGGTGCTGTTGATGCCGGGCGAGAAATCGGTGTTTCAGCTGAACGCGGACATCGAACGCGGCCTGCGGGACGCGCGGGCCGCCAAATGGCGCACCCTGACCGACGCCCAACGGCGAGACCTGGTGCGCGAGACGATCGCAAGTGGCATGGGTCTCCGACCCGTGCCGGGGACGACCACGGATGGTCCGGTTGAAGAACTGTCCCACGAATCGCTCGGCACGCTCGATCGCGAAGGCTATGCGATCGAAAAGCTGATCCTGAAACCCGAACCCGGAATCCAATTACCCGCGCTGGCCTTTATGCCGGCAAAACCAAACGGCCGGGCCTGCCTGTACCTGCACGGCGAGAGCATGAAGGCAGACGCCGCGCCGGGCGGGCCGATCGAATCGCTCGTCAAGCAAGGCCAGATCGTGCTGGCAGCCGAACTGCGGGGCATCGGCGAAACGGAGACGGGGCACGACAAGTCGGACTACGGTCGAGGCCGGTTTGGCCGCGACGTGCAGGAAATCTTCCTGGCTTACTTGATCGGGCGTTCGTATGTGGGGATGCGGACCGAAGACGTCGCCGCGTGGACCCGGTTCCTCGCGGGCTACCGCAAGTCCGGCGATCCGCCTCGCGAGTTACAGCTGGTGGCGATCGGCGAAGCCGCCATTCCCGCCCTGCACGCCGCCGCGCTGGCTCCGGAGCAGTTCGCGTCGGTCCGATTGCGGAACATGATCCGCTCGTGGTCCGAAGTCGTCTCGGTCCCGGAGAACCTCAACCAGGCGGCCAACGTAGTCCACGGAGCCTTGCAGCACTACGACCTGCCGGACCTGATCGCGCTGGCCGGAGCAGACAAGGTCGCGATCGAGGACCCGGTCGACGTGCTGGGCCATCCGGCGCCGGCGAAATGAGCGGACTGATGTAAGACCTCTGAGATTTGCCGTTGTCTGAAGACGATGGGCAGAACACTCACGGCCGCCGGAGCGGTGGGACCGGAATTAACTGCTGGCAATGGGGACAGGGATGGGACTGGCCCGCCAGGCGGACGCTAAACCTCAGCCTTTTCAGGCAATAAGGACAAATAAACGCAACCCACTGGGTGCCCGGCGAACCTGTGGCAGCGGCCTTACCACCAGGAGAAGGAGCGGGGAGTTTGTTTGCCGGTACAAGCACCGGCGACGAGGCCGGGGGCACAGGCGAGGCGGGTGAAACCGGCGGAACGATAACTTGAAGAGCCGCAGGGGTACTCGCGTTACTCGTGCTCTCTTGATGCGTGGCCCTCCTTGCAGCCTTCGTCCTGAGCAGGTTGACCAGATCCGTCAGGATGACGACCGCGAGCAGAAAGACGCCCAGAATTCCCACTGGTACAATCAGGATCATCCGTACGAAGAAGGGGCCTGCAAGTTTCAGAACGGCCAGCGGAATCGCAGTCAGCAACTGAGCGAGCAGGCCGAGCGTATCCGTGATCGCCTCGATCAGGCCCGTCATCCCTTCGCAGATAGCTTCCACCCAGTCGCTCACGGGCTCGCGGCTCGTGAACAGCCATCCGACCCAAACGGCCGCGATGATGGTTGTCTTCGCCATCCAGAGGGGCGGAAATTCGCGGATGGTTATGGTGGAATCCAGGACCACGGTCAAACCCGCCAGCAGCAACCCAATGGCGGCACTTATCCCCAATAACGGAAGGTACTCGCTGGGTCCGAGATCGACAAACTCCCCGATCAAGGTGGTCTGGCGGACTTGCTTGCGACTATGCACCCTGCCGGTAGCGCAGTACTGCTCCCAGAGACGGTCCGGGGTCACATCCGGCAGCACGGTCAGGGTCTGCCCTGCCTGAGCGGCCAGTCGTTGCATCTCCTGCGCCGACTGTACCAGGCTCCGATGCACCGACAACATCTGAGCGTTCTCAACGATCGGCCCGTTGAGGCTTCGCTCGGCTTCTCGAGCCGCCTGATCGAAGCACCATGCAGCCAGTGCATACTGCTGACGATCGGCGAAGCGACTGGCTGCGAAACTGTAGCGGGACGCGCGGGTACGTCCCTGTTCGGCGAAGACTTCGAGCAATCCCATGATTCGTACCTCACTACGTTGTTAGGGCCAGGAGAAGGTGACTTGCGGTCTGACAGCCACCATGCGGTACTCTGTCTGATCGCCCGGCTGGAGGGCAGCCTCAGTGTGTATCTCAGCACGGAACGACCGCCGCGCAGCCTCTTCGGCCGGAATCTCGCAGAGCACGCGAAAACCGCGGCCCCAGTAGCGTTTCTGCGGCGGGTTTCTGCGACGGCAGGCGGAGCGGCAGGCGTAAGGACTGTGGGTGAAATAGCCTCCCCGATAGGAACGGCGCCCTCGCGCCGTGGCCGGGCCGGTCGGGTCATCCACCTCCCGGCCGCACTGCTGATAGTAGTTGTCACCGAACAAGTCCCCGCACCATTCAGCGACGTTGCCGTGCATGTCGTACA
>CAYPGE010000588.1:0-4098 GCA_964409865.1 uncultured Pirellulaceae bacterium
CTATTCCACCGTCAGAATCTGCACCGGACCGAGCAGCCCGGATTCGACCAGCGGCGTGTCTTTGGTGAGCTTCCTCACGTTGGTGCGCGTCAGCCGCTTGTCCTCCGGCAGCGATTGGTCGCCGATCACGCGGTTGGGCCAGAAGTTGACGACCTCGATTTCCAGCGCGTTGCCCGCCGGCCGGATCGCTTCGCTGACATCCACGCGGAACGGGGCGGCCCATAGCACGCCCAGATGGCGGCCGTTCAGCCGCACCTCGGCCAACTGTCTGACCACGCCCAGATCCAGGACCAGCGGTCGGCCGGCAGATTGCAGCGAATCGGGCAAGTCGAACGTCCGGCGGTACGTCGCGGCGCCCGAGTAGAAGCGGATGCCGTCCTCGGCACGCTTGGTCCAGTCCGTCAATTCCGCGAACTCGACGGACTCCGGGCCGCCCCAGCGCGGATCAAAACTGACTTGCCACGGTCCGGCGAGCGTGTGCGCGGGCGCGTACGCCGGGAAGTTGCTGCCTTCGACCGAGCCCGGCGCGGTCGCCGGCTTGCGGAAAACGACGAACCACGATCCGCACGGAGCGAATTGCAGCGGCACGGTCGTGCGCCCGTCGGCCTGGGAGTACACCGGCAGCGGCCGCGTCTGGCCGGTGAGCGGGTCGAACAGTTCGGGCAGCTTGCCAGATACGCGGAACGTGCAACTCGCCTCCTCCACGCGGTTGCCGCGGTTGGCGACGAAGTAGATTTCGGCCTCGCCGTCGCGGCGGTGGATGTAGTCCAACACGGTCTCCGCATCGCCGCCCGTGAACTCAAAATCCGGCTGGATTCCGTCCGCCAGCAATACCTCGCGAGCCGTCTTTCCACAGATGACCCGGCCTTGTCCGCAGCGGTGCTCGCCGCCAGCCTGATCGGGGGCGTCGCCCCAGAGTTCGTTGGCCAACCGCGCGACCTCGGCATCGCAGTCCGGAAAGTCCTGCAGTCCCGTCGCATGCTGCGGCTTCACTCCGATCACGGTGGCCCCGGCGGCGACCAACTCCTTGACTTGGCGCAACACGGGCAGCGAGATCGCGGGCTGCTCCGGCAGCACCAGCACGCGATAGCTCATCCCGTCCGGCAACACGATCTGGCCGTCGCGGACGCTCATCCGCGTCAGCACGACTTCTTCCGTCGCCACGTCGTAGTCGTAGCCCGGCAGGATTCGGGCCGGATCGGACCGTTTGAGTTGGGCAAAGTTCGGCACGTGGTCGCCATAGTAGTAAACCGCGTCGGCCACGAACCGGCCTTGCAGCAACAGGAACTGGCAGCGATTCAAGTAGGCAAAGAACGGGCTCGACTTCGGCCACCATCGGGAGTTCGGATTCAGGTGCGTGCCGGCAAAATACTGCTGGCCGGGCAGGCCCGTTTCGGCCGGCGAACAGACGAACGCGTGCCAGACCAGGCGGTTCAGCCCTTCGCAGGCCGCTTGATCGAAGGCGGGTTTTAGGTTGTCCCACAGCGTCTCCTGCCAGTGCGGGCCGATTGTCGTAAAGCCTTCGGCCAGCACGAGTTGCCGGCCGTAAGTGTGCGCGGCCGACGCGGGCTGCTTGACGAAGAAGCGATTGGTGTCGCCGACGCGGTGCCGCCAGGACCAGGCCCAGAACTCAGACATCGGCGCATCGTTCATGCCCAGGCAGCGCAACGAATCGACGGGCACCGCGTGCGGGCCGCCGGATTCCGGGTGCAGCAGCAGTCCGTGCCGATGCGCCCACTCGGAAAACGGACGATAGTGGTTGTCCACCGCCAGATCGCCCATCGTCTTGCGGAAATCGTGCAGGAAGCGGTTGCTGGCCGGCCGGCTGTCCACGATGCGGCCGGCGATTACCGGCAGGAAGGGGATCAGATCGTAACCGCGCCGAGCGCGAAATTCCTCGCGCAGCGTCGGCGTCCAGTTGGCGACTTCGACCTCCCAGCTGTCCGTGTGCAGGTACTTGAGCGTCGTCCCCGCCAGCGGGCCGGCGTCCTCGATCAGCGGTTCGACCACCTGCTGCCAGTACTTGGCGAACGCCTGCTTGTCAAACGGATCCAGCGCGTAGCCGTCCCAGCCGTCGCTGCAGGTCGACACGCGGCAGTGATCGTTCAGCGTACATCCGAAGCGGAGGATCTCCCATTGGCCCGCCGGCGCGTCCCAGCGCAGCGTGCCGTCCGACTCCAATTGCGCGGTCAGGTCGACGACGTCCGCCGCCCGCGTGTCTTCCTCGCCGGGTTCGGCCGGCAATTCCTCCAGCAACGGCGTCGTGTCCGGCGCGGAGAAGCTGAGCGCCTTGTGCAACGCTTTTTGCGGCCACATCTGAATCGGCCGATGCCGGGCCTTGGCGACGTTCAGCACGATTCCGCCGTCGCTTACCAGTTGCGCCTCGGCCACCTGTACGTTTCGCGGCGACTGGGGGAAGCGCGGGTCGGCGGCGTGGTAGAACATCAGCCGAAAATGCGCGGCGCGGACCGCGTCGAAGGTCGCCTTGGGCTGTTTACCGCCCTTGACCGTAAACGCCTGGACGCTGCGCCAAGTGGTCCCGTCGTCGGACGCCAGCAATTCGCCCTCGGTAGGCCCGTAGCCCGGCCGGCCTTGCACGGAAAAGCCGGCGACGGCGACGGGTTTCTCAAAGCGGAATTCCAGCCACTCCGGACGCTGGCGCGTGGGGCCTTTGCCCTCCGTGGCTCCGCTGGAGACCCAATACGTCTCGGAGACGTCGTCGGAGGCGTGGGACGCCGGATGCTCCAACTGGCCGGAACTGGCGCTGACCGTGACCGGTACCTTGTCCGGGGCCGGGTCTCGTTTCAGCGGATACGCCACGACGGCCACGTCGCGGTACAATTCCGGACGGTGCTGGGGCAGGGGCAACTGCCGCTCGATTTGCGCCGGACCCGTGACATGTGTTTCCGACCAGACCAGCTTCTTCGGCGCGTCTTCGGGCGGGACCATCGGCCCGCCGAGGTTCCAGCCGCTCTGGATGTTGAGGCTCATTTCCAGCCCCAGGCGGCCGGCTTCGCGGAGGGCGTGCTGGTACAGTTCGCGCCATTCCGGCGAGAAGAAATCCGGCCCATGCGGCACCTGGTCGTTGCCATCCTGCGCTGCCCCGCCGGCATCGCAAATCAGCGCCCCGCCAAACCCCTTGGCCGCCATTTCCTCCAGATCCCGCGTGATGGCCGCCTTGGTCACGTTCCCGTTCAGCCACCACCAATAGGCCCGCACGCGAGCTTCGGGCGGCGGATTCAAAAACGCCTGGTCCTCCCAGCCTGCGGCAGACGCGGTCCATAGCCCGAGAAACGCGACGATCCACAGAATGTGATTTTGCATCGTTCAATCTCCGTCAGGGTGTCTGAGTGTCGAGCCCGCGTGCATCCGACGGCAGCCCCGCCATGCATACGATGGTAGCGTAGCCGAGCCGAACCCAACAGGACACGCGTCGGGTGACGCCTCTGCCAAACCCCAAACGCCACGCCGGTTCGAGGCGGTGCAACGAGTTCGATTCCAGCGGCATGGTGAGCGCACGGGTCGGAAATCGGTGCGATTCTTGTTGATAGGCTTGATTCTTGAGGACAGGTAGAAACGAAGGTCTAGTTTTCGACTTGAATGAGGACCAAGTGGCCCAGCTTCGCAAAGCTTTGGAACGTCGGTCAGGGTCTTGAGCAGGATGATGGCTAAGCCCACCTGGAATCGTGGAAGCGATCCGTGCAGATCCGGAAAGAAGTCGGGATGTTCCAGAAACGGGTCCATCCCCGGAAATGGCGAGGGCATCTGGTTACCTCCCAAGCGACGGGACGTTCAGCAGCAGCCACGTGCCGGTCTTGCCGGCCACGACAATGTCCGGCCGGCCGTCGGCGTTCAGATCGGCCACGCAGATCTGCATCCCCATGCCGACGCCCTGGCCGGGAGGGGAAATCGTGTGGCGGGTGAACCTGCGGGCGGCTTTGTCCCATTGGTAGTAGTAGAGGCATTCGGGCTCCAGGCTGCCTGGATCCTTGTCGACATGCGCACGCACCCGCTTGCCGGTGATCAACTCGGATTGGCCGTCTCCATCGATGTCGGCCCAGGTCAGGCCGTGCGGTTGCGACCACGATTTGTCGATGA
>CAYPGE010000589.1:0-4089 GCA_964409865.1 uncultured Pirellulaceae bacterium
GATTGGTTCGCCAGCCTGCCCCGCCGTAATCGCCGGATCGCGCAGACACTGGCAACGGGTGAGACCACGAAGCAAGCGGCCCGCAAGTTCCGAGTCAGCCCCGGCCGGGTCAGCCAACTGCGGCGCGAGTTCCAGGATTCCTGGGCGGATTTTCAAGGCGAGTCGGCCCTCGCGTGATCACGACCCCAGGTGCAGCGTCCCGACGTGCCGTCGGTGAGCCGGCGGCACGTGGGGGTACGCACCTGCATCTTCCGCCATCGACCAAGGAGACCCGCATGACGTACGTCCTCGTTTCGGCCAGCGCGCTGCCGGCCATCCTGCTTGCCCTAGCCCTGGCCCGTGAAGTCAGGCTCAGACGGGCTTTGCAGAAACTGTTGTCCCACATTTTCCGCCATTGGAGGAAACCCGATGAAACGAATCACGCGGGCTGGCAAGACCATTCCGGCACTCACGCTGCTGGCAGTGATCGGATGTAGCCCCGCACCGGACATGCGCGATCAGCGATTGGCTGACCTCGCCCGACAAAGTACCGAACAGCAGGCAAGACAGAATGAAGCCCTAGCCAGGCAATCGCAATCCGTTGTCGAGGAGAGCGCGAAGCTGGCCCAGGCCGCCCAGCAGCTCGTCGAAAGCGATGCCAAATCGCGAGCAGACATGATCGCGGCCCAGGAGCGGTTGACCAATCAGCTTGATCAGCAGCGAGCCGTGGTGGACAGCGGGCGTGAGCAGCTCGAACAGGAACGCAAGCAGATCGCAACACAACGCCACAGAGATCCAATCGTCGCGGCCAGCATCCAAACGGTTGGCCTGATCGTGGCTGCCCTGCTACCGCTGATCATCTGCGTCTACGTCATCAGACAAATGAGCCGCACCGAGCCCGACGATGGTGCCGTGGCAGAATTGCTCGTCAGCGAGCTGACGGCTGAAAGGCCCCTGCTGCTGCCAGGACCTGCGCTACGGCCAACGCCCGCGTTGGCGCACCAAGCAGGCCCGTGTATTCCCGACGGCGACGCATCTGACGTGCAACCAGACGCGACCGACTTGCCGTTCTGACCCCCATTCCAAGAAGGAACCAACCCTTGTCACACATTGTGAGCATCAAAACGGAGGTCCGCGACCCGGCTGCCGTGCGTGCGGCGTGCCAGCGTCTCGGCCTACCGCAGCCCGTCCAGGGCACTCATCGTTTGTTCACGAGCCAAGCTACCGGGCTCGCCGTGCAGCTGCCGAAGTGGCGCTATCCGGCCGTCTGCGATTGCAGCAACGGCCAGGTCCACTATGACAATTTCGGGGGCCACTGGGGTGAGCAGGCGAAGCTCGATCAGTTCCTCCAGGCATACGCGGTCGAACGCGCCAAGGCCGAGGCACGCCGCAAAGGACATCAGGTCTCGGAAGCCAAGCTGGCCGATGGGTCAATCAAGCTGACCGTGCAGGTCAACGGAGGTGCCGCGTGAGCAAGATCATCGAGATTATCGTGTCGTCCAAGGGCGAGGCTACCGTCACCACTCGGGGCTTCACGGGCTCGTCCTGCCGCGATGCAAGCAAGTTCGTCGAGCAGGCCCTCGGCCAGCGCATTGGCGAGCGGCTCACTGCCGAGTTTCATCAGCAGCACCAAGCCCGCCAGGAGACCCAGCAGCGTCATTAGACTGCGCCGCACCCAATGTGGCGTCGGCTACGAACCGGCATCGGCGGGTACCTCAACACAGAACCACCCTCGCAGGTCACCGTCCTGAAAGTCGGTGGCCTGATCCGTTGGGTAGTTCTTCGCAAGGGCAGCCTTCACCGGGTCCGGGATTGAGTCCGTGGGGCCGTGGCACATCAGGCACTGGGCTTGGAGACGAATGGGTAGCAGGGCTGCGAGCTGGCCGTCCCGCGTCAGGTACGTGGGCTCGGCAGCGCGATCCGCCACAAGTTGCGCCGCCCACTTCGGGGGCGAGTTAGCGGGATTGCGCAGGCGAAACGACGTCCGTCGGATAGTCAGCCCGTGCTCTTGGGAGATCCGCTTGGCGATCTGAGGTGCCTCCTGGGAGCAGACGGTAATCGCCGCCGCTGGCCCTTCGGACCCAACCACCTCCATCAAGCGACCTTTCAGGGACGCGAACATCGCGTCCCGAGCTGCCAGAGCTTTCTCGCGCTGCGCCATTTGGCTTTTTGTCAGCTTCGCTTCTGACACGACCTGCCAGACCGAAGCGGCATCTTGGGTCGGCTGACGACAACCGGACGTCACCAGGAGCAACACGGCCACAGCAGCGGTCACGATGGGCAGTTTGCGCATATCTCTCGTCCCCCTCAGTATCGAACCAGTCTGATCGAATCGGCCCGGCCGTGCTGGCCGGTGTCGTAAGTCATCCATGTTACCATTGTGAGGATCAACGCATGTTACTCAAGGACCAATTGTCGGAGTACATCTCCGCCTGTTTCACCGGCCTGTGGGTTCAGTCGCACGAACACGACGATGCCCTGGCCGAAATCGCGCGGATGTGCCGCGACAACCAGTGGCGGCTCGTTTGCTGGGACGTCAACCAGGGCCTGACCTTGAATCACCAAGAGGCCGGGGCCAGCACCGATACGGGCACCAACGACCCGTTGGCCGCCATCCGCTCGCTGGACGCGTTGGGCTCGACGGACAGCGCGTCGCTGCTAGTTCTGGTCAATTTTCATCGGTTCCTGTCCAGCCCCGAGATCATCCAGGCTCTGGCTGCCCAGATTGCAAGGGGAAAGCAGAATCGGACGTTTGTCGTGATCCTCTCGCCCGTGGTGCAGATTCCAGTCGAGCTGGAGAAGCTGTTCGTCGTGTTGGAGCACGACCTGCCCGCCCGTGAGCAGCTCCACGAGATCGCGCGCGGCATCGCCACCGAAGACGGCGAACTGCCTGACGGTGCGGAGCTGGACATGCTGCTGGACGCGGCGGCCGGCCTGACCCGCTACGAATCAGAGTCGGCGTTCTCGCTGAGCCTCGTGCGGCATGGTCGCATCGTGCCCGATGCCGTCTGGGACTTGAAGACGCAAACGCTAAAGAAAAGCGGCCTGATGCAACTCTACCGCGGGACCGAGGATTTCAGCAGCCTGGGCGGCTTGGCGTCGCTCAAGGCGTTTACGAAGCGTGCCCTGTTGCAGCCGAGCCGCAGCAATCCGCTCAAGCGGCCCCGCGGTGTGCTGCTGCTGTCGCCGCCCGGTTGCGGCAAGTCTCAATTCTGCAAGTGCCTCGGGAAGGAGACGGGGCGCCCGGTGCTGATCCTCGATGTGGGCACGCTGATGGGCAGCCTGGTTGGCCAGACGGAGGAGCGGACCCGTCAGGCTTTGCAGATCGCCGACGCGATGGCACCCGCGGTGCTGATGATCGACGAGGTGGAGAAAGCGTTCGCGGGTGTCGGCAACTCCGGCCAGACCGATTCGGGCGTGTCGTCGCGGATGTTCGGCAGCTTCCTCAGCTGGCTCAATGACCACGAGTCCGACGTATTCGTGGTCTGCACGGCCAACGATGTGGGCAAGCTGCCGCCGGAGTTCGCGCGTGCCGAGCGGTTTGACGCGATTTTCTTCCTGGACTTCCCCGGCAACGAGCAGAAACAGGCCATCTGGAACATCTACCTGGACCTGTTCGAGATCGACCGGGAGCAGAAGCTGCCCAACGACGAGCAGTGGTCCGGCGCGGAGATCAGAGCCTGCGTTCGCCTGGCAGCGCTGCTGGATGTGTCCCTGGTCCAGGCGGCGCAGAACGTCGTGCCGGTCTCGGCCACCGCGGCCGAATCGGTCGAGCGTTTGCGGACGTGGGCCAGTGGCCGGTGCCTGGACGCCGATCGCGGCGGCATCTACCAGGGCAACGGAGCCAAGTCCACGGCGCGGCGGAAGGTCAGTCGCAACCCGCTGACCAACTGACAACGGCCCCTTTCTCAACCCAAGGACCATCAACATGCCAGACCTGAAAGACGGCGAGTCAACCCATGTGCAGGGGTCGGCTCGCGCTCCCTACATCTTGAAGAACGTGGGCGGGGTGTACTCCTGCACGTGCCCCGCCTGGCGCAACCAGTCGCTGCCCATCGAACGTCGTACCTGCAAGCACCTGCGGGCCTTTCGCGGTGATCAGGCGGAACA
>CAYPGE010000590.1:0-4046 GCA_964409865.1 uncultured Pirellulaceae bacterium
AATAACGCAAAACACCTAAAATTTCCACGTTTTCCAATGCGCGTATCCTGCTTTGATTGACAATTCGTTACAACCTAGTTTAATAGTGCTATTGACGCCCGCACCGTAGGGTGTCACGAGCGCGACTCGAGGCGAATCGCGCTCGAACTACCTCAAGCATCCTGTATTTACCGTCTCTGATTGAAGGAGGAAGACCCATGCGTCGCTGCCTGCTCGTCCTGACAGCTATCGGAATGTTGCTTTTCTCAGCCGGCTTTGTGATGGCGGGCTCGCCCTGCGGCGGCTGCTCGCCCTGCGGCGGCTGTGGTGATGTGACCTACGTGGAGAAAACCTGTTACGTGCCGGAGTGGGTCACCGAGACGCGGATGGTGACGGTCTGCGAGTACGCCCAGGAGCAACGGGAAGTCAAGCAGATGGTGTGCAAATGCGTGCCTGTTCAAAAAGAAGTTCAACGCTGCTGTGTGATGATGGTTCCCGAACAACGCAGCAGGATGGTCACCTACAACGTCTGTCGGCCCGTCGTGCAGGAAGTCGAGCAGCAGTACACCGTGTGCGTGCCGCAGTGGAGAGAAGAACCGCGGCAGTACACCACCTGCGTCCCCGTCGTCGAAAAGCGGCAGGGCGTGCGGCGCGTCTGCCAGATGGTCACGGAGGAAGTCGTCAAGACGGTGTGTGTCGACCGGGGGCATTGCGAGACGCAAATGGTCGAAGTTCCTTGCCTGCCGCGCCGCTGCGGCCGGTTCGCTCACCGGTGCTGCGATCCGTGCTGCTGCTGCCAGCCTAGCACCACCACCGTTTGCCGGAAAGTCTGGGTGCCGAACATCGTCGAGGAGCAAGTCACCGTCACCGTGTGCAAGCCGCAGATCGTTGAGGAACCCTGCGAGTACATGGTTACCGTCTGGAAGCCCGAAGTCCGGACCTGCACCGTCCGGGTTTGCGACTGGAAACAGGAAGTGCGGACCAGGAAGTGCTGCGTGACGACCTACGAAACGGACGTGGTGCAGAAGGAAGTGGCCTACACGGTGTGCGTGCCGCAGCAGAAGACCTGGACCGAAACCGTAACCTGTTACGAGACCCAAGCGGAAGAGGTCACCCGGACCATCACGGTCTGCGTGCCGCACCAGGTTCAGAAGGAAGTTCAAGTCAAAGTGTGCCGCATGGTGCCCAAGACCGTGCAAGTGCCCGTCCGGTGCGGTAGCTGCTGCCGCGGATGCGGCTCGGTTGCCGTGCGGCGCTGCCGCGGTTGCTGACCCCCCCTTGCGTTGACCAGGGTGCTTTCACGGGCCGGACCAAGTCCGGCCCGTTTCTCTGCGCGGCACGACCGAAGGGCTCAGACGTACAGAATTCAAAATTGGCGGCGTCAGGTCGTTGCGACCGTTGCAGGCTGTCCGCCGCCAGTTTTGAATTCTGTACGTCTGAGCCCACGATGCGCGCAAGGCATGCCTGATCCGGACTGAAAACGTCGGTCCACGGTCGCTGGACACAACCTGGGCTCCCCGGCAATTCGTTCCCGATGTAGAATCCTCACTGGTTGGAGTCATGCCGGGCTCGTAGCGAAGGAAGTTGAGGTTTTCATGTGTCGGTGTGGGTACGGTTTTCTGCTGACGGTTCTGGCGATCGGTCTGTTGCACGCTTGCCGCGCGGCGGCCGCCGATGCTGCCGCTGGTGATCGGCCCAAGAGGACGCCGGACTCCGTGTACGTGCCGACGCCCGATGACGTGGTGGCGAAGATGCTGGAAGTCGCCGGCGTGACTCGGGACGACCTCGTGTACGATCCCGGCTGCGGGGACGGGCGGATCGTCATCACGGCGGCCAAGAAGTACGGCTGCCGGGGCGTCGGCATCGAACTCAGCCCCAAGCTGGTCCGGGCAGCGCGGGACAACGCGATCCGCAACGGCGTCGCCCAACGGGTGCGGATACTGGAGGAGGACATCTACGCCGTGGACATGAGCCAGGCCACGGTCGTGGCGTTGTACCTCCTGCCGGGTATGAATGTGAAGCTGATTCCGCAGTTGCAGAAGCTCAAACCGGGGGCCCGCATCGTCGCGCACGATTACGGCTTCGAGGGACGCGTCGAGGAGGCGGAGAAGGTGATCGCGATCCGCTCGAAGCAAGACGCCGTCGAGCACCGGATTTATCTCTGGACCGCGCCGCTGCAGCTCAAGTCGCCGTGACGAAAACACAAGAAGCCCGGCTCTTCGAAGACGCCGGGCTTTTGCCTTTCGGGAATTGCTGGCATGGCCTCATCAGGCCGGGTGCGCCGCGCCGCCGGGGGCGGTTGCCCCCGCGGGAGCCGCGGCCGGACGGGGCGAATCGCCGTCGCCGCTGCCGAGTTTTACCAGCGATTCCGGCAATTCGACGCCGCCGATGTCCTTCATCACCTGCATCATGGGCGGCAGGGTCTTGGCCATGCCGCTCAGGAAATCGGCGGTCGCGTTGCGGCCGTTTTGAGCGCCGCTGTCCCAGACCACGATCTTGTCGAACTTGATGTTCGAAATCGCCCGGCTGGATGCCTCGGCCAGATCGTCCAGGTGTTCCAGCATCAGCAACTGGAAGGCTTGCTGCGATCCGCCGCAGGCCTCGACGATGCGCTGCAAGCCTTCGCCCTTCTTGGCCAGGATTTCGTACTGGCCGCGAGCCTCGGCGTCCAACTTCATGAAGACTGCGTCGGCTTCGGCCCGGGCTTGCAAGCGCCGGGTTTCGGCAGCCGCCTCGGCATCGACGATCACTTTTGCCTTCTGAGCCTTGGCGGGCGCTTCCAACTTCGCCCGCTGTTCCGCTTCCATGCGTTCCGCTTCGGCCAGTGCGGCTTTGGCCATGGCCCGGTTTTGGATTTCCAGTACCGCTGCCTCCGCCTGCCGTTTGCGGCTTTCGCCCAACTCGTAAGCCTCGGCCTTCTTGACCAGCAGTTCGGCCTGCGAGGCGGCGACCTTGGCTTGGGCCAGATTCTCACCGGCGATGGCCGAGGCGTCGGCGTCGGCCACCTGGATGCGCATCTGCTGCTCGGCCTGTTTGACCTGCGATTCACGTTCAAACGCAGCTTGTTTCTCGCCGACCACTTGCTGCTTTTCCAGCGCCGCGACGCTGACCGCTTGATCGCGTTCAGCGGACCGCGTGCCGATGGCTTGTTCCTTGCGTGCTTCGGCGACTTGAATCGACTTGTCGCGTTCCGCCGAGGCGACCCGCGTTTCACCCATGCGCACATTGTCGGCCACGTCGCCGCGGGCCAATTGGATAGCTTGCGACGCCGCTTTCTGGCCGATGGCGTCGATGTAACCGGACTCGTCCGTGATATCGGTGATGTTCACGTTGATCAGCTGCAAGCCGATCTTGTTCAATTCCGGCTCCAGCGAGATCATGATGTGCTGCAGGAACTTCTCCCGATCGCGGTTGATTTCCTCGATGTGCATCGAAGCGATCACCTGGCGCAGCTGGCCGAAGATGATTTCTTCCGCCTGCTTGCGGATTTCGGCCACGGTCAAGCCGAGCAGCCGGACCGCCGCGTTCTGCATGACGTCGGGTTTGGTGTCGATCGCCACCGTGAACACGCTGGGGACGTTCACGCGGATATTCTCGGCCGACAACGCGCCCCGCAAAGGGATTTCGATCTGCACCGGTTCCAGGCTCAGGTAGGCATAGTCCTGAAGCAGGGGCACGACGAACGCGGCACCGCCGTGAATCGTCGTGGCCGCGTGGCCCGCCCGGCCGGTTTTGCCGAAGATCACCAGCACGCGGTTGCTGGGGCAGCGTTTGTACTGCTTCATCAGCAACATGAAGACCGTGAAGAAAAGGACGCCAATACCGACGAAGATCAGGGCGGTCCAGGTCACCGCTTCGCCAGCTCCCAGTAAGACCATCGTTGTCATGAGGTAACTCCTGTGAAGGAAGAGATAGGGCTTACGGACGCGCTGTATCAGCGACCGCCCTGTATCACGCTTGCGTCGCCACCGCGGCTTGCTTTTCCGCCGGCGCAACCTCCAGCGTATTGCCGCCTAGGAGTCTGTCCAAGATTGCTCTCCGCGCGGAGGCGGGAATCCGACATACTC
>CAYPGE010000591.1:0-4010 GCA_964409865.1 uncultured Pirellulaceae bacterium
CGCAGGAATTGCTCAATCGTCCCGCCGATGATTTCGTGGCCAGTTTGATGGCCACGCCCAAACGCCAAGCCGACCAGTTGGAGGCCCTGACCTCCAACGGCAGCAGCGGAGGTGACGCATGAGCGCCCCGTGGGCCGAATTGGTGCAGAAACTCCCGCTCTACCTGGGCGGACACCTGACGTTGTCTGTGGCCGCCATGGCGGTCGGTGTTCTCGTCAGCTTGCCGTTGGGACTGGCGGCCTCGGGCCGGCCGCGGCTGGCCGAGTGGGTCCTGGGGGCGGCCGGCATCGTGCAGACCGTGCCCAGCCTGGCGCTGTTGGCTCTCATGGTGCCGCTGTTGGGCGGGCTGATCGGTTTCTGGCCCGCCCTGCTGGCGCTGGTCCTGTACAGTATTCTGCCCATGCTGGCGAATACGATCGCGGGCCTGCGCGGCGTGGACCCGGCCCTGATCGAAGCTGCCCGCGGCGTGGGCATGAGCCCGCGTCAGATGCTGTGGCGCGTCGAATTGCCGCTGGCCGCCCCGGTCATCCTGGGCGGAGTCCGCACGGCGACGGTGCTGGTGGTGGGCATGGTGACGCTGGTCACGACGGTCGGCGGGGCCAGCTTGGGAAACTACATCTTCAGCGGCCTGGAGAGCTTCAACGATTTGTTGACGAGCGTGGGCTGCGTGTTCGCCGCGCTGCTGGCTCTGATCCTCGACCAGTTGGTCCACCTGCTGGAGTTGGCCTCCCAGCGCCGCAGTCGCCGTCTGGCCTGGCTTGGAGCGGGGGGCCTGCTGGTGGCCGTCGCGGCCAGCCTGTACTATCCCATGCTCCGCATCCAGGATTGGCGGGCCGCGCCGCCGCAGACGGCTGCGGCAGCGGTCAGGGAGACGGGCGGCGGCGCCGAGTTGCTGACGGAATTGAGTTCGCACTTGAGCGATTTGCTGCAAAACCTGCCCGTCTACCTGGGCGGACACATGGCGCTGTCGCTGAGTGCCCTGGCGGTCGGATTGCTGATCAGCGTGCCGCTGGGAATTCTGGCCAGCCGCCGGCCGAAGCTCGCAGAGGGATTCCTCGGAATCGCCGGCGTGATTCAGACGGTGCCGACCTTGGCGATGCTGGCCCTGATGGTGCTGCTGCTCCAGGGCCGGGTCGGTTTTCGGCCGTCGTTTACGGCGCTGACGCTGTACAGCATCCTGCCGATTCTGGCCAATACGATCCTCGGCATTCGCGGCGTGGAACCGGCTTTGATCGAAGCCGCGCGTGGGTTGGGGATGAGCAGCCGGCAGATGCTCTGTCGCGTCCAGTTGCCGCTGGCCGCCCCGGTCATTCTAGCCGGGGTCCGCACGGCCACCGTCCTGGTCGTGGGCACGGCGACGTTAGTCACGCCGGTCGGCGGGCGGAGCCTGGGCAACTACATTTTCGCCGGCCTGGAGAGCCTGAACTACACGACCGTAGTCTTCGGCTGTGTGATGGCGGGCCTGCTGGCGGTCGTCCTCGACCAGTTGGTCCATCTGCTGGAGTTGGCCGCCCAGCAGCGCCGGCCCCGGCTCGCTTGGATTGGCGGGGCGGGGCTGTTGCTGGCCGCGATGGGCAGCCTGTTTTACCCCGTCTACCGGTTTCTCGATTGGCGAGCCCATCCCGTGCGGATTGCCAGCGGGCCGTTCACGGAACAGCACGTCCTGAACGAAGTGCTGGCCCAGCACCTGATCGCCGCAGGGTTTCGGCCCGATCGGCGGACGGGCATGAGCGAGGGGATCCAGTTCAAGGGGCTGTTCCACAGCGACATCGACTGTATCGTCAACTACTCGGGCAACATCTGGACCCTGGTGATGAAGGAGGACGAGTTCGTCAGCCCCGCGGAATCGGAGCGGCGGATCACGCAGTACCTGCGGCAGCAGCACGGCGTTGCCTGCTTGGGAGGGTTGGGATTCGAGAATGCGTATGCCATGGCCATGCCCAACAGCGAAAGACGTCCCCCGGAGTTCCAGCGGGTTCACACGGTCGCCGATCTGGCCGAGATGCTTCGAGCGTCGAAACGTCCGTTGCGGTTGGGCGGCGACATGCAGTTCTTCGAGCGGCCTGAGTGGCGCCGCGTCAAGGATGTCTATCGCCTGGAGGACCAGTGGTTCCGCACGGTCCCGATGGACCCCACGCGAATGTACGACGCGGTCGTGGACGGCCAGGTGGACGCGATCGTGGCGTATTCCAGCGACGGCCGAATCCCCGAATACCAACTGGAGATCCTCGGCGACGCGGCTGGCGTCTTTCCCAAGTACGACGCCCTGCTGCTGGTGTCCCAGCGCGGGGCCCAGAATCCGCGACTGACCGCGTGCCTGCAGCAGTTGGTCGGTGCGGTCTCGCAGCAGGCCATGCAGGAGGCCAACCGGCAGGTGGACGTGCGAAAGCGTCCCGCGCCCACGGCGGCGGCGGAATTGCTGGAGCGCGTTCCAGGGCGTAGTCCGGTCCGCCGCGGAACCACTTCCAAGACATGAGGAAAGCCGTTTCATGGAGATCATCTGAGAACAACGAAACCGGCAAGTTTCGACGCAAAACTTGGTGCGTTTTGGTCCCCTGGTGGCGGCAGTGGAGAACAATCGCTGCGGCCGGCGCGGGGGCCGCGCTGCTGGTGTTGCTGGGCGCGTGGGTTATCGTCCGCGATCGAGGCGGCCCAGGCACCGCGTCCGGATCACCCAGCCGTTCTGGCTCGGTTGTCACGAAGTCACGCGCGGCCAGTTCCGCCGCTTTGTGGAAGATCGCGGATAGTCGGGCACTTGCGCATCCGACGGCGCTTGCCGCCCACACTCCTGGCTACCTGGCTACGCGAACACCCGGATCGCCCCGGGCAGCATTTGGACGGCGGCCGGTGAGTGGCCCTTCAGTTCGCCGTCGAGGTTCAGCAGGTCCTCGCTGTGCGACTCGATGCGAAACGACTGCACCTGGTGGTATTCGACGCAGTCGAGCGTCACGTGCGAGCCGTCGAAGACGCGGCGAAAGAACTGGAGTTTCTGCCCGACCGACGCCCGCCGCACCGCGATCACGTCGATCTTGCCGTCGCCCAGGTCGGCGCGGGGAGCCAGGCGCATCCCCCTGCCGGTGAACTGGGTATTGCAGCCGAGCACGAAGAAGAACTCATCGTCCGAGGCTTGGCCGTCCAGCACCAAGCGGGCTCGACGCCGCCGGGGAAACAGGATGTGCCACAGCAACGCCAGGGTGTAGCGCGGCCGACCCACCCACCGCATGCGTTCCGCGGTGCGGAGGATGTCCACCACGGCGCCCCAGCCGACAATGTTCAGACAATCTACCGTCTGATCGCTCAGCGTGACGCGGGCGATATCCAGCGCTTGCGTTTGTCCTGCCAGGATGCGGCGGACGGCTTCCGCCGGCTGCGTGTAACCCAGGTGCAGCACCACCGAGTTGCCGGTGCCGCCGGGGATCAACCCCAGCGGCGTGGCGGCCGGCTGGCTGCGCTGCAGCAGGCCGTTGACGACTTCGTGGATCGTCCCGTCGCCGCCGATCAGGCACAGCCCGTCGCAGTGAGAAAGGTCCCTCGTCCCCGCCAGGGAGGCCGCATGGCCGGGATGATCGGTGAATTGTACGTCCAGCTCCGCACCCGCCGCGGCGAACAGGGGCCGCACTTCCTCGAGAATCGCGGTTCCCCGCCGGATTCCTCCGTGCGGATTGACCAGCACCACAAATCGTTTCTTCGGCACGAAACGTTCCTTGTTGGACATGCTGCGGTTCGTTTCTTCGCAGCGCCGGATTGCACATCTGCTGCACCCTGAAGGCCGCGTTCCATCGTAGCACAACTGAACTGGCTAGGTATATCGGCCCGTCGCAGGACCCGATGATCGTGTTGCAGCACGTGTGCAAGTCGTACCACGGCGGTTCCGGACCTTCCCAGGGCACGATCCGCAGCGCCGCGCCCCCGGACTGATCGGCCATTGTGACCAGCAGCACCGGCTCGACGTAGGGCTGATCGGCGTCCTGCAAGTAGCTCTCGGACTCGGCCGTCCCCTCGGCCACCAG
>CAYPGE010000592.1:0-3984 GCA_964409865.1 uncultured Pirellulaceae bacterium
AAACCGAAATCGGAGACCTTCGGTCGGCGGTTTCGGCGGGGTCAGAGACCCGCGTCGAACGGTTTTGTTAGCGGTTCTTAGAAGAGGACACCATTCTCGATCACGACGGGAGAACTGTCATGCGAACGCTTTTGACCATCTTGGCGTTACTGGGCATCCTCGGCGGGCAAGCCTGGGCGGCGGATGCCAAACCGCCGAATATCGTTTTCATCCTCGCGGACGACATGGGATTCTCCGATGCCGGCTGCTACGGCGGCGAGATCGCCACGCCGAACTTGGATGCCCTGGCCGCAGGCGGCTTGCGGTTCACGCAGTTCTACAACACGGCCCGCTGCTGGCCCTCGCGCGGCGTCCTGCTAACCGGCTACTACGCGCAGCAAATCCGGCGAGACGGCCTTCCCGGCACGAACATTCCGGGGGTCGCCTTCGGCGGCGGGGGCCAGCGCCCGGTGTGGGCACCGCTGCTGCCGGCCATGCTGCGGCCGCTGGGCTACCGTTCGTATCACTCCGGCAAATGGCACGTGGACGGCAAGAAATTGGAGAACGGTTTCGATCGGTCCTACGATTTCGCCGACCACAATCGCTACTTCAGCCCCCGGCAACACAGCGAGGACGATCAGCCGTTGCCGCCGGTCGAGCGAGGCAGCGGCTACTACGCGACGACTGCCATCGCCGATCACGCCGTCAAGTGCCTGCGCGAGCACCAGGAAAAGTACTCCCCACGCCCCTTCTTCTTGTACTTGGCCTTCGTAGCCCCGCATTTTCCCTTGCACGCTTTGCCCGAGGACATCGCCCGTTACCGGGACACATACAAAAAAGGCTGGGATGCCGTCCGGCACGAGCGCTACGAACGCCAGAAAGCCATGGGCATCGCCAACAATCCGCTACCCAATTTGGAGCGCGACGTCGGACCGCCGTACCATTTCCCGAATGACCTGGAAAAACTCGGCCCCGGCGAAGTGAACCGTCCGCTGCCGTGGAAGGAACTGACCAACGAGCAGCGCGAGTTCCAGGCGGCGAAAATGGCCGTCCACGCAGCCATGATCGACCGCATGGACCGCGAGATCGGCCGCGTACTGGAACAGTTGAAGAAGATGGGCGCCTTCGACGACACGCTCGTCATGTTCGCTTCGGACAACGGGGCCAGCGCCGAGATCATGGTCCGCGGCGACGGCCACGATCCGCAGGCCGCTCCCGGTTCGGCGGACACGTTCCTGTGCCTCGGCCCCGGCTGGTCGAGTTCGTCGAACACACCGCTGCGCCGCCACAAGACGTGGGTCCATGAAGGCGGGATTGCCACGCCGCTGATCGCACACTGGCCGAAGGGGATCACGGCCCGTGGCGAATTGCGACACAGCCCCTCGCACCTGATCGACATCGTGCCCACCGTGTTGGAACTGACCGGCTTGGAGCATCCCGAAACGATTGCTGGCAAACCAGCCCCGCCGTTGCCGGGCAAGAGCCTCGTGCCGGAGTTCGCCAAGGACGGAGCGGTGACCCGCGAGTACCTCTGGTGGTCGCACGAAGGCAACCGCGCGATCCGCATGGGCGACTGGAAACTGGTCGCCGCCGGCGGTCCTCAAGGTCCGTGGGAACTGTACGACTTGAGTCGTGACCGCGGCGAGATCGAGGACCTGGCGTCCACGCACCCCGACAAAGTTCGCGAACTGCAACAAGCCTGGGAGCAGCACCTGGCCGAATTCCGCGAACAGGCGCTCCGCGATTTGCCCGCCAAGGCCGCACCCGCGAAAGGCGCGAAGAAAGCCGCGGAAAGGAAGAAGGCCAAGGCCAAGCTGGTGGAATGATGGCTTCTTAATGAATCTTTGTTCTCGCTTCACGGGCTCAGCGACATCCCGTTCGAGTGCGGCCCCAACTGCAGGACTTCCCTCTCCGCCACAGTCATGACTGAGGTCTCCTAGCTGTTCTTGACTACGGTCACAACATCGCCTCCGGCATCATGAACCTGGAGCCGTGTGTCAAAGGTGATCAGCCGTCCACCGCACTGCCGTGCCAGTTCAACCATCCAGGCGTCGTTCACCTGCTGATGGCCTAGAGCACGCTGATACATACGGGGTTCGGCGGCCGGGGGAGACTGCCAGAATTGATGGTCAGGCTGCTCGCAGTACTGCTGGAGCAACGTGGCGGCATCGCTGGGAGTGGCCGCTTCGGACGTGTAGGCGGGATTCGAGGACAAACGGATGAACGCCAACTGCGTCAACGCGCATGTGGCCCAGCCATACTCCGCCTCGCTTTGAAACCAGCGATGTGCCGCTGCATGGTGCTGATGGTTCGGCCAAGCCAGAGCGAGCAACACGTTGACATCCAAGAGCGCAGGCTTCATGGGCGTTCATCCGCCAAGAGTTCGGCGGCTCGCGAACTAGGGATCAACGCCGCATCCGGGGCGACCGGAAATACGGGCAGACTGCCCTTGCGGGCCAAGCCTCGAGACTCGCTTTTCAAGGCCCGCCGCACCAACTCCGACAACACCTCGCCTAACCTCTTCCCAGATGCTTGGGCCAAACCCTGAACGGCTTGAAAAACATCGTCATCCAACGTTACTGTGGTGCGCATCCTGATACTATAATGCGCTGATGTAGTGATGTCAATTGCCCGCGAGGGTCTTGGTGCTCGCGGATTACGCACACACACCGAAATGGTAGCCGACTTGAGGCTACGCGAAGATGCGCCTAGTCTCGCCGAACGTTTTTCTGCCGCTACGACTGAAAGGGAGCAGAGTGATAGGAATCAGACCAAGACGCCCTGGGTATACACTGCGAGAGATGTTCGTGGTCATTGCGGCCATCGGCGTTCTCTTGGCATTGCTCGTACCCGCGATTCGAATTGCACGGGAGGATGCTCGCCGAGCGCAGTGTAACAACAACTTGAAACAGATCGTCCTCGGCCTCCAGAACTACCATGACACTCACAAAGTGTTCCCGATGGGCGTGATGCATTCCGGCGTCAACCCCGTCGGCGATCCGCCGGTCAGCGCCGCGTTGGGGCCGTCCTGGTGGTTCGGCATCGGACCGTTCATCGAGCAGAACAACTGGTACGATCAGATTCTGGGCTCTCAGCGCCCCGGTGGGCCCGCACGACATCAGTTTTGTGCCGACGACATGAACGCCTACATGGCTTCGCTGCCGCGTGATCCCAACCGCGACAAGACCGGGACACCAAGTCTCAGCGTTTTCGTTCCGGTTTACATGCGTTGCCCGTCGAGTTCCTTGCCGGCGATGGAAACACCGGCCGGACCGATTGCGCTGCCGTCGTACGTCGGCATCGCCGGCGGTTGCGACATCGACTCCAATTCGCAAGACTACCAGATCGGCGTGGGAACGACCGCGACCGGACTCGTTGCTCCCGTATCCGTTCAAGTGTACCGAAACAAGGCCAAGGGCACCGGCGCGACGATGGGTGGTATCGTCACTTCCAGCGGCATGTTGCCACCGTGCCAGCAGCTGCACATGTCCGAGTGTACCGACGGGACGGCCAACACGATCGTCGTGGCCGAGCAGTCGGGCTGGCTGCAGGACCAGAACGCAAAGATCAGAACCCGGTATCACGGCGATCCCGGTTGGACCGTCGGCGGCACGGGGCCGGGCGGTGGTTTTTTGTCTGGCACGATGCGCGTCGATCCCGTTCCGCTTCTGGAAACGCCCGGTGATCGACCGCAGCCGTGGGGCGCCGATTGCTGGAACATCACCACGGTGCGTTATCGTCCGAACCTGCGACGCGTGCTGGGAGCGACGTCGTTGCCCGGCTGCAGCGAGAATCACGGCATCAACAATCCGCTCCAGTCAGCGCACCCCGGCGGACTGCTGGTGGGCTTGTTGGACGGCGGCGTGCAGTTCATGACCGAAGACACCGACCTGGCCCTCCTCTTGCGGTTCGCGATTCGAAATGATGGTCAGGTGATGAGGAACACGGACTAGCTTGGGGCAGGGGACAGGTGCGGAAGAGATTTGTGTGTACGAGTAAGTGTAC
>CAYPGE010000593.1:0-3981 GCA_964409865.1 uncultured Pirellulaceae bacterium
CCGATCATGGCGAGCCGTTCGGCAAGATCTTCAAGCGATACAACCGCGACTTTTATCGCATCGACCCACTGCTTTTCAGTCCGGCCCAGGTGACGCTGGTCAACTTGAACAGCGGCCGCGTACACTGTTTCGGTCAGCTCTGGCCGGAAGTCATCCATCAGTCGTTTTCCACAGACGGGTGATCCATGCGGCTGGCCGTGCTAGCTTCGCCCGACAGCTGGTACCTGAATGATCTGCGGCGCGCCGCAGGGTCTCGCCATGAGGTGATCGGCGTGGCGTTCGAGCGGCTGACCGCTCGGCTGGATGCGGATGCCCAGCAGCGGCGGGTGCAGGCGGCGGAGTGCGATTTGCAGGCTTGCGACGCGGTGTTGGTCCGCACGATGCCGCCGGGTTCGCTGGAGCAAGTCGTCTTCCGGATGGACGCCTTGGGGACGCTGGCCCAGGCAGGAACAGTGGTCATCAATCCGCCACGGGCCATCGAAGCCGCAGTAGACAAGTACTTGGCATCAGCCAAGTTACAGTCAGCCGGCTTGGCCACGCCGCGAACGTGGGTCTGTCAATCGCTGGCCGACGCCCTCGACGGATTCCGGGCACTTGGCGGAGATGTCGTGGTCAAACCCGTGTTCGGCGGCGAGGGACGGGGAATCTTTCGCGTTCAGGACGAATCTCTGGCCTGGCGAGTGTTTAGCACCCTAGCACAATTGCGTTGCGTCATATATCTTCAGGAGTACATACCTCACAACGGTTTCGACATCCGACTGCTGGTCCTGGGTGACCGGGTGTTTGCCATGCGTCGTATCAACCTCGACGATTGGCGCACCAATGTCAGCCGGGGGGCTCGCGCGGAGCCGCTGGTCCCCGACCCACGGTTGATCGAGACTGCCCGTCGCGCCGCCGCAGCCATTGGCGCCCCCTTTGCCGGTGTCGACATCCTGCCCGGCAGGAACGGCGGGGAGTTTGTGCTGGAAGTGAACGGCGTGCCGGGGTGGAAAGCCTTGGCAGCCGCCCTGCAGGTGGATGTGGCGGGGCTGCTGCTGGACTACATCGAAACGTTGGTCTCCCGTCGAAGGTCGGCCGGAGCTTAGAGGGAAACTTCACTCAGACAATTTGCGATGCGAGGGCCCTATGCGATTTCTTCAACTGACTTGCGGTGCCACCTTGTTCGTGCTGCTGGCCGTCCAGACGGCGGTCTCCGGCGAGGCTCCTGTTGGCCTGTCGGCGGCGCCGCCTGCCGAAGGGCGTGCGATCAAAACGGACCAGGGCTACATGACCGAGTACAAGGTGACGATCCCCGGCACCAGCGTGACGTTCGAGATGGTCCCGATCCCCGGCGGCAAATTCAAAATGGGGAGTCCCGATTCGGAAGAGGGACGGGAGGAAACCGAAGGACCGCAGTTCGAGGTGGAGGTCGCTCCGTTCTGGATGAGCAAATACGAGCTGACGTGGGCCGAGTACCGGCTGTACCTCGCGCTGTACGGCATCTTCAAAGAGTTCGACAGCCGCGGCGAGCGGAAGGTCACGGCCGACAACGAAATCGACGCCATCACCGCTCCCACGGAACTGTACGATCCCAGCTTTACCTACGAGCACGGCGAGGACCCGGACCTGCCGGCCGTCACCATGACGCAATATGCCGCTCGGCAGTACACCAAGTGGATGAGCGGGATCACGGGCAACTTCTACCGGCTGCCGACGGAAGCGGAGTGGGAGTATGCGTGCCGGGCCGGGACGCAGACGGCTTTTTCCTTCGGCGACGACGCGGATCAGTTGGGGGATTACGCTTGGTTCTTCGAGAATTCGGAAAGCAAGACTCACAGAGTCGGCCAGAAGAAGCCGAATCCTTGGGGCCTGTACGACATGCACGGCAACGTGGCCGAGTGGACGCTGGATCAGATCCTGGATGACGGCTACGAGCAGTTCGCCGGCAAGACGTTAAAGTCGGAAGACGCCCTGGTTTGGCCTACCAAGCTGGTGCCGCGTGCGATCCGCGGCGGACATTGGGATGACGATGCGGAAGCCTGCCGCAGCGCCTCGCGGCTGGCCTCCCAAGAACGCGAGTGGAAGACAGAAGATCCCAATCTGCCGCTCAGCCCCTGGTGGTTCACCAGCGATCCGACCCGCGGGATCGGCTTCCGCATCGTCCGCCCGCTGACCGAGCCCGCCACGCGCAAGGCCAAGGAGCGGTTCTGGGCGATCGACGACGAGGACACCCGCGACGGGGTCGACAATCGCATGAGCGAAGGCCGCGGAGTGCGCGGCTTGGTCGACCGCGACTTGCCCGAGGCGATCAAAAAGCTGAAAGAGGCGCGCTAGGCAACCATCGTACTACTAGTTCGCGATTTGTTGTTTCCCTGCGCGCATTTTGAACGGGAGGCCACGGAGATAACAGAAAGCTTCGTTAGTCCGTTCTCTCTGTTTCCTCCTGTTCAACGAATTCGGGCAACAGTAGTACGATTCGGCTTTTGCGACCCGCGTTCGACTTTGTGGGAGGCGACTTGCTTACTACCCTTGTTCTCACCACCGCGTTTTTCATCTCCGCCGCGCCGGCTGGCGCGCCGGCCGATGAGCATTTGCAGCGCTACCGGGAATCCCGTCCGGGGATGGGCTCGACGTTCGAGATCATCGCCTACGCGCCCGATGAGCCGACTGCCCGGCGGGGCCTGGACGCCGCGTTTGCCCGCATCGAGGAGCTGAATCAGATTTTCAGCGATTACGATTCGGAAAGCGAAGCCTGCCGGTTGAGCCATGCGGCCCCGATGCCGGAAGCAGTCCCGGTCAGCGCCGAGATGTTTGCGGTGCTCGACTACTCGATCCAACTGAGCCGCCAGACGGACGGTGCCTTCGACGTCACCGTGGGGCCGGTCAGCCGTCTTTGGCGGCGAGCCCGGCGGCAGAAAGAGCTGCCGGCGCCGGAGCGGCTGCGGGAAGCGATGGCGGGTGTCGGCTATCAGCACCTGCAGTTGGACGCGACGGGCAGAAAGGCAAGACTGGCGGCGGCGGGCATGCGGCTGGATTTTGGCGCTGTGGCCGTCGGTTTCGCCGTGGACGAGGCGCTGGCCGTCCTGAAACAACACGGCTTGACCCGCGTCTTGGTGAACGGCAGCGGCGACATGGCGCTCGGCGATCCCCCGCCCGGCGAAACGGGGTGGCGCATCGGCGTGGCGCCGCTGGAACCGGACCAGCCTCCCAGCCGGTTGCTGCGATTGGCGCACTGCGGCGTCTCGACTTCGGGCGACGCCTGGCAATACGTCGAGATCGCCGGTCGCCGCTATTCGCATATCGTCGATCCGAGAACGGGCGTCGGCCTGACGCAGCGGAGCAGCGTCACGGTGATCGCTCCCAACGGGATGGCTGCCGACGGTTTGGCGACCGCCGTCAGCGTGCTGGGACCCGAAAGGGGCCTGGCACTCATCGAGCGGACATGTGGAGCCGCTTGCCTGATGGTGGCTGTCGAGGACGAAAAACCGGAGTTGCACGAGTCCAGCGGGTGGAAAAAACACGAGATTTCGGACTCGTTGCCCACGAAATAACGTAGGACGGATCGCCAATCCGTCCCGGTCTTGCGGACCGACTAACAAGCCGTCCAGCGTCGCAAGGAGTCCCGGCTAACGCGCGTCTCGTAACACATCTTGCTTCAGCCGCAGCACGGCGTCGGCCAACTCGCCGGGCCCGTGCCGAAAGACGTCGCAGACCGGCAGGCCGAACTCAGCGCGGACGCGGTCCCCCTCCGCCTCGGCTTCCGCGGCCGACAGCCGGCGGCTGTTCATCGAAATCCCGATCACGCGGCAGGGTTGATACACGCTGGCCGTCATTTCGGTCAGTTGGATGATCTTGGCCAGCGGCGGCAACTGGATATGGCCGGCGCCCAGCGGCGACGTCCGGCCGACTTCGTAGCAGAAGATCAAGCCCTGCGGCTGGCAGCCGTGCAGCAGCCCCAAGGTGACGCCCGAATAGAACGGGTGGACCAGGCTGCCCTGCCCT
>CAYPGE010000594.1:0-3970 GCA_964409865.1 uncultured Pirellulaceae bacterium
GATGCACAGCTATTACGTGTGCAATCCCGAAAGCCCCGACGGCCGCCGCGTGCTCTTCTATGCCTCAACGGCTGCCAACGGCTACGTGGGCGAGATCTGCGTGCTCGACCGCGAGACGGGCCGCGAAACCGTGCTGGCCCGCGACGTCCACGTCGAGGACGCGCATCGGGCCGCTTGCCAGCAGTGGATCTCGGGCGGCCGGCGAGTGGTGTTTCACGAGGTCCGCGACGGCCGGTGGCGAGTGGTCGTCGTCGATGCCGAGACGGGGGCCGAGACGGCCGCGGTGGAAGACCGGCAACTGGCGTTCGGTCAGCCGGACGGCGATCTGCTGCCGATCTACGGCTGCCATTGGAACCCGGGCAAGCACCGCGATCTGGAGCTGCTCAACGCCGCCACCGGTGAAGTGCAGACCGCTGTGACGATCGGCGCGGTGCAACAGAAATACGCGGCTTGGCTGACCAAGGAGTTCGGTGACAAGCCGGTCTCGATCTTCTTCCCTGTGCTCAGTCCCGACCGGACTCGCGTCTTCTTCAAGATGGCTGCCGGCAGCGGCGGCAACGAGTACATGTCGAAGAGCGCCAGCCATCGGCAAGGGCTCATCACCTGGGACCTGGAGCACGGCCGGTTCGTATTCTTCCGCCAACAGTGGGGCCATCCGGCCTGGCATCCCGATTCGCGCCGCATCCTGGAGGTGGGCAACATCCTGCTGGACACCGACAACGGCGCTATGACGCGGATTGCGGACCTGCCCAAGTTGCGAGGTTGCCATCCGTCGGTCAGCCCCGACGGCCGACTGCTGGTCATGGACGGGCTGGCGGACGCATTGGGTGGCCGGCCAGGCGAGTGGGGCGTAGTGGTCGCGGACGCTCGCGGCGGTCGCTATGAAGTGCTGCACCGTTTCGACAACCGCCGCGGCGCTCGGTCCTGGCGGCGATCGGACCCGCACCCGGTGTTCAGCGCCGACGGACGGCGGATCTACTTCAACGTCAGCAGCGGCGAACATGCGCAGTTGTACGTCGCCGAAGCGCGGTAGCGCTGGCGGGCAAACGACGTGGCCCGTGGCCGCAGCCGAGTTGTGGAGTGCGGTGCCTTGTCACCGCTTTGGACAGCGGCCTGCAGCGCTGTGGACGCTTGGGTTCAGGAGACAGAACGAGGCATCGGAACACAAAGAGCATTCGTTGCGTCGCGATACAGCCAGAGCGGCGACAAGGCGCCGCACTCCAAAATGCGTGCAGGAAATCAACAGAATCGAGCAAAGGAAGTACCGCCAGACAACCCCATCAGCCACGCGAAACGGGGGTGAATTGGGGCGTCACGTGTTGCTCGCCCGCCGCCGGCTATAGAATTCACGCTTTGCCTGCATCCGTTTGCCAAGCCGTCAGCCGAAGGGACGACCGCATGATCTCGCAAGAAGACCGTGACATCATCCGCGTTCTAGCCGCCCAGTGGATGGAGTTCGCCGCTTTGCCGGTGATGCAGGAGCGGAAACGTTTGTGGAAGGCCGTACACGACCTGCGTGCCGAGCGCCCGGTGATCCTGTTCGAGACGGCTTGGATCGAAGGCTACGTGGCTGAGGAAGAGATCCTGTGCGAAGATCCGTTCCTGCGGAGCGTCGAGCAGAACATGCGGGTCACGCTGCGGCAGGCCGAGGAGGTGGGGGACGACATCGTCGTCGAACCCCATTACCGGTTGGGCTGGAAGATGCAGTTCTCGGATTACGGAGTACCGGTCGAGATCCGCTCGGCGATCTGCCCGGAGAAGTCGATTGCCTACAGCTTCAGCTTTCCCATCGCGGTGCCGGAAGACATCGCCAAGCTCCGGCCGCGGACCATCGCCGTGGATCGGGAGAAGACGTTGCGGTTGAAAGCCACCCTCGAAGACGTGATGGGCGACATCCTGCCGGTCAAGCTCGGCAACTTTGATCCCTTTGCCTACGAATTCGACGTCGGCGAGTTCGGCGACTTGGGGTTCAACGGGAACTTCTTCTTTGGCCTGACGTGGCAGCTGTACCGGTTCATCGGGAATCAGAGCCTGTTGTATTGGGTGTACGACCAGCCGCAAGCCGTCCACCAGCTGATGTCCTACATGCTGGCCGACCGGATCGCCATGTTTGAGTTCTTTGAGCGGGAGGGTCTGCTGGACTGGAACACGGACAGCCAGATGGCGGGCCCGCGCATGTACGGCTACGTGTCCGATCTGCCCGAGCCGGGCACGCGCGACACGGTCACGCTGAAGGACCTCTGGGGCTGGGCGGAATCGCAGGAGTTTCAGATGATCTCGCCCGACATGTACAAGGAATTCGTTCTGCCCTATCTGGCCAAGCTGGCCGAACGTTTTGGCCTCGTTTACTATGGCTGTTGCGAACGGGTGGACGACCGGCTGGAGATGATTATCGACGCCATGCCCAATCTCCGCTCGGTCTCCGTCTCCGCCTGGTCGAACCTGGCCAAGACTGCCGAGATCCTGGGCAAGAAGTACGTCTATTCCCGCAAACCGCGGCCCGCGTACCTGAGCGGAGCGAACCCCGACTGGGGCATGCTCGAAAAAGACATGCGGGACACCTACGCCGTTGCCAGAGACCGCAATCTGGAAATCCTGTACCGGGACGTCTACACCATCAACGGCGACCGGTCGCGGCTCAGGAAGTGGGTCGAGATGACGAAGTCCATCTTCCAGATCTGACGGTCAGCGGGCAGGTTTCCTGTCTTGATGTTCGAGTGTCACCCACTTCGCGCCGAGTATCTCTCCGTGAAGTGCGTTGGCCGAGGCGTCGTGAGCCGCCGTGCCATCGCCCTCATCGAAGTGATAGAGGGCCAGCGTGTGCTCATCGGGTTCGAACCGTTCCTGGGGCTGGAACTGGCCGTGATACCGGGCGACTGACGAAATGCGGACCTCGTCGATGATGCCGGCAAACGCACCCACGTTTTTCTGTCCGAGGTACGCGCCGATGGACCAGTGCGGACCACTCCTGGTCCCTTCCGGAATGGTCAACTCGGTGGCCAGCCCAGGATAGCCGTTCAAGAAGATCTGGAGTCTCTTGCCGTCCCAGCAGCCGGCGACATGAAACAGACGGACTGTCTTCCATGCGTCCCGTTGCGATGCAGACCAGCCCTCCTTCCAGAGCATCGCTGAAAAACGCCAATCGTTTTTCTGGTAGCTGCGGTAACCAAGCGAAAAACCTGGCCGGGGAGTCAACTTCTCGCCTCGGTTGACGTTCACTACGAGGGCATGGTGCAAGTACTCGCTGGGTGCCACCTCATCCGGCAAGAACCAAGCCTCGATCGTGATCGGGGCTCTGGGATCGTATTTGGGGCTGGGGATCTTGACCCAGTCGCTATACTCAAAGCCGCGAAAGCGAAGGGCGTGATCGACGGAACCAGGGGGAGAAGACGGAACCTTCGCGTCTTGCTCCGGCAGCCTGACGGTCACTTGGCCTTTCTCGCCGATCGTCACTTCCGCGCCGTCGGGCACCGTAATCTTCGTGCGATTGATATAGATCACGATCCCCAGGAACATCAGTAGGGCAAAGGCTCCAAAGCCCACAGCTGTGATCAGCCTGCGCGATCGAAGTCGGCCCGCGGCTGCAGCGAACCGCGACAAGAAGCGGCGAGCTAGGGACCGTGGCTCCGGGAGAATGGCTGCAGGTGCGTCGGGCTTCACACTGGGCGCGGTGCCCGTCATCGCCGAGTGCAAGACCGGGGCGGTGCCCGCGTGGGAACCGTCGCCGGCGAGTTGGCGGGACTCTTGAGGCATCTCAACCGCTTCGGCCTGGTCGTACAGTCGCCCCAAATCGGCCCCTTTGGCCAGCGGCTCCAAGGCGGCCGCGGCGTCAAGCGGCGTCGCGTACCGCGACTCCCGGTCCTTGGCCATCATCCGCTCGACCACCGCCGCCAGTTCCGGCGGCACGTCCGCACGCAAGTTCAGGACTCTTGACCTCCTGGGAAAATGCTTGATCCCTGTTTCGCGTTTT
>CAYPGE010000595.1:0-3913 GCA_964409865.1 uncultured Pirellulaceae bacterium
AGCTGCTGGCGGTCGCGGCCTGCGGTCTGGGCCTGGGCTGCAAGGAAGTGATGTTGGCGGCTCCGGCCGCGGCGTTGCTGTTCGATCGCGCCTTCCTGGCCGCGAGCTGGAAGGATTTGTTCCGGCGA
The DNA here is from genome assembly GCA_964409865.1 of uncultured Pirellulaceae bacterium. Taxonomy (GTDB): domain Bacteria; phylum Planctomycetota; class Planctomycetia; order Pirellulales; family Pirellulaceae; genus Anammoximicrobium. The sequence goes on from CAYPGE010000595.1 coordinate 129, forward strand.
CGCGCGCTGCTGCACGCGTCGCTGTTTGGCGTCGGGCTGGTGCTGTTGGTCATGAACCTGTCCAAGCTGACGGGGGACGGGGACGTATCGGCGGGTTTCGACTGCGCCGTGGTGGCGCCCGTGGAGTACTTGCGGACCCAACCGGCGGTGGTCCTGCATTATCTGCGGCTGGCGTTCTGGCCCCGCCCGCTGTGCCTGGACTACCGTTGGCCGGTCGCTGACTCGCCGCTGGAGATCTATCCTGCGGCGGCCGCGGTCATCGCGCTGTTGGCTGCCATTGCCGTGACATTCCGGTATTGGCCCAGCATTGGTTTTTTGGGCCTGTTCTTTTTTGTCGTATTGGCGCCCAGTTCGAGCATCATGCCGATTGCGGATTTGGCCTTCGAGCACCGCATGTATGTGCCGTTGGCGGCGGTCGTGGCGCTGGCCGTACTGGCCCTGTACGGACTGGGACGGGCGTGCCTGCGTGACCCCCAGGCCCGCCGCTTGGCGGCCGGCGGCGGACTGGCGGCGGTCGCCGTCGCGCTGGGACTGGTGACTTGGGAACGGAACCGCGATTACGGGGATCCGGTGCGGTTGTGGGCCAAGGTGGTTGACGTGGCGCCGCACAATGCCCGCGCGCATTTCTCGCTGGGGCAGGCTTACCGGGCCGCGGGCGATGCGCACGCGGCGAGATGCTGTTACGAACGGTGCCTTCGGCTGGATCCGGACCTGGCTCGAGCCCACGGTGCCTTGGGGCACCTTCTCTTGAGCGAAGGGGATCTGCAGAAGGCGGCGGAGCACCTGCGGTGGGCCGTCGAGTTGAAGCCGGACTACCTGCACGCTCTGATGAACTACGGGAACCTGCTGGTGCGTCAGCAGCGTTATGCAGCAGCCATCGTATACTACCGCCGCGCGCGGAGCCTGGCGCCGGCCAACGCGGTGATTCACTTGAATCTGGGCACGGCGTTGTTAAAGTCAGGCCGACCCCAGGCGGCCGTCTCCGCCTATCGCCGGGCCCTGCGGGAGGATCCCGGACTGGTCGCCGCCAAGGTCCAACTAGCCTGGGTCTTGGCGACGGCCGCGGACGACCGCGTGCGGAACGGTGCCGAGGCGGTACGCTTGGCCGAAGAGGTCGGCTGGGATGTCAGCGGGGAGCACGTACGATTTCTGGATGTGCTGGCGGCGGCCTATGCTGAAGCCGGCCGATTTGACGACGCTTGCCGAGCCGCCACGACGGGCCTGGCCGCGGCCGCATCCAACGGTGTGGCGGAAGCCACGGAATCCCTTCGCGCCCGCCTGGTTCTGTATCGTCGCGGCAAGCCGTATCGGGAACAGGGCAGCGTGGGGACTGGAGCGGCCGTTTCGGAAATCCCGGAAGACGCTTCCTAGCCCCTGCGCCGCGGTCGGGTTCTCGTTACCACGCCGGAGATGGAGGTGCGCTATCAGGAGCCTGCGGAATCGCTTTACCGCCGCGATGGATCGCTACGGCCCCACAGCAGGCACAACGCCAGGAAGGCCACGGCCGGCGCCAGTCCGGCCCAGAAGATGCCGTCGGCGTAGGAATGAGTACGGTCCACGTGCTGCCCGACCAGTTGCTGCATTTCGGCGGTGGCCACCCACGTGATGAATCCCAGCGCTCCGGTGATCTTGCCCTGATGCTTGCGGGAAAGGTCCTGGGTCAACGAATAGTAGTTGGGGAACAGCCCCAGCGAGCCGAAGCCGATCAGCAGCAGCAGGCCCAGCAGCAGCGGTCCTCGGCCCAGTCCCGAGGCGATGGTGCTGAGCGCCGTCAACAGCGAGCACGCCAGAAACAAGGTCAGCCGAGCCGCATGGACCGGCCACCGGCGCGCCGTCAGCAGCTTGACTGCGAAACCAGACGCAAGGCACCCCAGATCCGTCGCGATGTAGTACGCCGAGGTGAAGTAGCGGACCGTGACGGCTTGGTAGCCGTGGTACTCCTCGAGCATTTTGGGCAGCCAGACGCGGAAGAAGTGCCAGGTCAGGTTGATGGCCACCACGACGGCAGCCAGCGCCAGAAAGCGGCGGACGAGGAGCCGCGGCGGCGCCGCCGCCGGCGCGGGCTCGCCGGACGCGACGCTGCGGTGCTGGGGCAACGCACCCAGACTTGCGCCGGCGGTGAACCAGAACCAGGGCACAAGCCAGAGCAGGCCCAGCACGCCGATCACGACAAAGGGCCCGCGCCACGTGCCCGGCTGCTCGGTGACCAGGGCTTGCACGACCAGCGGGGTCAGAATCGCACCGACGGACGCACCGCTTTGCAGCAGGCTGTTGCCGAACGGACGGTCGGCGGGATCCAGCAGCCGCTGCGTCGTGATCAGCGCGCAGGGCCATTGCCCGGATTCAAAGAAACCGAGCGCCGTGCGGCACGCCAAGAAGCCCAGGAAAGCGCAACCGTTCGGGTCCTGCGGATCGACCGCGCCGGGCCACACGCCGGCGATGGGGCCGGCGATCATCTGGCCGATGCGGTCGGCAAAGCCGCTGGCCACGCCCGCGGCCGACCAGGCGAACAGGACCAGCGGATACACCCAGCGAACGCTGAACCTGTCGGCCAGCAATCCGCACAGCAGACCGCCGATCGCAAAGGCGTAACTGAAGCCTTTCTCCAGAATGCCGTACTGGGTGTTGGAAAGTTCCAATTCCTTGCTGATCGGCACGATCGTCAGCGACAGGGTCTGGCGGTCCATGTAGTTCAACATCAGCGCCATCAGCAGCAGGCCGCAGACCCACCACTTGCCGGTGCCGCCGGCCGACGGAGAAGTCGCATTCATGCCTGCCGCTCCTGCGCTCTGTTCAAGTCCCGTCCCGATGCCGAGTCCTCGCCCGCCGCGGTTGACGCCCGCGGTGCGCGGCCGCACCATTTTGGAGGCTGCTGCTGCGAAGCACAAGATGGAATCGTAACGAGGCGGGCGAGACGGTCGTCATTTTTTCGCCTCCAACGCGGACGGCCTAACGCGGCACTGCCGCAACCCGATCGCGAGCGGGGCGGCGTCAGCCCCCCGGTTTCTTGCAAGTCGTCGGGTTCAGAACCGGGGCGCTGACGCCACCCCGCTCGCCGCGCCAAGATGCGCGCGCCGTGCGCGCATCCTACGGACGGAGACTCTAAGGTGCGGATTTGTTCGGCGGGGCCAGCGGCACCGAGTCGGCCATGGTCAGGTCACGAAAGTCCGTGATGCGATGGAACGTGAGGTAGTTCGCGTCGTGGAAATTGTGCGCGCCGCCGCGGTCGTCGTCGAACGCGGTGCGGCAGGCGGCGATCATGTCGTCGCCATCGAACAGCCAGTCCACGTACTGAAAGCCGTGTTTGGCCGTGTCGGGATGGTACAGCAGGATGCAGCGCACGGTCCAGTTTCGCAGGTCGGGCGAGCAGGTCAGGGCCAACGTGTTACGGATTCCTCCCGGCCGGCCTGCCAACTGATGGCGCTCGGACACGATTGTCGCCAGCGACCAGTACTGCTCACTCCGCGCGTCAAAACGGATGGTGAACTTCTTGGCGCCGCCCGGAAAGTCGGCAAATCCGTCTTGCGGATCGAACGAGGCCTCGCGGCCGTCCTCGCTGATCTTGACCAGGGCGGCCTTCTCCGGATACCCCCGCGTATCCACGCGCAGCACGTCGACCAGGCGGCCCTCGCGGGTGACCACCGCGTTGCCTTCCAGCCATCCGCCAAAGCTGCCGTCAAGCCATTTGACATCGCTCGGCAGGAAGTTGCTGAAGGTCCAATTGGCCGCGTCCAGCAGATCCGCATCGAGCGGCACCGAGAGCATCCCGGCACAGTAAGTGATGC
>CAYPGE010000596.1:0-3910 GCA_964409865.1 uncultured Pirellulaceae bacterium
CGGTATTTCCTTCCCTCCCGATCCAGTTACGGTTCTTCCGACGGCTCGCAACGTGTCTGGAAAATGCCTGTTTTTTTTTCTTTCTCACGAGTTTGGCCACGCGTCCCATACTAACGCACTTCTTGCCCGCGAGGTTGCGTGCCGAAAGAAAAGGACAGGCATTATTGGCAACTCCAAGATTTGGCCGCCTCCACGGTTTGGCGCGTCTCGACGCCAGGGCCGTCCCGGACCACGCTCGCTGCCGTGCGGAGGGAAAAGGACCGACATTATTGACATCGCCAGTAGATGCAGTCTCCCCACGACGACTCATGGCGATGTGACCCCAGAATCTCCTTGCCTGCCCCTGGATTCCAGCAAATGCCTGGATTCGATCAGATTTCTGATGAGTTCGGATTCGTACGGTGATTCCGCCTCCCGCAGGTACTCCATGGCTTCACGGTATTTTTCGTCGTTGCCCGCCTTCTCCCACTGCAATTCCATGAAGAACATGAAGTCCATGTAGTAACGGAACGGTATGAGGTTGCGCTTGTACGAGAAGTCCGCTGTGTCTGAACCGGCTGTCAGCAATCGCACAACCTCCGCCTCGCCCCCTCCCATCGTTGTGCCACGCCGTCTGCCTACACTCTTCTTGTTTTCCAAGGCGAACTCGCAATACGCTCGAAACGATTCCTCCTCGCGGCCAAGCCTGAAATAGACCCGCGCGGCGCCAACCGGCAACGCTCCCTCATGCTCGTACAGGGACAGTGCTTCCTCAAGTTCTCCCGCCAGCTCGTGGGCTTCCGCAAGGGCCTGGTGCGCCATCTGAAGTCGATCCGGGATGCGACGGTCCCTGTCAGCATAGTGGACCATTCGCTGCGCCCAGTTTTTGGCCGTTGCCGATTCGCCTCGATTCATGGCGTCGATAAACTTGAACTCGGCCCCGGCATACGAATATCCGTGCTCATGCTGCCAGATCCCAAAGAGCACCGCCGAGAGAAAAAGTGCTATCAGAAGCAGCGGCAGGACGACGACCGCAGCCAGAACGACTGCTGCGCATCTGCCACAACCTCGTCTTTCGGTTTCCATGCAACTTCCCGTCTACGATAATCGAATTCTCGCCCGGTGATCAGCGTAGGATTTTTCTCGCGAAACGAACCAGCTAATCGAGATCAGGAAAAGGATACCTGTTGTTGATCGACCACACCAGCCGTTTGTGCCGAGGGGGCAAAGCCCGCCTGAGCCGGGAGGTGGCTTCGCTGCTGGAGCGATTGGGAAGCAGCGCGGAAGTGTGGGGGCTGCGGATTCAAAAGCTGTTTTGGACAATCTGGTGTCGGCAACTGCCTGAACGCCGCCGCGGCTTTGGGGCAGGTTCTCGGACTTCCGTCGCGTCTGTCGGCAGCGTGGCGATTTTGCGGCGTCGAACCGTCCCAGGTGTTAGCTCCGAAGGTCCCCTCGTTCGACCGTGCGTCGTGCTGCACCCAACGCCTGCCCCGGTGCGGTATTCGCCATCAACTGTCCCGATCCAGTTATGGTTCTTCCGACGGCTCGCAACGTGTCTTAAAAATGCCTGTTTTTTTGTTTTTTGTTCGGGCGAGGGCTAACGTGTCTCAAAAATGCCTGTCCTTTTTTTGTTTTTGTTTTCTTAGCTCCTCTTCGTCGAGACCGGCTTGCGGCGGCGGGGGAAGCAGGTGCGGCAGATTTCGCAGGCGGTGCCGTCGCAGTCGCGGGCGGTGCAATGCTGGCGGCCGTAGAAGATCATCCGCAGGTGCAGTCCGTTCCAGCTGTCCGGTGGAAACAGGCGTTTCAGGTCGCGTTCGGTCTGCGTCACGCTGCGGCCGGAACTCAAGCCCCAACGGTGCGCCAAGCGGTGGATGTGCGTATCCACCGGGAACGCCGGGTGGCCGAACGCTTGGCTCATCACCACGCTGGCCGTCTTGTGGCCGACGCCGGGCAGGGCTTCCAATGCCTCCCAATCGTTCGGCACCCGGCCGGCATGCTGATCGACCAGGATGCGGGACAGTTCCGCGATGGCCTTGGCCTTTTGCGGCGCCAGTCCCAGCGGCTGAATCACCTCTTGGATCTTCGCCACGCTCAGGCGGGCCATCGCGGCGGGGGTGTCGGCCAGCGCGAACAGCCGCGGCGTGACCTGGTTCACCTTCTTGTCCGTACACTGCGCGCTCAAGACGACCGCCACCAGCAGTGTGTACGGGTCGCGATGGTCCAGAGGGATCTCCAGCGTGGGATACAGCTGTTCCAGTCGGCGGCGGATGTACTGGGCGCGTTGGCGTCGGTTCATGGCAGGCGATCCTGGCACGCATTTGTAGCATGGCTCTGCGCAGCCGTGCAATACGCCGCGTCGTAGCATGGCTCTCCGAGCCGTGGGGTCCGTCGCAACAGCCCGACCAGGGGGCACGGCTCGGAGAGCCATGCTACGGCTGGCGGACAAGGAGTCGCCCTGCGGTCAACACTGCCCCTTTGCAGGCCGCGACAAGAACTCTAAAATCTGGGGCTGGTGGGACAGCTTCTTCTCTCCTTCTCTTCCAGGTCAGGCGGCCTGCGGTACGAGGGCGAATGATGGTCGACGATTCCGAACGCGCATGGACGGTGACGGACACCAGCGAGTTGTACCATGTCCCCCGCTGGGGCAACGGCTACTTCTCCATTCAACCCGATGGCCACGTACACGTCCATCCCGACAAGGATCCCCAGCGGTCCATCGACTTGAAGAAGCTCGTCGACCGCCTGCAGATGCGCGGACTGAACCTGCCCATCCTGCTGCGGTTCAACGGCATCCTGCGCAACCGTTTGTCCGAGATCCGGCAGGTCTTCGACCAGGCGATCGCCGATCACAAGTACCAAGGCAAGTACAGCTGCGTATATCCCATCAAGGTGAACCAGCAGCGGCACGTGGTCGAGGAGATTCTGAAGTACGGCAGTCCCAGCGGATTCGGGCTGGAAGCCGGCAGCAAGCCGGAATTGCTGGCGGTCGTGGCGATGACGGGCCCGCACACGCCGGTGATCTGCAACGGCTTCAAGGACGCCGAGTTCATCGAGATGGCGCTGCTGGCGCAGAAGATCGGACGGCTGGTGATCCCGGTGGTCGAGCGGTACAACGAACTGGACTTGATTCTGCGGTATGCCGACAAGGTGGGCGTGCGGCCGCTGTTGGGGATGCGGGTCAAGCTGTCCTCCAAGGGCTCCGGGCGGTGGCAGTCGTCCGCCGGGTACCGCTCCAAGTTCGGGCTGTCCGTGGGGGAGATGCTCCGGGCTTTGGAAGCACTCAAGCAGCGCGGGCTGCAGGACTGTTTCCAGTTGCTGCATTTCCACTTGGGCAGCCAGATCACGAATATCCGGCACGTCAAGACGGCGCTGATCGAAGCCTCCCGCGTCTACGCAGATCTCGTCAAACGGGGCGCCGGCCTGAAGTACCTGGACGTCGGCGGCGGGTTGGGCATCGACTATGACGGTTCGCAGACGAATTTCGAGTCCAGCGTCAACTATACGCTGCAGGAATACGCCAACGACGTCGTGTATCACATTCAGACCGTGTGCGAGGATGCCAACATTCCGCATCCCACGATCATTTCGGAAAGCGGCCGGGCGGTCGCCGCATTTCACAGCGTTCTGGTCTTCGGCGTGATGGGAGTGGGCAGACACGCAGTCGAGGAAAACCTGCCGGCCGACATCCCGGATGAATACGAACAGCCGCTGCACGACTTGCGTCTGACGCTGCAGGAGTTGAGCATCCGCAACGTCTTGGAAGGTTATCACGACGCGCAGCAGGCCTTGGAGGCGGCCCTGAACTTGTTCAGCGCCGGCTACTTGCCGCTGGACCAGCGGTGTCTGGCCGAGAGCCTGTTCTTCGCCATCTGCCACAAGATTCGCAAATTGACCGATGAAATGGATGTTGTGCCCGAAGACCTGCAGGGGC
>CAYPGE010000597.1:0-3891 GCA_964409865.1 uncultured Pirellulaceae bacterium
TCTCCTGGCCTGTCGAAGCCTTCAATCGCGGCGTGTTCACGTGCGTCCTGTGGCTGACTGCGGCGTGGGTGGTCCGCTCCAGGAGGGCGGAGGAGGCGCGGCAGCAAAGTGAGGCTCGCGAGAGGCAGTTGAATGATACCCTGGAGCAGCGGGTCCGCGACAGAACCGCACGACTGGAAACCGCGAACCAGGAACTGGATGCCTTTGCCTACTCGGTTTCGCACGACTTGCGGGCGCCGCTGCGGGCCGTGGACGGCTTCGCACGCATCCTGGAGGAGGAGCATGCTTCGCAACTGGACGACCAGGGGCGGCGGACGCTGGCCGTGGTTCGAGCCGAGGCCGGGCGCATGGGCCGACTGATCGACGACTTGCTCGACTTCTCGCGGCGGGCGAGGCAAGAGATGCGGCCGTCGGAAACCGACATGACGGCGCTGGTGCGCGAGGTTTTCGATCAAGTGAAGGGCCGCACGGCGGATCGAGAGGTGGAGTTCCAACTGGGGGAACTGCCGGCGGCGCGCGGCGATGCGGCTTTGTTGCGGCAGGTTTGGGTTAATTTGCTCGACAACGCCCTGAAATACACCCGGCAACGTGCCCGCGCGCAGGTCTGGATCTCCGGGACGAGACAGGGGGCCGAGAATCTTTACTCCATCCGGGACAACGGCGCCGGCTTCGACATGAAGTACGCGGGCAAGCTGTTCGGCGTGTTCCAGCGGCTGCACCGTACGGAAGAATTCGAGGGCACTGGAGTAGGGCTGGCCCTGGTCCAGCGCATCATCCGGCGGCACGGCGGACGCGTCGGCGCCAAGGCCCAAGTGGAACAGGGCGCCACGTTCTACTTCACTCTGCCATCCGCCGAGACGGCCGAGAAAGGCGTTGAGGATGGCAAATGAGCCGTCGGAACGCCTGCGGTCCGCGACGGAGGTCCATCCATGAAGGCAGGGCTGCCCGAAAACGTTTGCCGCGATGAACCTTTGCGAGTCCTGATTGTCGAAGACTCCGAACTCGACGCCGCGCTGATGCTCCGCGAACTGGAGCGTTTTGGCTTTTCCGTCGCAGGGCAGCGGGTGGACACGGCTGCCGGTCTGACCGCCGCCCTGGACAGTGGGTCATGGGAGATCGTGCTGGCGGACTTCTCGCTGCCTTGCTTCAGCGGCATGGAAGCCCTGGAACTGGTCCAGGCCCGCGCTCTGGCTCTGCCTTTCATTTTGGTTTCCGGCACGATTGACGAAGCAACGGCAGTGGCAGCGACGCGCACCGGGGTCAGCGACTACCTGCTGAAGGACCGCCTGGCGCGGCTGGGACCGGCCGTCGAGCTGGCGCTGCGCGAAGCGGACGAACGGCGGGCCCGGCAGCAGGCCGAAGACGTGTTGCGGCGGTTGTACCACGCCGTGGAGCAATGTCCGGCGACCGTTGTGATTACGGATCTGGAGGGCCGTATCGAGTACGCCAATCCCCGCTTCACGGCCGTGAGCGGATATGCGCTGGAAGAGGTCCGCGGGCAGAATCCGAGCATCCTGAAGTCCGGACAAACGACACCGGCCGAGTACGCCCGGCTGTGGAAGACGATTGCCTCGGGCGGCCAATGGCGTGGAGAGTTCGCCAACCGCACCAAAGATGGCCGGTTGTACTGGGAAGCGGCCGCCATCTCGCCGGTCCGCGACAGCACGGGCCGGATCGCGTACTACGTGAAAGTCGCGGAAGACGTCACCGAACGCAAGCGGGTGGAGGAAACGCTGCGCAAGCTGGAATCGCAACTCCGCCAGGCTCAAAAAATGGAAGCCCTCGGCGAGCTGGCGGGTGGCATCGCCCACGACTTCAACAGCTTTCTGGGCGCGATCATCATGAATGCCCAGCTGGCGCAGGCCGCGTGTCCCGCCGGCTCGATGCCCGCCGAGCACTTGGACCGCGTCATCGCCGCGGGCCGGCAAGCGGCCGGCCTCGCTCGCCAGATGCTCGCCTTCAGCCGCCGGGACGAACAGCCGCGCCGCGCCCTGCAACTGGGGCCGGTCGTCCAGGAGACGTTGCGGTTGCTGGAGGCCACTCGGCCGGCCCAAGTCGAAGTCGAAGTCAATATCTCCGGCGACGGGCGCATCGTGTTGGCCGATGCGAGGCAAATCCAAGAGGCCGTCATCAATCTCTGGACCAACGCCTGCCACGCCTGCCGCGACGCGGGCGGGCGGATCGTCGTGTCCTTGACGGATCTCGACGTGGAAGCCCGCGCCTCCGGCCCGGATGGCGAATTGCCTGCCGGACGCTACGTCCGCTTGACCGTGCGGGATACCGGCTGCGGGATGTCGCCGGAGGTCCAGGAACGGCTCTTCGAGACCTTTTTCACCACGAAACCCGAAGGGGAGGGCACAGGTCTGGGTCTGCCCGTAGTGCAGAGCATCATGCTGGCCCATCAGGGTTCGATCGCCGTGGAAAGCCGTCCGCAGGAGGGCACCGCGGTTCATCTGCTGTTTCCGGAACACGCGCCCGAGGCCACCATGATCGCCCCCCCGGCAGCCCTTCCCTGCGGCCGCGGCCAGCGGATCATGTTGGTGGATGACCATGCGATCTTTCGGGATGCCGTGCAGCGAATGCTGGAGAGCCTGGGGTATCGCGTCACCGCGTTTGGCAGCGCCCGGCAAGCCCTGGCCGCGTTTCGCGCACACCCCGACGACTTCGACTTGGTCTTCACGGACCTGTCGATGCGCGAGATGAACGGCGCGGAGTTGTCGCGCCAACTGTTGGACGCTCGCCCGGCGGTCCCCGTCATCCTCAGCAGCGGATACGAACTGACGGGCTTGGCGGAGCAAGTCCGCAGCCTCGGCGTCCGCGAGGTGCTCGCCAAGCCCGTCCAGCGCGATCGACTGGCGGAAAGTGTCGCGCGGGCCTTGTCGCCGCGTCCGGCGAGCGCGTGAGAACCGCGGAGCTTTGGGCCGTGGAATTGACAGCTGCAGGGATGTCTGTCAAAACGTCGGACATGAAATCAACGCCAAGACGAACCTGCGTGCGCACCGCTATCTTCTGACGGAATCCGGGGTGAAGGCCAGTTCCTGCTCGACCGCGGCCCGCCACTCCTTTCTCTGTTCAGGCGTGAAACGGAGCATCACGCGTCGCTCCCCGGCTGCTTTGGCTTGGCGAAGCTGTTCCTTCTGTTCGGGTGTCAATTCCATCGTCAATCTCCCACATCGTACGCCGTGACCGGTTCAATGTGTTCGATGGTCTCGGGCGTCCAGATGAAAAAGCAGCAAGGCATCGGCTCCTCCGACCTTGACATTGTAGTGGTCCGGCCGGCGCCTGCAAATGCCGGAAGTTGACCGGAGAATGCGTGCTCACGGAAGGCCCCGTCTTGGCACTCCCCGTATCGCCGCCTGCCCTAATAACTGCGCGAGCCCACCCGTGGGGAGTCGCCGCCAGCCGGTCAGCCTCACGTTCGGGGCGGAAATCGGCCGAGTGCTGCGAGGGTGCGGCGAATCGCGATTCCCTCAAGTCCTCCTTGAGTTGCCGCTCGACTTCATCCAGTCGAAGCCCCTTACGAAACGCCTCTCCAAGGGATCGACCGATGCGGTGAAATACCCCCTCCGCCTTGAGAAACGTGACTTCTTGTGCGATCATGATCTTGGCCTCCTGTCATGGGAGAGTTCCCGGTTCGTCAACCGGAAGCGGAAGGAAAAGAACCTTACTACCTTCCCTCCTATGCCATGAGGCCGTTCTTGCCTCGCTAGCACTTGACTGCTGGCATCCTTAACTCTTTTGCTCCAAATCCCTTGCCAATACAAAAATCCGGCGGCCTGCTAGTCACGCCCTTTCCGGAATCTTCACTGTCCGGCGATAGGTCACGTGTCCCGAAAAATCCTCCCCGAGACCCGGGACTGTGGCCCATGGGCCAAGGCGAACCGGTTTGAA
>CAYPGE010000598.1:0-3849 GCA_964409865.1 uncultured Pirellulaceae bacterium
TTTCACGAGTCGTATCCGCTCACCGCCGAGACCATCCGTCGTCCGAGAAAAACGCGCCGAAGTTATCGGAAAAATACGGAACAATGACAAGGCGAATTTGAACGCATTTTCGGGTGACCGCAACATGGCAGGATGCTAGCGGACACCACCGGCCGATCCCTGGATCTGCGCGTAGATGTCCAAACCGACCAATTCGTTCCAAGCGTCCAGCAAACGCCGCACAACCGGGCCTGGCCGGCCATCGCCGATCGGGACACCGTTGATCCGCGTCACGGGCATCAGGCAGTAGGGGGTGCTAGCCAGGAAGGCCTCGTCGGCGTTGATCACTGAGTAGACTTGCAGATCGCGCTCGACAAACGGGATGCCCAGCTTGGTTGCCAGCTCGATCACCGTGGCGCGGCTGATCCCCGGCAGCGTGTTGCGCAGGGTCGGCGAGACAATCGCCCCGCGCTCGACGATCAGGAAGTTTGCCCCGCTGGTCTCGGTCACGTTGCCATCCAGGTCCAGCAGCAAGGCAATCGCGCTCTCGTCCGCCAACTGGGCCTCCTTGTCCGCCAGATAGTAGTGCATGCGGCTGCGGTACTTCATCTTCGGATCGTAACACTGGGGTGGCACGTGTCGAATGGACGGGGTCACCACGTGTGCTCCGCTGCGAGTGCGTTCGGCCCACAGCTCAAATGGCAGCGGGAAGGTGTGTACGCAGACGGTAGGCGTCATCCGCACCGGCTGAGCGGCCGAACCGGCGTACGTGGGGTACTCGCCGGGAGTGACAAAATGGATCAGGCCCAGTTCGCGACCGTCCTCGAGCAACGCCGCATTGTGCGCCGCCAATTCCTGCGAAATCGCCGCCAATTCCTGCTGGGTCATGCCGATGTCGATGCGGACGTAGCGCAGCGAACGGAACAGCCGATCCAGATGATCGTCCAGCCGGAACAACCGCCGCCGAAAGGTGCGCGTCATTTCCGTCACCGTGGCCCCCAGCACAACCCCGGCGTCATAGATGGCCAGATGGGCCTGCGAGGCGGGTTTCAGTTGGCCGCTGAGATAGACGAGGGGTTCGTTCATGGGGTTGCGGGCTCCAGACCTGGGGGGCAGGGAACTGCATCGCGTCACGACACGAGATTCTCGACAAAAAACGTCGAGGAATCAATGTCGTAAACGAGGAATAGCCTTTACATCGACCAGCGGATTGGACAGAATAGGGCCTCAGTTGGTAACGACGCGAGCGGCCTCCTGCCTCACAGGAGGTCGTTCTTTTTTGCTGGGAGGGGAACATGACAAACTACGTCCCGATGACGCGGGAAGCGTACAATCGCCGCAAAGCGGAGGTCGATCGCTTGGAACACGAAGAGGTCCCCAAGATCGCGGACAAGATCGCGCACGCGCGGTCCGAAGGCGACCTGAGCGAGAACGCCGAGTACCACGCGCAGCGGGAAGCGCTGGGGTTGCTCCAGGCCAAAATCAACCAGCTGAAAACCGAGCTGAGTCGCGCGTCGATTGTCGATCCCGACAAGCTGCCGAAAGACGAAGTGGCCTTCGGGGCCACGGTCACCGTCCGCGATCTGGATTACGACGACGAAGAGGAAATGACGCTCGTGGGTAAGGGCGACGAGGACTACGACGCCGGCAAGTACCTGATCACCAGTCCGGTCGGCCAAGGACTGCTGGGCAAGAAGGTTGGCGACCGAGTCGAAATCGAGGTTCCCAAGGGAACGCTGCGATTCGAGATCCTCAACATCCGCTATGATTCGCTGTAGTTGGACAGCGCCCCTTTCGCCGGTCATACAAGCGTGCCGTCCTGAGAGGGGATGCTCATGTGGCATGCCATCGCGAAGTGCATCCGATCGAGTCTGGTCCTGGTTCTTCTGCTCGGCGTTTTCCAGGCCGCGCCGGCCGCAGAAAAGGCAACTGAAGCCAAACCGAAAGCCGGCCCAAGAGCAAAAGCCCGCGCCAAGGCAAAGGCCGACCTGCAGGTAATCCCCAAGGTCACCAAAGATCAAGTGATCTGCTTTGCGCTGTACACGGTCCACAACCACATCGTGGGACATGACGGCGGAAGTTCCTTACCGCGTGCGGCACGGCGAAACGGCGGTCTACGAGGGCCTGATCCGGCGGGTTCCATTTGGGATTTCGATATTTGGATTTGTTTCGACTTTCATGCACCGTTCGGCGCGGGTCTCCGTTCGGCGCGGGTCTCCGACCCCTCCGTTCGGCGCGGGTCTCCGACCCCGCCGAAACCGCCGACCGAAGGTCTCCAATTCGGGTTCCGCCCTCCGTTCGGCGCGGGTCTCCGACCCCGCCGAAACCGCCGACCGAAGGTCTCCAATTCGGGTTCCGCGCCATACGCGATTCCGTTTGGGGTCTTGATATTCGGCTCTTGGCTTTGTTTCGGATTTCGTGCTTCGCATTTCGAATTCCCACGTTACGGTTTCTTCTTCGCCGCCTTGCGTTGCTTCGCATAATCGGGCCATTCGATCCGTTTACCCTCGTAGCCTACAAATTTCCAGGCCGGCCATGTGGGCGACTCGTCGCGGACTTGGCGGTATTTGGCCTCCAGCATCGCTTTCAACTCGGCCAGTCTTTCCGGTTCCGCAGCGGAAAGGTCTGTCGTTTCTGCGACATCGCGGCGGAGATTGTACAGCGAGAACGTAGCCAACTCGGCTTGTCTGAAATCACGTTCATCCTGCTCAGTAATGTCGTTGGTGCGAGGCACCTGCGTCTTGTCAAGCGTTGCGAGGATCTTCCAATCGCCCGTTCGCAGGGCGACTTTCGGCGCGCTGGTCGCAAGATAGAAATGCCAGTACAGCGGCTCGCTGCGCGCGATCGGCCGGCCCGCCAACATCGGCAGCATAGTGGCTCCGTCCAGCACGCGGTCGCGCGGCGGTTGGACGCCGGCGATCTCGCATGCCGTCGGCAGAAAATCCACGCCGCACACCGGCTCGTCGCTCACGCTGCCGGGCTTGATCTTGCCCGGCCACTGCAGGATTCCCGGCACGCGGATGCCGCCTTCGTACAGCGCGCCCTTCTTGTCGCGCAACGGCCCGGCCGATCCGTGTGGATGATAGGACGTGATGGCGGGGCCGTTGTCGCTGGTGAACAGGATGAATGCATTCTGGCGTGCGCCCTGCTCGTCGAGCGCCCGCAGCAGCCGGCCGAAGGCGTCGTCCATCTGCGTGATGTTTCCGTGGTGTGCGCTGTAGCTTGGGTCGTCGGACGGGTACAGCTGCGTGTACTTTGCATCTGACGCGATCGGCTCGTGCGGTTCGTGAAAACAGACGTACAAGAAGAACGGTTTTGACTTGTCGCGACCGCCGCCAAGCCAGCGGATCGCCTCGTCGACGACGATGTGGGCCGCGTAGCCTTCGAGTCGGCCCACCGGCTGGCCGTTGCGCACAAAGTTGTCTGGGTTGCGGTGGTTCGGCAGCGCGTTGTTCTGGGTCGAAAACCAATGATCGAAGCCGTGGTCGCCGGGCTGCGGTTGCGTCGCCTGGTTGAGCCCTCCGTTCATGTGCCACTTGCCGACGTGACAGGTCGAGTATCCGGCGCGTTTTAGCAGCGTGGCCACCGTGATTTCGCTGCGCCGCACGTGGACCGGCGAATCGTGTGGAATCCAGTTGCGAACGCCGGCGCGGGTCGGCGTGCGGCCGGTCATCAGCCCCGTGCGCGACGGCGAGCAGTTCGGGTGACTGGCGTAGCAACTGGTCAGCCGCAGCCCTTCGGCCGCGAACCGATCCAGTTGCGGCGTGCGCACGTCGTCCGCGCCGTAGCAACCGAGGTCACCATAGCCCAGATCGTCGGCAAGTATTAGTACGATGTTTGGTACACTCCGAGAATTGGCACAGAAGCCGT
>CAYPGE010000599.1:0-3845 GCA_964409865.1 uncultured Pirellulaceae bacterium
GCTGGAAGCTTACGCCACGCAGAAATCGGACAGTTATTTCTCGAACGGTGCTTAGCTGGCCCCCGCCTAACGCAGACTTCCCGTGGCGGGCGCCGCCGGATTGTCGCCGACTTTCGGCGCGTCCTGGCTGCGGTCGCTAGGCGAACCCGGCGCTGGGTTATTCGTGTCCCGCAGCGGACTGCCGCCGTAGAACTGCGTGGTATCCTCGGCCACCAGCCGAGTTTCCGGATCGGAGCACTGGACGGCCGCGCGGAAAACGTGGTTGCCGTCGCGCTGAGCTTTGGCGGTCACCGTCAGTTTCATCGTCTCCTTCGGGTTGATCCGCGCGATCGGCTGGAACAGCACCTGGCCCGCCTGAATCTCGCCCGGCATCCCGTCGGTCGCGACCGGCTCGATGCCCTCGGAGAACTGGGCCACCACGTGGACTTGGCTGGCGGCCTTGGTCCCGCGATTGAAGACGCTGACCTCGTAGACCACGTCCTGACCGACGCGGATCGGGCCCTTGGGATCGTTGACCGTCAACTTCAAGTCAGCCACGGATTCGACCCGCGTGGTCATGTCATCGGTCGACTCGACTCCGCCGTCGGCCCGGGCGGCGACTTGAAACTGGGCGTCGCCGTCCGCCGTCATTTCACAGTCGAAATGGAACTCGCGTTCGGTTTCGGGCGCAAGGTCTCCCAACTGCCAGACCATGCCCGTCGCCTCCGGCCGGACGTTGCCTTCGCCCTGCAAATAGCGGACCCCCTGGGGCATGCGCACCAGGACGCTGACATTGCGGGCCACCGCGTTGCCCTGGTTGGCCACGCGCACCGCGTAACTGGCAGTGGAACCGGCAAACCCCATTTCCGGACCAGCGGACTGAACCGCCAATTCGGCGCGTTGGACCGACACCGGGTGCACGGCTTCCTGCTTCAGGCCGCCGGCCCCCGTGGCCGTGGCCGCGATTTCCATCGTGCCCGTCTGGCGAGCCGTGACTTCGAAGTCAAAATTCTTGCTCGTCCCAGCCGGAACGGTGCCGACGTTCATGGTGTCCGAGGTGTTCGGACCCAGCGATACGTTGACGGCCACGTCCCTCGCGTCACCCGTGCCGGGGTTCGTAAGCACGACGGAAAACACTTTCGTATCGCCGTATACGATTTCCTTGGGGCCGTTGAGCACCATTTCCAGTAGGGCCCGCTTGACTTCGACGCGCGCCGTCGACACCACCGGCTTGATCGACCAATCGACCGACAGTTCGATCGGCTGTTCGGCCGTGGGCATCAGCTTGACCGTCAACTCGCTGGCGGCTTGCGTCTGCAGCCGCTCCAGGCTCCACATGACTTGCGTCACGCCTGCGTCCGTCTGAACTCGCGCCTCGCCCGTTCCGGCTTCGCTGGCCACAACCCGCGCCATCTCGGGAACTCCGATGCGCACTATCACGCCCGCGGCATCGGCTTGGCCTTGATTGAGCACACGAACCTTGAACGCGGCCTCCTCGCCAAGCATCGCCGCTGCCGGTCCGACGACGTCCACGCCGATGGCGGGCCCCACGTTCTTGACCAGCGTCGTGGGCGAGTCGCTCGCGGCGGGCATCGAACCGGCAGCAGGCTGAGCAGAATCGGCTTGCTGCATCGGCACCGGCTTGGCGGCCACACCCGGCGGCGCGCTGCCCAGCATTTGCGGACGCTGGGTGCGCCGGGACGAAATTCGCGGCCCGCCCGCATCGTCCACGTCCGAAGTCCGCGGGACGGTGGACGAGGGAGGCCCGGTGAGCGCCGTCTCCGTTGCCGCGCCGGGACTAGCCGGAGCACGTTCGGCCGGTGGCGGCGGGGCCATGATCGCCGTCGAAGCTGGCGGAACTGCCGGCGCCGGAGTGCTCGCCCCGGCACTTGCCGCACTTGGCGCAGGGGCGGTCGGCGCTGGAGTTGCCGCAGGTGAGGAGTTTCGTTTCAATACCGACCGCAGCGCCGTGGATGACGGAGCCTCGTCGGAAACCAGCATTATTTCCGCCTCGTGACGCGTAGCCGCGGAGCGAGCCGATCGTTCACTCGTACCGTAGGACGCGCCGATTTGGCCACCCGCGGACCGGAACCGCGCCGCATCTTGAGCTTGGACCAACGCGGCCACAACACAACCGACCAGAACGACAGACACCGTACCAGGGATCAGGCGAGACATGGCTTTTTCCTGCAAGATGTCACGGAGGCCGCAAAAACGGCAAACCAAGAGATTACCGGACTCCCAATCCGGCCTCGACTCGGCACGCTCCCGGCAAACCGGAAACCAGCCACCGCGGACGAGACCTGACAAAATCCGCCGGTAGTATCGGTTATGATGAGTTTTCGGATTTAGCCAAGTTGCGCGGATTTTCCGAATAGTAAAAATCGGCAATATGGGAATCCTGCAAAGCTGGAAGGAACGTCGGCTGGGCCTTGATCGGAGTGCGGCACACCGCAGCCCAACACGGCCTCTTCCCGCAGCCAAACGAATTCAATGCTTGGAACAGGAGGAAACAGAAAAAACAGAGGATACCCCCTCCTCTGTTGCCTTTGTTTCCTCCTGTTCAAAATGCGCGCACCGAAACAAGAATTCGGGACGCCTCAAGTCAACGCCGGCAGATTGCGTATTTCGGCGGGGCAGACTAACCTCAGCGTTGCTGTATCAGAATCCGTGTTTTGCTGTAAGGAGCCAAGAGATGATGCATCGTGGTGTTGGGCATCCGGCGTGGCATCGAGGGATGCTGTTCTGCCTGGGTCTGGTTCTTGTCCTGGCGATCAGCTCACGGTGGCTGCAGGCGGCCGACAAGCCCAAGGGCGTGTGGACGGATCCTCAGGACCCAGCGTTGCCGATCGAGTTCAGATTTCAGGGCGAGTACGTCGGTCAGATCGAGGGTGGCGACAAGCTGGCTTGCCAGGTGATCGCGCTGGGGCCCGGCGCCTTCCAGGCCGTGCTGTTGCCCGGCGGACTGCCCGCGGAAGGCTGGGACGGCAAGAACAAGATGCTGATGGACGGCCGACTGGAAGGCGAGACGGCCGTATTCGAGCCGGCCAGCGGCAACCGGCAATACCTGGCAGGCAACCCCAAGGAGTTTTCCGCGACGCGACAATTTCCACCGGCCGGCCACAAGCCGTACACCGCGACGGCCAGTGGCGAAGCGATGAACGGCAAGACGGACGACGGCAAGTCGTTCGCACTCAAAAAGACCGTCCGCAAAAGCCCGACCGAGGGCGCGCCGTCGCCCGCGGGGGCGATCGTGTTGCTGGACGGCAGCCAAGCGGACGAATGGAATGGCGGACGGCTGGATGAGGCAACCGGTCTGTTGAACACCGATGGCCGCGACATTCTCAGCAAGCGCAAGTTCAACAACTTCGTCATGCACCTCGAATTCCTGTTGCCCTTCCGGCCGGAAGCTCGCGGCCAAGGGCGCGGCAACAGCGGCTATTACCTGGTGGACCATTACGAAGTGCAAATCCTGGATTCGTTCGGCTTGGACGGCGTGAACAACGAATGCGGGGGGGTGTACACCAAGGCGGACCCCAAAGTAAACATGTGCTACCCGCCGCTGGGCTGGCAGACCTACGACGTCGAATTCACCAACGCCGTTCGCGACGCAGAGGGCAACAAAGTGAAGAACGCCGTGCTCACGCTGCGGCACAACGGCGTGGTGATCCACGAAAACCTGGAGATCAGCGGCCCCACCGGCGGGCACCGCAACGAACCGGAAGGCACACCGGGCGCCATCAAGTTGCAGGGCCACGGCAACCCGCTGCAGTTCCGCAACATCTGGGTCGTCGAGAAGGATTGAGTCGCGGGGTGACCGGTGACCGGTGACCGGTGACCGGTGATCGGTGACCGGTGATCGGTGA
>CAYPGE010000600.1:0-3829 GCA_964409865.1 uncultured Pirellulaceae bacterium
TCCCTCCGCCGCGCTCAGGCCCCACAGCCGCGCATGGTTCTGCCAAGTCGCGCGGTTCAGTGGATTTGCCTCCACGTACATCCGCGTCGCCTGCACCGCCGCTTGCGTGTTGACGAAGAAATCGACGGGCGTCGTGGGATGATTGTCGAGCCCCAGGCGGTTGGTGTCGAGCCAAACGCTGGCGAACTCATACGTGAACAGCGAGCCGGGGAAGGACCTCACGAAATCGCCCCCTGCCGTATCGCGTATCATCGCATCCCAGACTTCCCGGCCGAGGCGGTGAGCGGGATTCGGCGATCCCATCGCCAACAGGGCCAGGAGAAGGCCTTCATCCGTGTAGTAGTCGATCGTGGCAGGCACCTCGACGCCGCCCACCGATTTGCTGGAATACTGGCCGGTTCCCTCCGCGTCATCCAGCAGGTAGCGGCCCCACTTGCCGCTGTCGTCCCGCGTCTCGTTCGGCTTCCAGCCCAGGTAAAACTGGTTCGAGGCGGGGTCCAGCAGGAAACGGAAATCGACTCGCCCGTAAATCTCTTCGGCCAATTGCCGAATCTCGGCTTCCACTGGGTTGCCGGGATCATCGAAATACTGCCCAGCCGTGACGACTCCGGCGAGCACCAAGCCGGTGTCGATGGCGCTCAGCTCGACCGTGTTCTGGGACTCGTCCTCCGGGGTCTCCACGAAGTCGAAGTTCTGCTTCCGCAGCCCGTCGATGCCCAGGAAATGATAGAAGAAGCCCTGGTAGCCAATCGTGCCCACGCGTTCGGGGCCCTGCGGGTGGTTCCGCAGCACGCGCAGCAGGTTCAGAACGCGATCCGCTGCGTCCGCGCGCGTCAAGTAAGCCTGCTGGGCATCGACCACGTAGGAGGTCAGCTGGAAACCGGCCCCGCCGACCGTCATCAAATCGGCGAACGTGGACCGGTCCTGGATCATCGCCCCCGTCCTCGCGTCCGTCGAGGCCCAATCGACGAAGTACTGAGAACTTGTGGCCCGCACCAGATCGAGGAACGATTCTTCAAAGTAAGGATTCAAACCCAGGCCCGCCGGATCGGCCGCGGCCGCGACGTCCGGATAGCTCCCGTCGGCGTCGATCAATACCAGATTGTCCACGAGGAACTGTGCCGTGTCCGGATTGACAATTCCGGCGCCGACGTTGACCCGCTCGACGATCAAAGAACACAACGAGACTTGACGCCAGTTGAACCCCGCC
Organism: uncultured Pirellulaceae bacterium; assembly: GCA_964409865.1. GTDB lineage: Bacteria > Planctomycetota > Planctomycetia > Pirellulales > Pirellulaceae > Anammoximicrobium. The sequence continues at coordinate 1,211 of CAYPGE010000600.1, forward strand.
GGATTGCCATCACCGGCCAGCGAGTCGTCGAACCCGGCCGGCACAGCGACCGAAATCGTTTCCCAGCCGCCGGCGGACGGATGGATCGTGCGCCGCGTGAACACGTCGAATCCCGCCTCGTCCTGCAGCTGGATCTTGACCGTGATCGCCTCGGACGACAGGAGCTTCGCGTTCATCTGCATGCGGTCGATGCTCCTGCCCTCCATCGCTCCAAAGCCGCGATAGATGTCCGTCATGTCCAGGTAGTAGCCGGCAAACGGCGTCGTGGCCGCGGGTTGCTGGCCGCTGCCGTCCAGCGACACCAGCGTGTCGGTCAAGCCGAACAGCGAAGTGAACACGCCGGCAAACGACTCGGCGGGCGCTCCGCTGAAATCGAAGTACAACTCCAGGCTTCCGCCGGACATGCCGCTGGACTGGGCCGACAGGCCCACGTCCACCGTCCCCGCCGTGGATTCGACGGCGCCCGAATTGCCCGCAAAGTAGTTGTGGCCGAGGTCCGTCTCGGTCACCTTGTTGTTCCAGTCGTCAACGACAAACGACATGCCGTTGGATTGCTCCGGGAGTTCCAACTCGGGAAGCAGGGGATTGATTTCTGCCGTGGCGAAATAGGTCCAGGCTGTCGCGCCGACGTGCAGCCGCGCGTCGTAGATGGCGCCCAACGGGTTGTCGAGCAGCGTATCTCGGCTGGCCGCCACGATGCCGGCGCCGTCGCCGTTCGGATGGCTTGCTCGCGCCTGCTCCAACTCACCGATCAAGCGTTCGTACATGGCCTGGTCCCGCCACAGCCACGCGGCCACGGCGGCTTGCGCGGTTCCTTCCAGCCAGACGATATCCGGCGTGGACTGATCGCTGTAGGTCAGCCCGCACAGCGCGCCGTCGCAGACTTGCAGACGGTCCTCGACCCAGTTCGCGACTCGCCGCCAGTCGATCTGCTCGGCATACTGGGGGAACCGCGCCAGCGTCAACAGCGACCACGTCTGGGCGTCCAGCGGCACGGAATCGGTATCGATCGTGTTGCCGGCCCCGGTCCCCGTCCAGAACTTGCCGCCGACAGCGTCAAACATGTTCATCACAAAATCGCCGGCGTGCGTGGCCCGGCCCACAAAGGTCGCTTCGCGGGAGTCGTTTTGCAGCGACAGCAGGACGGCGATGCCGCGGTTCAGGGCGAATAAGTCGATGTTGTGTTCTGTGGACCGCCAAGGGTAAGGGTTGCCGTCCGGATCGTATCCGCCCCGGTATCCCTTCCAAGCACCGTTGTCTTTCAGGTTGTTTTCCGCCCAGTCGCTGATGTCGATGGCCCGCTCCAAGTACTTCGAGTCGCCGGTCTGGCGCGAGACGTCCAGGAGGGCCAAACCGAACCAGGCCTGATCTCCCAAAGTCCGCTGTTGGGAAAACGAGGCTCGCGGTGTTCCATCTTCCAGCAACACATGGCCGCAATTGCGGGCGTTGTAGTACGTGCCGTCGGCAAGCTTCGTCGCGACCAGCGCGTCCGCGACGTCGCGGGCCATCTGCACCGAGGCGCTGTCGCCGGCCGCAACCAGGGCCTTGATGGTCAGCGCCGAATCGTACAAGAAGGAACGGTTGGGATAGATCTGCCCGTCGCGATAGCCGACGTCCCCGCCGGCCGGGTCCCCGTACTGGGCGCGGTACGAGACGGGCACGCGCAGCGGGTCGAAGCCCTCCGTATCGACGCGGACTTCGTCCACCCAGAACGTCCGGCCGCCGTCGTTGGCTCCGTCCCCGATCACGAACTGAACGGCGTGCAGATCGTGCGGCTTCAGGTTCAGCCCCGCCAGGTCGATCGCGAAGTCCTGCCAGGCCGTAGACAAGTCCACCGCCACGTTCTGGACCAGTTCCCAACCGCCGCCCGCAGGCACCTTGAAGATCCGCGCGTGAATGTCCTGCCCGGCCGTGTCGCCTTTGGCCATGAACCGCACGTGGTTCGCCAGCCCGAACGCCGGGATGTCGCGCGGCCGATTGGCCTGGCCGTCGCCGATCCAGAACTGAAACCAGCCGTTGGCGCCTGCCCCGTCCCAACTGGCACGCAGGCTCGTCGTCCCCTGCCCGGCATCCGGATCGTTTCCGTCCAGAGTCATGGCCGAGGCCTGCAAGTCGCCGTAAGTACACCCCGACCAGGAGTCGGAGTACAGGTACACCACGGGCTGTCCCAAGTCCGCCGCGTTGGGACTCCGATGGCAGAAATCGACGGACTGCTGCAGGAACGCGATCCCTGGGTCCGTCGCCAGCAGTCGTCGATCCTCCAAAGGTTCAATCCGCAACTGGCGGCCAAGTCGCTCCGCAGTGCGCCTGCTGCCACGGACACGACGTCGGACGGGCGATCGGGATGAGACGCGATGGGAACTCATAGCCATGCTCCTGTAGCGCTGAACTCAAGGACGTGACCACCAGAGGTTCACTCGCAGCGCGAATATATCCCCGCCGCACAGCGATGGCAATCTGCCCCGGCGCAATACCTCCAGCGATGAGGCGCCGAATCGTGCATGATTCGGCGACAGATGCTCAACCGCCGGACGTTCGCCTGCTCGGCAGCGTTCGAGAAGTAGCTGTCCGATTTCTGCGTGGCGTAAGCTTCCAGCTTGCGGCAGATAGCGGGATCGC
>CAYPGE010000601.1:0-3825 GCA_964409865.1 uncultured Pirellulaceae bacterium
GTTGTCCTGGAACAACAGGGTCGGCTCAAAGAGGCCGAGGACGAACTGTGGAAGGCGGCTTGGGGCGACACGTTCCAGCGCGCCGCCTACCTGGAGCTGGCAAAGATCGCGTGTCTCCAACGCGATTTTCCGCGGGCGTTGGACATGGTCAGTAGCGCCTTGGACGTGGCGGCGCGTTCCAGCAAGGCGCACACGCTGAAGGCGTATGCGCTGCGCGAGCTCGGCCAGAAACAGGAGGCCAAGGCCGCGCTCGACAGAGCCGTCGAACTCGACCCGCTCGATGTCTGGTCGGTCGCCGAACGGTGCTTCCTCGAAGGCCAAGGCCATTCAGCACTCCAGGCACTGGAACGAAACCGCGGCGATAAACAGCAGCAGCTTCTGGAGGTCGTCACCGACTACGGCAACCTGGGGGCGTTTGACGAGGCGCTGACGCTGCTTTCGCAAGCCGCCGTTGCCGACGCGGCCGGCGCCAGTCCGTTGGTCAAGTATTACGCGGGTTACTTCAACCTCCAAATCGGGAAGACTGACCAAGCCCGCACGTTGTTCGGCCAGGCCGCAGCGATGCCCACGGACTACTGCTTTCCGTTCCGTCACGAAGAGCTGAAGATGCTTTCCGCCGCGACGGACTTGCGCCCATCGGATGCCAACACGTGGTACTACCTTGGCAACGTGTGTTACTACCTCGACCAACGCGAGCGGGGCATCGCGGCCTGGGAAAAGGCCGTCGCGCTGGACCGATCGCACCCCCTGGCGCTGCGCAATCTGGGGTTCGCCTACGGCCGGATACCGGACCACCGCGAGTTGGCGGTGAAACGCTACCAGGCGGCGATCGAGGCCGACCCGGAGAACGTGGCGTGCGTGCTGGAACTGGACAAGCTGTTCGAGAAGCTGAATCGCGACGCCGGCGAGCGTCTGGCTTTCTTGGAAAGTCACCTGGCGACGGTCCAGAAGAGCGATCCGACCATGCTGCGGCTGGCCTACCTGTACAACGAGACCGGGCAGTACGACAAGTCGCTGGCGATCCTGACCACGCGGCGATTTCACGTGTGGGAAGGCGCGGCCGCCCTGCACGCACCTTTTGTCGACGCCTGCCTGCTGCGCGGGCTGAAGAAACTGGCGTCGGGACAGTCGGCGGATGCCTTGCGCGATTTCCAGACCGCGAACACCTATCCTGACAATCTTCAAGCGGGGCGTCCCGGCGACGCGGGCCAGGGGCCGAAGATTCACTACTACACATCGCGGGCCTATCGGGCGCTCGGCGACACGCCCCAAGCAGGGGCGGAGTTGCGTAAAGCCTTGGAAGGACGCGTCGCCGACGGCGAAATGAACTACTACCGGCTGTTGGCCTGTCGCGAACTGGGCGACGCGAAGGGCGCGGCGGAGCAGAGCAAGCGGCTCCAAGCAGCGGTGGCAGCGTTGGAACATCCGGAGACCATCGACGCCTATGCCAAGTTCGGCGGCGAAAACACGCCCAACGAACGCGTGGAGTCCCGCGCCGCAGGGGCCGCCTACCTCAAGGGCCTAGCGGCGCTGGCGGACAACCAGTCGCGGGAAGCCCGCAGTTGCTTTGAACAAGCGATCAACCTTCGACCCGCTCTCATTTGGGCGAAGTACTTGCTGGGCCCCTGAGGCCGGACCGCCTGGGTCGCGATCGGTCAATGTCAAATCATCGACACCGCAGAATGGGAATTGGGAATGTCGTCCAGGGCGAGAAATGGCTGGCTCCGTTCACCTTCTGCGACGATTTCCACACGTTCGGTTTCCTGTGGACGTCCGAAGTCATGAAGTGGTACGTGGATGGACGCCCAGCGGCAGTTCATTGAGGCCTACGACCAGTTGCCGAATCAGGAAAAGACGTGAAGCAGCGCAACGCTGGAGTTCTCCAACGGGCACAGGATTTCCATCCCCTTGAAAAACACGGCCGCCGCGCAGGAGTTCGTCTTTCCGAACCAGTTGACCGCGTGGGTGAAGCTGACCGACCTGCCGGAGCCCTTCCCGCTCGGCCAATCGTATAACCAGTTCGTGCGGGTCCGGCTCCGCCGGCTCGTGCGTGTTACGAGTCAACCACCTGGATCTGGAGCCGTTTGCCGACGACTTCGGCGTAGCGGAACAGCGTGTCGACCGTCGGGTTTTCGTCGGTGACGCTTTCCAACTCGGAGAGCGCGGAACGATCCATCCCCGTTCGCTCGTTGATGTCTGCCAGACTTAGCCCCTTGGCTTCGCGTGCCGCTTTGAGTTGTTGCATCACGGCCGCCAGTTGCTGGCGGCGTGCTTCACGGCGAGCGCGCTGGGCCTGGGCGATGATCTCCGGTTTCTCCCGTTCGACTTCTTCGCGAATCTGCCGGTATTTCGCCGCCTCGGCCGGTGTCAGCTTGCGGTCTCTTGTGATTTGTTTAGCCATGCGTGCCTCTACGCTGGTTCGGGAACCTCGAACGCGGTGACGGGGTAAACCGTCTCTTCGTCGACTTGTTCGTAGACAACGGCGATGTATCGGCCGTCCGCCGTGTACCCGAAGATCATCCGGCGACGGGACGAAGCGCTGGTGCCGATACCAACCGGATGATCGACACGTTCAGCGGATGCCTCGTTGCCCAAAACTAAGATTGCCACGCGTTGAAGCCGGCGACAACCACGCAGTGACGCCGCCACGCGTCCTCGGCGTTCGCCAATGCCTGGGGATGGGCCGACAGTACGGCCTCTCTGCCGGCGCCCCCCCTGGGCGACGGGACGTGGGTGATCCGCGTGCCGTGCGGCAACGCGATAAGGCCGAAGGTCGATTGATTAGCCCGCCCGGCGAGCCAGAACGCACTTCAGCGTCCTTCAGCGTCCCAACCGATGTGATGCGTGTCCTGGTCCGCTTCCCACACACATCCGGGCTTCGCGGAAAGAAGCGGCCAGCCCTGATTGTGCAGTCCGACGCCTATGCCGGAACGGTTGGTACACTTGCGGTCGCCGAGGTCGCGAAGAACCTGACGATGGCGGATGACACCGCGTGCTTGCTCATCGACACGACCGTGCCCGAAGGAACGGGAACAGATGTGGACGAGTCGCCCCGCGAGGCAGCCGAAAAGTACCCATAGGAAGCCGGGGACGCCGCAGGCCAGCGACCAGTCGGACGAAGTGAAAATGCCGTCTGTCTAGTTGTCGCCGAACATGCGACTGGCTGCCCGGCGACTCGGGTTCGACGCCGGACTGCTGCCCTGAGGCGTCTGTCCCAACCATCCGTACCGCGCTGCCTGCGCCGTCCGGCCTGTCTTGACCCTGCGGTGGCGTTTCCGCCCGGCGCCGGCGTACATGGGTTCAACCGCTGGAGTTCTATCAACCGCGGCGATCTCGATGGCCAAGGTCAGTTCATCGAGACCTGGTATCCGACAGCGAACAGGCTGTTGGCGCAATGCACGCCGCACCCCAACACCTATTTTCGCCCGGCCGACCTGCTGAGCCGCTTCAAGGCGAAACATTCCGCCGTGCTCGATACCGGATTTCGTTATCCGCTTTCGGTTTCCGAGATTGTGGGTGTCTGGTTCTTCCGTGGACCACCAAGGCTGGCCGTGTGGACGAGCAGTACTGGAGTTGCTTCGTATGTACAATCGGCGGGTGAGTCCTGTTGGATGTGGCTCATCAATCGGAATCCAGCTTCCCAACTGATTTTGACGGAGAAAAACTTGTTCGATGTGCAACGCGACCATCGTTTGAGGATGCCGCGTCGTAACGCAAACTGAGCCAAACAGGAATCGGACCAAGCCAGCGTGGACGACAATTCCGGGCATCGTCGAACCGCTGGACTTCGCAGCGGCGGATGAAGCGGTCGGTCAGCTTGTGGAG
>CAYPGE010000602.1:0-3789 GCA_964409865.1 uncultured Pirellulaceae bacterium
GTTGGGCGATCACCAAGCGACGCCGGACAGGAAGCCCGGCTTGCCCGCAGAAGCCGGGGTTCCGGGCACGCTCGGCATCGCGCCGCGTTTTCGCTGCTGGAAGTGATGTTGGCCACCGGCATCCTGCTGGCCTGTCTGATCGTTCTGGGAGACCTGGCTTCGGTCGGACGCCGCCACGCTCGCGATGCCGAGCAACTGACGGCCGCCCAGTTGCTGGCTCGCAGCCGGCTGAACGAAATCCTGGCCGGGGCCGCTCCGCTGGAATCGCAGCCGGCCGGCGACGTGCCCGACTTGCCCGGCTGGTCCTGCAAAGTCGAGGTCGAGCCGCTAGGACGCCTCGGCCTGTCGTCGGTGACGGTGACCGTCGCCCGCATCCCGGCGGAGACCTTGGAGTCGCCGATGGGCGGCGGGGGCAAGTCGTTTTCTTTGACCTGCTGGGTCCATGCGTCCGACCGCAGCCTGGCCGCCGCCGAAGGACCGTGAGCGATGGAACATCTCGTAAGCCACAAGCTGCATCTGCGCCGCGTCCGAGGGCGTCGCGACCGGGGGTTCACGCTGGTCGAGATGTTGCTGGCAACTGCGCTGTGCAGCGTGCTGCTGGCGGCCTTGTGGATGTTGATGAGCACCTTTGGCGAGCTGTTCGACAAGGGCCAGCAGCAGGTCGAACGGGCGCAACTGTGCCGCGCCCTGCTGGAACAAATGGCCGAGGACCTGCGCAGTGCGATCCAGGACCCGCTGCCGGGGACCGCTCGCGAGGCGTCCGGCACGGGGCAGCGCCGCCGGTTCGGGCTTTACGGCTCGTCCCGCGAGTTGCGATTTGACGTGCTGCAGATCACTCCCCAACAGGCGAACCTCGTTCCCGTGGGGCGGACCGGTCGAAGGTCGGACGAGACGCCGGCAGCGCGCGTGCCGGAACTGCGCACCGTACACTATGCGTTCTTCGAAGCGAGCGCCGGCGACGGGTTGTCGAACCTGGACCAGCAGGGTTTGGTGCGGACTGAGCTTGATTTCGAAACGCCGCTGGAGGACGCCGGAGCCCCAGGCGGCGAGGCGGAGGGATCGCTGGCGGCAAGCGGGGCGGCCGATCTCGGCACCGATTCGTCTGCCGGCCAAGCGGATGCTACAGTCGATCCGGAATCGGCCGTCGACGACACGCGCCTCGAAGTTCCGGAAGTCGTCTCTCTGCAATTTCGCTATTTCGACGGCCGCGGCTGGGCGGATTCCTGGAACAGCCTGGACCGCAAATCGCTGCCGGCGGCGGTCGAGATTCAATTGCAGTTGGCCGACACGCCCCTCCCGGCCGCCGGTCGCCGGGCGGGGGCCAGGATCCGCGGCCCGGACGAGCCGGCCTTGGACGCCGCGGACGCAACGGGCGGTGGTCTGTCCGCCGCCGAAATCGGCCCGGAGCCGGCGGGCTCGCCGGTCGCCGGAGTCACCTACCTGTTGATCGTCGATCTGCCCGGCTCGCCCAACTATCGGCCGCCGGCGATCGAACCGGAACCGGACGCACCTCGGCTCGTTCGCCCGCCGGTGCGGCGCAGCGCCCCGCCTCGCCGCACGCGACCGTCCGCGCCCGCCCCCTTGCCCGAAGATTGGATCAGGACGGGATCGCGATGAACACCTCCTCGACCCAGCATGAAAGTCACCCCGGTAGCATGGCTCTCCAGAGCCGTGCCGATCCTCGTAGCATGGCTCTCCTGAGCCGTGCCGATCCCGGTGGACATGCGCGGCCAACGGCACGGCTCAGGAGAGCCATGCTACGGCGTCGCGGTTTCATCGTGTTCGTCGTCATGATCGTGATTGTGATGATCTCGCTGGCCGGGCTGAGTTTTGTGGTCAGCTTGTCACTGGAAAACAAGGCCGTGCATCGGCAGGGCGACCAGTTGCAGTTGGACGAAGCCTTGGCCAGCGGAGTGGAACTGCTCAAGGCGTTCTGCGGCCAGTCCGTCCAGTTGCGGCAGGAATCCGGCGGCACGCAAGACAACGCGGCGACGTTCGGCAATCTGAACATGGCCCCGGATGGCAGCTCGGAAAGCGCGTTGCAGGTGAGCATCGTTGCCCCGCACACGGACGGCCGGGCGGGGGAAACGGCGCGGTTCGGGTTGGAAAACGAGTCCGCGCGGCTGCACCTGGGAGTGCTGGCCGAGTGGGAACGGCAAGTGCCGGACAGCGCGGCCGCCGCCCTGTTGCAGTTGCCGGGCATGACCGAATCGACGGCCGCAGCCATCCTGGACTGGATCGACGCCGACGGCGATCCGCGTCCCGGCGGCGCCGAGACGGAGTACTACGCCGGCCAGGGATTGCCCTACGAACCGCGCAACGGCGTGCCCGCGTTGCTGGAAGAGTTGTTGCTGATTCGCGACGTCGGCCGCCAAAGCCTTCTCGGCGCAGACGCCGACCTCGATCTTCCCTTCGACTCCGACGCTTCCCGGACGGTTTCAACGGGCCTGGCCGCGGGCCGCCAGACCGATCTGCCTTGGGGCCGCCTGCTCACCGTGTACAGCGCAGAACGCAACACGACCGCGGACGGGAAACCGCGGATCAACCTCAACGAGCGCGACCTGTCGAAGTTGCACGCCCAGCTGACGGAAGCCTTGGACCAGCCCTGGGCCGATTTCGTCATCGCCTACCGGCAATTCGGGCCGGCGGACGAGGCCCTAGCCGAAAGGCCGGCGAAGAAAGACCCGTGGGCGCGTGCCGCCAAGGAGCGCGGCCGGATGTCGCGAAAATTGCCGAATCGCAAGGACGACACGCAGGTGGACCTGTCGGTACCGGCCAAGTACGACATCGAGTGTATCCTGGATCTGGTCGGCGCTGCGGTCGCCTTGCCGGCCAAATCGAGTGCTGCAAAGGTCGAGCCGGATGCCTCGGAGGACGAGTTGGATGCGCTGGAGGACGAGTTGGATTTCCCAGAGGACGAGCCGGTTGCCTCGCAGGATGAGCCCCAGACCATCCTGTTCTGTCCGTTGGATGACAATGCCCAGGCGGTCCCCGAAGAGTTGCCGCGTCTGGTCGATCTGACCACGACGACAGATCAGCCCGTGCTCTATGGCCGAGTGAACATCAACGAGGCTCCACGTTGCGTGCTGCTGGGCGTGCCCGGTCTCGACGCGGCCGTGGTCGATCGGATTCTGTCGTTGCGGGAGACGGTCGCGGACGCCTCTGATCTTGCCAACCGGAATGCGCTGTGGCTGTTGACCGAGAACCTGGTGGACCGGCCCGCCATGAAAGCCCTCTGGCCTTACGTGACCGGCGGCGGCGACGTGTTCCGCGCGCAGATCGTGGCCCGCCGAAGCGACACCGGACGTACGGCTCGCGCCGAAGTCGTCGTCGACGGCACCGTATCGCCTCCGCGGCAAGTGTATTGGAAGAACGTGACGCTGCTCGAGGGCGGCGTCTCGGACGAATCGTCCCTGCCGGCCGCCCTGGATTAGCTCCGCGCGGATCTCCGAGACGCGACCAGGCGGTCTTTGATGAGTGCGAAATTGGCCGCAGTGCGATTGCGGTTCTCGCAGACCATCTGCGGTTATGATGGCGATGTTAGCCAGCTGACGGTAGCTTCGATCGTTGGCCGACCGTCACTTCCCCTTCTTCTGTCCGAGCAGTTCTCGAAGCCGCTCGGCCTGCTCATCGCTCAACCCACCCGCAAGCTCCTCGGGCGTGAATCGCCGAAGGACTTCCCTGGGCGAAAAACGCCCAAGCACATCCTCCGGCGACAGCCCCCGCAAGCGCCTTTCGACGGGAATCGCCTCCAGTACCGCCGTCTGCAGTTCCTCTTCCAACTCGCCC
>CAYPGE010000603.1:0-3765 GCA_964409865.1 uncultured Pirellulaceae bacterium
CTGAGCTGGGAGCCGGCTGGGTGCAACCAGCCCGGCCGGGTCAAGAGGCCGGGCTGGTCTGACGCCCGCGGGTCTGGTGAGAGCCGTCGGACGCGATGCCACGTTTAGAGCCATTTCTTCCACTTGTCCAAGATCCCTTCCGCGGCTTTTTCCTCCGGAGCCACGTCGGGCGGTTGCTGCCCGTCTTGCCCGTCTTCGTCCGCGCCGTCCGGCGCCAAGCGGTTGCGGAACAGGTCGGGCATCGGACTGGCCACTTGGCGCGCGTCGTCGCTGGCGGACTCGCCGTCCGGCTCGCTGTTGTCGGAACGCCGCGGCTGGCGGTTGACGCGGGGCAGCGCGTCGACCACCACGCGCGGCTCCAGGTACCCCTTGCTTTTCGCCTCCAGGAGGCACTGGGCCACGTCGTCGTAGCCGCCGCCGACTTCGACGACCGTCCGCACGACGTCTTCCAGTTTGGCCGTGCAGAACTGCTGCCGATCTTCCTCGCCGGGGGCGAACCGCGAGACCTTGATCCGGCCGCCGCCTGCGTCCTTAAGCAGGATCTTCCGGCCCGCGTACAAAAAGGCCGGCGGCCGCAATTCGGTGTCTTGCCCGAACACGACGATCTCCGGCAGACGCGAACGCGACAGGTGAATCAGGCTCGGCCCGCTGGTGTCGAGAGTGTGGTAGGTGAACTGGTCGGTAAACGGCCGGCCGCGCACGAGCGGGTCGGTAGGATTGTGAACATACAGGGCGCGGAACGCGGCGTAGCGGGTTTCGGCGCTGGGCACATGGAACAGTTCGGCCAAGGCGTCGTAAGCGCTCACGTGGTCCATCGCGGACAGAGCGGCGATGGCGTGCCAGCGGAAGGCCGGCTGGTTGCGGGCCGTGTCCGCCAACGCCTCGGCGGCCGAAGCGTCGTCCAGGTAGGCCAACGCTTCGGCGGCGTAGAACCGGACTTCCGGATCGCGGGACGTCAGACCCTTGCGCAGGACGCGAATGGATTCCTTGCCCAGCGCCTCCAATTGCAGGGCGGCGGTGGCGGACGTGACCGGTTCCAGCAACTTGCGTTCGAGCAAATCCAGTCGGCGGACGCGTTCCGCGGGCGACTCGTTGAGCGGGATGTTCTGAATGATGCGCACGTAGCGGACCAGGTTGTGCTTGTACTGCGGATGCACCTCCAATTCGACGAAATTGTCGCGTTTGGGGGTCGCGACGCCGCGTTTCATGCCGCGATCGTAGGTGTGAAAGCGCGCGTTGATGGCGGCGCCCACCTGCGAACTGGTGCGGATGGAGTGCTGTTCGCTCTGGATCGCCAGGCCGATCGGCCGCGACGCCAAAGCGACCCCGCCGCCCAGGACGCGTCCACGGACTTCCCCGACCTTGTCCTTGTCGCCGTGGAATACGGAATCGATCAGCACGTATCCCTCGGCGAGCCCATCCACGTTGCCGGTGTGCAGCGAGTTGTTCAGCACCGCCATTTCCCGCAACCGGGAGCGCATCAGCCAGCCGCCGCGCAGGCTGGTCGTCTCCGACTTGGAAGGAATGCGAACCTCGACGTCGTACCGGTCGCCTTTGCGCACGCCGGGCGGCAGCATCCCGCGGACCAGGACCAGCGATGTATCCGGCGAATTCAGGACCATGTTGGGGTTCTTCACGTCGTACGTCTGCATGTCGCTGATCAGCGCCGCGCGTTGCGGCGACGGCGGCGGGTCGCTGCCGGTCTTGTCCAGCCCGGTCACCAACCCGATGCCTTCCAGGGCGATGTAGTTCAAGCCCCAGGGCACCGAGACATCTTTGACCAGCAAGACGCTGTCTTCCTCGGCGATAGGCTCCAACTCGGCCAAGGCCGACGTGTCCTTCGTGTCAGACGAAGTCAGCATCAGCGGCGAAGTGCAGCCCGCCAGCAAGGTTGCCGCCAGCAGAAACAGCCAAGGATCCAACCCACGTCGTGCTCGACTCGTTGCAGGCTTCATGCCTCACCGTGCTCCCTGCGCAAAGGTCGCTCGCTGTCTCCGCTAGCACACCGCGCCGCGTGCCCGGAAAAGGCGTCAAGGCGTGCGGACCATCCGTGGACGCACCCTGAGCGGACCGCGGAGACAGGATACGGCGTGGGGACGATAGACAGTTGCCCCAAGGCCGTCAAGGTCGGCTTGCTGCGACGATACGCTGGATTTCCGTCGCCTTGAGATTGGTTTGCGTGATGATGAATCCATCGAAAACCCCCAGGGGCGGGATTCCTGCGAAGTCAGCCGCGATCGCGCCGCCCAGCTTCGACCTGCCGCATGTACTCGATGCTCCGCCGCGCGATCGTCTCGCCGCCGGGCGAGGTGTCGAAGACCTCGACGGACACCCAGCCCTGATAATGCACGTCCCGCAGGGCTTGGAAGATCGGCACGAAATCCAGTTCGCCCATGCCCGGCCCGCGCTGGTTGCGGTCGTTGGCGTGGAAATGGACCAGCCATTTGCCGTGCCGCCGGATCAAGTCCGAAATCGGCGTGCTCTCCGTGGTCATCGCCAGGCAGTCCAGCAGCAAGCGGCAGTTCGGCAAGTCGACCATCTCGGCCAACTCGACCGCTTCGGCAGCCGTGGTCATGAAATTGGTCGCGCGGGGTGACAGCGGCTCCAGGGCGAGCACGACGCCCAAGTCCGCTAGCGTTGACAGCGCACGGCGCAGGACCTCGACCGCGTGCTTTTGGCCGTCGGTGCGGCTGACGCCCGGCAGCAGGTTGCGCTGTTTCGGCGAGCCGAACACCATGACTTTGCCGCCCAGGTCGTGGCAGAACCGCCCCAGTTCGATCAGATAAGCGGCCGTTTCGCGGCGGACGCCGGCGTCGGGGCTCGTCAAGTGGAATCCCTCGGTCTTGGCCAGCAGCCAGTGGAGGCCGCACAGTTCGACACCCGATTGCTCGGCTTGCTGCCGCAACTGCGCTCGCGTCTGGGACGTGATCTTCCGCACGTCGGCATCGATCGTAAAAGGAGCGATCTCCACCCCGCGATAACCGCAGGCAGCCGCGAACTGAAAGATTCTCTCCTGAGCCCAGTCCCCAAACGTCTCGTTGCAGATCGAGTACTTCCATGCCGGCGGGATCTGGTCCGCCCCGGATTCCGCCGCCCGCACGACGGCCGACGACGTGGCCAGCCATCCGGCCGCCGTAAGCTGCAAGAACTCGCGGCGCGAACGGAACGTCGGTACTCCATCCCGCGGTCCCCCGTCTGCTTTCGTCCTTGGTCCTTCGTCCTTGGTCATTGGTTCCTCGTCCTTCGCCCTTTTTCCCTGACCCCTGACTCCTGCCCCCTGACCCTCTAATGCCCCTCGGCCGCCAGATACCGCTCGGCATCCAGCGCCGCCATGCAGCCCGTGCCGGCGGAGGTGATCGCCTGGCGATAGTAGTCGTCGGCCACGTCGCCAGCCGCGAACACGCCGTCGACGCTGGTGTACGTCCGGAAGGGCGCCGTCCACTTGATGTAACCCTTGTCGTTCATCTCCAGCTTGCCGCGCAGAAAGCCCGTATTGGGCGTGTGGCCGATCGAGGCAAACATGCCGACCACCGCCAGTTCGCGGAGCGTCGCGTCTTTCGTGCTTTTCACCCGCAGCCCCGTCACCCCATCCTGGTCGTTCCCCAGGACCTCGTCAACCACGTGGCTCCAGACGAGTTCGATCTTGGGATTCTCCAGCGCCCGGCGCTGCATGATCTGGGAGGCCCGCAACTCGTCGCGGCGGTGGATCAGGTAGACCTTCGAGGCAAAGGCGGTCAGGTAGGTTGCCTTTTCGACCGCGGAATC
>CAYPGE010000604.1:0-3761 GCA_964409865.1 uncultured Pirellulaceae bacterium
CGTCGATCATCGGCGTCATGTTAATGCTCAGCGGACTGCCTCGCGCACGGGATGGAACGCGCATCACCGGCCTCCTTCCAGGGGCGGGGGCGCCGGCGGCGCGGCACTCGATGCCTGGCTCCGCAGGCGGCGCCGTTTCAGCGGCGCCATGGCGTGCTGCGCCAGGTAGGCGGCTTCGGCGATCAGTTGGTCGATGCGATTGCGGAAGATGGCAAACAAGCCCAGCGACGGGATGGCGACGATCAGCCCGGCCACCGTGCTGACCAAGGCGTGATAGATCCCGCCCGCCAACTCGCCCGCCCCGGCGGCACCTTGCGTCGAGGCGACTTCATAGAACGCCATGATCAGGCCCACCACGGTGCCCAACAGGCCGACCATGGGCGCGAGGTTGCCAATCACCGACAAATACTCGACGCGCCGAAAGAGCCGCGCGGACTGCTCGGCCATCGCGTCCTCCATCGCCTTCTCGACGGCCGTCCAGCCCGTGTCCAATTCGGCCAGCCCGTTCAGCAGGACGAACGACAGCAGGCAGGGTTGCTCGCGGCAGGCTCGATCCGCCTCGACGACGCGCCCGGCCAGCAACAGTTCCCGAACCTGGTCGGCAAATCCCTCCGGCATCAATTCGCCGCGGCGGATCGTCAACAGGTGCTCGAAGCCCAGATAAGCGGCGGTCAGCGACAGGGCCAGCAGGAGCAGCATGATCGAGACGCCGATCGGACCGCCGGAAAAGACGATGCTGAACAAGCCCTGCGGCGCGTGGCCGCCGGCGGATTCAGCCGTCGCCGCGGCGGATGCGGCATTTGGCTCCGCGGCCCATGCGGCGGAACACACGAGACAAACGAAAACAAGCGAGGTCGCGCAGGTCAGCAGGTTTCTTCGGCGGAACAAACTTCAGTTCCTTTCGCTTCACGTTCCGAATCATGGGTCGGAAGAGCTGACAGTAAAATGGGGTGACAGAAAAATGCACGCCAGGAAGGAGACGCCTGTTTCGAGATCTTTGCCATTTTTCGCGCGCGGAGGTTCTATTCGTTCTCCCGCCCGGCCAGTTCTTCCAGCCGTCCGCGGGCTTCAACCGCGGCCGGCGCGGCGGCGTGCTCGCGGACCACTTCCCGATACAGCGTGACGGCTTCCTCCCGCTGGCCGATTTTTTCCAATTCGCGGCCCGCCAACAAGAGGGCGCTGGCGACCAGGCGGCGGTCCTGCCCGTAAAGGATCGGCACGCGAAGGTGGGCCAAGGCCGATTTGTCGCTCTGCCCCCTGGCCGACCACGCTTGGCCGAGCGCAAAGTACGGCCCGGCACGCAAGTCCGCAGGAAGCCTCGCCAGCCAGGCCTCCCAGCCCTCCACCTCCTCGACGGTCGCGGTGGCCGTGCGTGTCCGCCAGAGTTGGGTTTGCGCGAGCATCGCCACGCGTGGATCGCGGTCCGTGATCAGTCGCTGCAGCGATGCGGAGGCAGCCGCCCGCTGGCTGGTCGACAACAGCCAGCTGGCACCTAACAGAACGGAAACGGAATTCTGGGTCTGGGACATCCACACGGCAGCACGCTGCGCCAACTGCGGCGAGGGCGAATGGACCATCCACGACAGGGGGATTACGGCAAAATGGTGAGTTTGCGGATCGTTTCGCAGCAAGCTCAGAAAGGCGTCCCCCGCCGAATCGAATTGCTCCAACTGGCAGTACGTGCCGACCAGCTTGGCCATCACTTGCCGCTGCACCCACACGCGTTTTTCGTCCCGCACTGCCTGCTGGTAGTTCTTGACCGCTTCCTCGAACTTGCCCTCCCGCGCCAGTTGGTCGGCCGCCGTCTCGGCCGCCGTCGCGTCGCTGCGGATCTCGACGACGCGTTCGGCGGGAATCGTCTGTTGCACTCCCACCTCGTTGCGGATCGACAATTGGCCGCCCGCAAAATCGACGATCTCGCCCGTCACGGTGGCTTGAACCGCAGGGTCCTTGGCGGTCTTGTAGATGACCGTATCCGCAGCGATGGCGCTTTGTGCGGCCGTGCCAACAATCAAGATGGAGAGGAAGGCAGCCGGCATAAGAGACTCTCAGGAAAAGCCTTCACGGGCCCGGCAGACGCGTGACGTCCACGTAGACGTGCTGGCCGTTGTTTTGCCGCGCCAGGCCGACGAGGAAATTCTCGCCGCCGGGGTCGGGGCCGGCGCCGAACTCGATGGCGTTAATCACGGTGCCGGTGTTCAGCCGCCGCAGGTCTTCCAAATCGGCCGCGCTCAGTTGCGGTTCGCCAGCGTCGGTCAGGAAAAAAATCACGTCCGGCGCCAACCGCAGCGCCAATCGCAGCGGGGCCATGTGTCGAGTCCCGTTCCAGGCGGGAACCTGGCCGACGAACTGGGCCGCCAGCGCCTTGTTCGCCTCGGTGGCAAACATCAACTGCGGAGGCTGCGAAGGAGACGGGTTGAAGGCGGTCACCTGCGCGTTGTAAAAGATGATTTGAAATTGGTGAATGGGCTGCAGCGCTTGCAGGCTCCTGATCAGCTCTGCTTTGGAAGCGGCCAGCGGCCGGCCTTCGTAGCCGTTCATACTGTCCGAGCGGTCGAACACGTAGATGAACACGCTGCCTTCGCCCTTGGCGCCAAAAACGTAGGTCTGCGCCCCCTTGCCCAACTTCTTGTCCGACCGGAGGCCCGCTGTCAAGTCGCCGGCGTTGGGCAGCGCGGCGGCCACGTCGGCGCCGACGCCCAGGCCGCGGAGCGCATCGGTCGAGGGCAGCATGCCCGCCGTATCGACCGGCGTTTGAGCAGCGGAGGGCAGCGCGGCTTCGAGACCTTGCGGACCCTCGGAGGTTGCCGCAACGGCTTGTTGGGCGGCGGACGGCGCCGACGCGTTGTCCGCAGCCTCCTCGGTAAAATACTCCACCGCATCACCGGCTTGCTCAACCAGCACGATCCCGGCCCGACGCGTCGGTTCTGGGACGACGCCCCGCGAAGGCAGCGGCGCGATCAGCGCGCACAGAAGCAGCAGCAAGCCGTGCAGGAGGGCCGAGAGCAGCCAAGCGGGTACGCGACGGCGCGCGGTAATGCTCGACTGGGCATGAGGGTCCAGCGCCAATCCGTTTTCGATAGGTTCTCGACGTGGGCGCGCCATGGGACGAACTTAGCGAAAGCCGTAGCAACGGTGGCCGAAATAACTACTCGGGGCTCGATCCGAATCGGCAATCACTACAGAAAAAGCGGAACAAGGCTGACAGAAAGATAGGTTGACAGAAAAATGACATGAGAGGACGGATAGGGGACGAAGTTCTGGATTACGTTCGCGAGTGCGAATTCTCCGTTTCTTTATCTTTCTGTCACCTCATTTTTCTGTCAGCGGTTCCAAATCTTTCTGCATGAACCGGGGAGTTATTTCGATCCGCGTTGCCAGCATGACTCTCCGACCCGTGCAAATCTGCTCGGGATCTTGGGGCCGGGGGCACGGCTCGGAGAGCCATGCTACGCAGTTTTTGCCGCATCTTCGATCCTTACTTGACCACGAAATTGACCATCCGGCCAGGCACGACCACGACCTTAACAATCTCTTTGCCCTCGATCCACTCGGCGACCCTCGAGTCGGCTCTCGCCGCGGCCTCCAGTTCCTCGGCGGTGGCCTGGGCCGGGACGCGGATGCGGCCCCGCAACTTGCCCTTGACTTGTACCGGGACCTCGATCGTATCCTCCTTGGTCAACGCTTCATCATAGCTCGGCCAGGGCTCGTAGGCCAGCGTCTGCTCGTGCCCCAGGACCTGCCACAGTTCCTCGGCGATG
>CAYPGE010000605.1:0-3741 GCA_964409865.1 uncultured Pirellulaceae bacterium
CACGTACGCCGCCAGGCTCGATCGTCGTGTTGATCCTCGACGCTTGCCGTCGAGTTGTTCAGGCTGGCTCCCCATACCGGCTTTCCTTCGGCTCTTGGAGCTGCGATTGGGGCACCAACCTGACGCACTCGACGGCAAGCGTCGAGGATCAGGGGAACGCCGGCCGGGCATCCGTGGGGCACCAACCTGACGCACTCGACGGCAAGCGTCGAGGATCGGCCAGCGGTCGGTTCCCGCGAAGCCGGTTAAGGTCATCTGCGAGCACGAACTGCTGCATCTGCGAATCGAGCCGGCCCTGGAGGGCAAGCGGTTGAATCAGCGTCCACCGGCTTTTTGGGAAGCCGAAAAGACGATTGCGCCGGAACGGCGCTTGGCTTGGTGCTGGATCTTTGAAAACCTGGGGGATTGTCTGAGGCGTCGCCCCCGGCTCGAACGAATCGACGTGCAGCCCCGCTGGCCCACGGTATGGAGCCGCCAGATGTGCGATCTGTCCTTTTGCCGGGAGTTGCTTCGACGAACCGACAAGGCATTTGAGCCGCCGAACTGGTGACGGCCCGGTTGCAGCGCCCCGTTGCCGGGGCTACTCTAATCCAGAGACAGCGGAATTGGCACATGCGATTGACATCCCAGGGAGCACGGCCATGTTGTCGCCCAAATTTGACGAGGCCCTCCAGTACGCCACGCTGATCCACGCCGGCCAGACCCGAAAGGGGACGGAAATCCCGTACGTTTCGCACCTGCTGGGGGTGGCGAGCATCGCGATGGAACATGGTGCGGATGAGGAAGAAACCATCGCAGCCCTGCTTCACGACGCCGGCGAGGATGCCGGCGGCAAGGGCCGTATTGCGGATGTCCGCGGGCGGTTCGGCGATCGCGTCGCCGATCTTGTGCTGAGTTGCACCGACACCTTGGAGACACCCAAGCCCCCGTGGCGTCAACGCAAGAAGGCATACATTGCGCACGTGTCCGAGGCATCGGCCTCCGCCCGTTTCGTGTCGGCCTGCGACAAGTTGCACAACGCGCGGGCCATCTTGCGTGACTGCCGTATCCACGGGCAGCGAATCTGGTCGCGGTTCAGCGGCAAGAAGAAGGGAACACTGTGGTACTATCGCGCCTTGGTCGAGGCATTCCGCCAAGCCGGCAGCGACGCAAGCCGGGAGAGGAACGAACTGGTTGCCGAACTGGACCGAGTGGTGACGGAATTGGAGCGGCTGGCGACGGTCCCTGAACGCCACTCCGCGGGACGATAAGGATCGGCGAATCAATAACTGTCCCGTTCTTGTTGGCGATCATCACGCGGAGCGTGATGGCTACTTTGAAATCGCGACAGTTATTGATTCGCCGATCCTAAGGAAGTTCTGCAGGAGGTGCAGCGCACGGCTTTTCGCGGAGGTGATCGATGAACAGCAAGTCCCTGTACCGAAAGTCGCTTTCCCTCTTGGTTCTCGGCCTTAGTCTTCTGCCGGCCGGCGCGGCAGCGGCCTTGTCCGCCGAACGTCCGAACATCATCCTGGTCCTCGCGGATGATCTCGGCTGGTCCGACCTCGGCTGTTACGGCGGGGAGATTCCCACGCCGCACATCGACTCCTTGGCGGAGCGTGGTCTGCGGTTCACTCAGTTCTACAACAACGCCGTCTGCGGTCCGACCCGCGCGGCGCTGCTGACGGGACTGTATTGCCAGCAGATCGGCCACAGCGGCGCCCACTGGAACCAGCCGACCGACTTCAGCAAGTGCGTGACCATCGCCGAAGTGCTCCGGCGGGGCGGCTACCGCACGATGATGGTCGGCAAGTGGCAACAGCGGGACTTGCCGTCGCAGCGTGGGTTCGATCGTTTCTTCGGCCCGATGTGTCAAGCCAAGATCAGCTACTTTCACGAAGTCGAGCAAAATCCCTACCTGCTCGACGGCGATCGCTGGGAACTGCCCCGCGACTTTTATCTGACGGACGCGCTCAACTCCTTCGCGCTCCAGTTTCTGACAGAGGCGGTCGAGCGTGACCAACCCTTCTTTCTGTACGTGGCGCACATCGCGCCGCACTGGCCGTTGCACGCCCGTGAAGCGGCGATTGCACCGCACCGGCAGCGGTATCGGGAACAGGGCTGGGACGAATGGCGGTTGCGGCGTTTCCAGAAGCAGCGCGAATGGGGCCTCATTCCCACCGGTTGGGAACTGTCGCCGCGACCGCCCAGCGTCCACGACTGGAAAACAGACCCGTACCAAGACTGGCAGGCGGAACGCATGGCGGTGTACGCCGCGCAGGTGGCGGCTATGGACCGCGGCGTTGGCGAGTTGCTGGAGACCGTTCAGAAGGCCGGCAAAGCAGACAATACGCTGGTGATGTTTCTGTCCGACAACGGGGCCGCTCCAGACGGCGGAGTTGCGCCGACGACGGGCGGCTTCGGTTTCACCCCCCAGGGGAAGAACGATCGCTGGCGCAAAGACGGTGTAGCGATTCGGCCCGGCAGCGGGCCGGACAACTTGCCGGGTGCACACGACACCTTCGCCGCCTACGGGCTGGCGTGGGCCAACGTCAGCAATACGCCGCTGCGCAGTACGAAGCTGACCGGTTATGAAGGCGGCATCCGCACTCCGCTGGTCGTCCGCTGGCCCGCGGTCATTCGCCAAGGTGGCTCTTTGACGGATCAGGTCGGGCACGTGATCGACATCATGGCGACCTGTCTGGATCTGGCGGGGGAAGAGTATCCCGCCGAGTTCGACGGCCGCAAGCCGTTGCCCCTGGAAGGCAGAAGCCTGCTGCCGATCTTTCAGGGACGGCAGCGCCAGGGTCATGAGATGCTGTGCTGGAGCGTGCCGCAGCATCACGTCGTCCGGATGGGCCGCTGGAAAGCCATTCGCCCCAGGAGCGGTGGAGCGTGGCAGTTGTACGATCTGGAAGCGGACGGCACCGAAACCGTCGACCTGGCAGCAAGCCAGCCGGAGCGGACAAAAGAACTTGCGGCTCGATTTGAAGAGTGGCTTCAGCGAATGGACGGACGCCGAGCAGCAGGCGGACCCGACTCGCCGAGCCGGAACCCGTAGCGGGCCAAGGCCAGCCGCTTCCAGTTGGCCAGCGACGGGACGATCTCGACCGGAGCGTCGCCGTCCTCTTTGCAGGCACGGCCAACAAGTAGGCCGTGCCACGGGGGGGTCAATCGTCCAGCACGCGCATCCGCACGGTTCTGCCGTGGACGCACGGCAGGCGGCCGATTTCCTTCGTCGCACCGGCGGCGTCGCCTTCCGTGGCCGAGTGGGTCATGATCACCAGCGGCACCGTGTCGGCGTCTCCCTCCGGATCGTGTTCGTGTTGGATCACGGACGCGATCGAGATGTGATGTTCGCCGAGCACCCCGGCGATCTGGGCGAGCACGCCGGGCCGGTCCTCGACGGTGAACCGCAGGTAGTAGCGCGACGGCAGCTTGGAAAAATCCCGCATGGTGACGGGCGACTCGCGGTTGGACCACAACTCCAGCGTCTTGAACGTGATCCCCGTCCGGCCCACGGCGGTGTCGATCATGTCGGCCACGACGGCGGAGGCCGTGGGCATCTGGCCGGCGCCCAAGCCGTGATAGAACAACTGCCCCACCGCGTCGCCCACCACGCTGATGGCGTTGTACGCCTCCCGCACCTCGGCCAGCGGGCGGCCGACGCGCACCAACGTCGGCGACACGTGCAATTCCAGCCCTTCCTCGGCCAGCTTGGCGACGGCCAGCAGCTTGATGCGATAGCCCAGTTCCTTGGCG
>CAYPGE010000606.1:0-3711 GCA_964409865.1 uncultured Pirellulaceae bacterium
GGGGCCGGTCTTTGTAACCACGACCGCCGGAAGAGCATGCCTCTTGCCCTCGGACGGCGATGGGTGGTCTGCGGGGACGGCCGACGATTCGACCAGGACCTGCCCAATGGCCTTCAGGGCCGGATTTCCAATGCCTGCTGCCTGGAAATCGGTCAGGTCCAGGCAAAGCGGATGATCGGCACTGCGGATACGAAAGGCAGCCTGGCTGACGGGAGCGTAGGTGCAGCCGGCTTCGATCCCGAGGACGGCGAGCAATTCTCGATTTCGGCACCGGGCCGGGCCATCGATCCACAGCAGTCGCCCACCGGCCTTGACGAAGGCAGCCAAGCCAGCCGCGGCCGTGTCGGGAACGATGTAGTTGCTGGTCGAGATCACGACAGCGAAGCGAGCCAGCTCCACAGGATCGCTGGCGGTGTGATCCCCAATGACCTCGAAGTCGTAGTGATTCCGCTGTAGCCAGGCCCGTAGCGGTGATTGATGAACTCCGCGGTATTCCGCCGCATTGGCCTCGGACTCGTAGACTGCGATGCGAAGGCTGTTCTGCGGACCCGCCGCTTCGCCCCGGATCGTCGACGCCAGGCAGACCACAGCCAGGAGACAGAAGCCACAGTACTTCATGGTTGAACCTCCACACGGTAGGGATGACGGCTTTCTCAGCACAGCATTGTGGCAGAACATCCGGACCCCGGCTACTACCAGATCGATAGAACGGCCGCCCTCGCCTTGCTCGGTCCAACAGGAAATGCGAAACTGAAGACTTGGCATCCTGTTGTTGAAACCAATCAGCGGCAACGGAGAGGGAGGGACGACACCTATGAAGATGACGATCGTATGCTCCTGCATGATGGCGGCCAGCACTGCGCTGGCCATTGACTTCAACGCCAGAATCGAAAAAGTCGCCGGTGATTTCAAGTTCACCGAAGGCCCGGTCTGGGTGGCCGCGAACAGTGAACTGCTCTTCAGCGACATTCCCGCCGACCGCATCGTCCGCTTCAAAGACGGAAAGTGCGAGACGTTCCGCTCTCCCAGCCGCAACTCGAACGGCCTGACGCTGGACAAACAGGGCCGCCTGATCGCCTGTGAGCACGGTTCGCGCCGCGTCACCCGCACCGAGACCGACGGCACGGTGACCGTCCTCGCCGAACGCTACGAGGGCCAGCGACTGAACAGCCCCAACGACGTGGTCGTCAAGAGCGACGGTGCCATCTACTTCACCGATCCGCCCTACGGCGTGAAACGCGAAGAGCGGGAGCTGGATTTCCAGGGCGTGTATCGGATCTCCGCCGACGGCAAGACGCTGAGCTTGCTGATGAAGGATTTCGCCAAACCCAATGGGTTGGCGTTCACGCCCGATGAAAAGATACTGTACATCAACGACACGGAGCGGGGCCACATCCGGGCCTTCGATGTCGCCGCCGACGGTACACTCACCAACGGCCGCGTGTTCGCCGAGACACCCGGCGCTGATGGGATGAAGGTGGACACCGCCGGCAACGTCTACTGCACATCCCAGAAGGGCGTGATGGTCTTCGATCGTACCGGCAAGCATCTCGGCACGTTCGTCACGCCTGAACAACCCGCCAACTGCGGCTTCGGTGACGCCGACTGGAGGACCCTCTACATGACCTGCCGCACCGGCCTCTACCGTGTTCGTCCTGCCATCCCCGGCGTCAAGGTGCCGTAAGCGGTAGCGGTGTTGAAGACCGGCCTATGCCGGATAGATTCTTCTTGTCGTCGGAAAGACTTCGTCATGAAAACAGGCGTTATGACTGGCTGTGTCTTCTGCTTTGTACTGGGATTCCTTGCTCAACGCACGGCCCCAGCTGCCGTCGTGCTGGAAGTCCAGGCCGGAGCCTGTGACCGGGAAGGCGTGCCCGTCGAGGCCGACCTGCCCGCCGACGTGCCACCTGGCGGTCAACTGGAATTGATCCGCCTGGACACCCAGCAGCCTGTGCCTGTCCAGGTTGTGGCCGGAACGCCGCCGCGTCTGGTGTGGATGATCGACGAACGATTGGCGGCTGGCAAATCACGGCGCTATCGTTTGGCGACCTCGCGTGTGACGTCCGCCACGGAGAATCCGGTCACCGCCGTGCAGACCGAAGGGCGGGTGCTGCTGAAAGTCGGCCCGCTGTCTGTGCTCCAATACCACGTGGATGTTCTGCCGTCGGCCGATCCGGAGCAGCCGTATTTCGCTCGCAGTGGATTCATCCACCCCGTGTTTGATCCGCAGAAACGGATGCTCACGGACGCCATGCCGCCCGACCACCTGCACCAACACGGCATCATGTTCGCCTGGGTCAAGACTACGTTCGAGGAGCGGTCCGTCGATTTCTGGAACTCGAAGAAGCAGGAAGGCGAAATCCGGCACGTGGCCTTGGAGAACGTAGTCAGCGGGCCGGTCCTGGCCGGGTTTTCGGCGCGGTTGGAGCACCTCGACCGTACGGCCCCCGGTGGCCCGAAGCCGGTGCTCAACGAAACCTGGGACGTGCGAGTTTATCGACGCAGCGCGGGATTCCTATTCGACCTGCGTTCGGTGCAGACGTGCGCCGGTGCGAGTCGGCTGGTGCTAAACAAGAACCTTTACGGCGGCCTGTGCGTGCGCGGCAACAGTGCTTGGCTGGAGCGCGACCAGGGGGATTTTCTCACCAGTGATGGCAAGACTCGCGAGGACGGAAATCATACGCGGCCGGACTGGGTCGATGTGTGGGGCAAGCTCGACGGCAATCCCAGCGGCATCACCAGCTTCTGCCATCCGGAGAACTTTCGGGCGCCGCAGCCGGTGCGACTGCATCCCACGAAGCCGTACATGTGCTGGTCGCCGTGCGTGCTAGACGATTTTGCCATCGAACCGGGCCAGCCGTACACCTCGTGTTACCGGTTCTTCGTGCATGCCGGCAAGCTCGACGTAGGTGTGGTCCGCAGCCTCTGGAGCGACTACTCCCAGCCCGCCAAGGTGATCGTGGTTGCCGAATCACCCACCAGCCGTTGATGCGGTTTCCCGTTTCGTGCTCGGTGTAGTGGATGCTGTTCACACGGGCGTCGCAGTTGCTGAATCAGAAGCAGCGGACGATGCGATCCTGTAAAAACGCCCGTTCTGCGGCACGCTGGACACGCTGTCCTAATTCCTGCAAGTACCTGGCGCGTGCTGCCGGTTCAAACAGCATCTGCCGGTACGGTTCCAGCAGGTTTGGATACGTGGCACGCGGCAACTCTGCCACTGCGGGCCAGACCCGGGGCCGCGGATTGAGGGCATCCACCCAAACGACCTCCACTTGCAGGTCAGCCGTTCGCTGAAACATCGCGTTCAGGGAGTCCGGGCTGTCGGAGAGCCAGGGAAGCAGCGGTCCGAACATGATCGCGGTCTTCAGCCCCAGGCGGCCCGCCGCCTCCAGCACGCCCAAGCGTTCCTCCACGCTGGCTCCCCGCGGCTCCCAATGAGCCCGGAGAACGTCGTCGAGGCTGGTCACCGTCACGCCCACCTGCACCTTCCGGCCGGCGAAGAGATCGAGATCGCGAAGAACGAGGCCGCTCTTGGTCAGGATGTGGACCTCGAACCCGTATTCCAGCAACAGCTCACAGCAGCGGCGGGTCAGCTTCCACTCCCGTTCGATCGGCTGCCACCCGTCGCAGGCGCTGCTCCGCATCAGTCACGACCGCGGCGCCCCGCTGCGATCTCGGCCGCAATCGCTCCAGCAAACGCAATCGCGCGAC
>CAYPGE010000607.1:0-3698 GCA_964409865.1 uncultured Pirellulaceae bacterium
CATCCTCGCGCACACGCCACGTGCCGGCCTCGTCGACCAGATGTTTGAATCGCTCGGGCGTGTCGAGATTCTTCACCAGATATTCGAGGCTCCCCTTGCCGTCGTTGCGTTTCGGCTCCGCCGCAATCACCCCCTGGCCCTCCATATTCGACTGGCCGGCCAAAATGAAGACCTTCAGGGGTTTTGCTGCCTCGGCGACGTGCAGCGTGATGAGGAAGGTCAGCAGTGCGGCGAGGCATGGGCTTAGCGTGCGCATCGTTAGACCTCGTTTTCGGTATCGTTCTCAGGGGTCCAGGCATCCGCAGTCTCAAACGCCGGTGCCGCCGTCATCCGGTCATCGGCTTCGGCGGGCAAAATGCGTTTTTTCAGTTCGCTGCTGAACTTGTGGCACCGTGAAATCATCGTCCGTCTAAGAGGCTTAGAGGTTCTCTCCGAGAATCCGCACCACGCGTCGAAAGCTCGGCAGATGTTCTAGCTCGTTCGGTGACAGCTTGCCGAGCAATTCAAACGACTTCTTCCCTTTCGCGTAGGCGTTGCCGCACTTGCGGGTCGCATGGGCAAGTTTTTCTTGAATCTCCTGCCGCGGCCGGGTTTCCAGGGCGTGCAATGCAGGTAGGGCCGATTCCTGGAGCTTGCTTCCGTAGTGCTCCGCCAACGTCTTGCGGTCGGCGACGATCCAGCTCTCCATGCATGTGGTCATGAACAGCACTTGCTCGTCCGTTGCGCGGGCTGGTCTATCCCAGCCATCGCGCCGATGCAAGTGCTGCCAAGTGGCTTCAAGGTCGTCCAACGGGTCCTCGCTGTCGATCAACATGGCAACGTAGTCCGAGTCGCCTTTCGTCGCGTGGCCGGTTTGGAAGTCGTCAAACGCGGCATCTCGCCCGCCGCACGCGGTCAGACGCGGCAACCGGCCCTTGAAGCCGGCGTTCTCCAGCAGCTTTCGAAATCCCTGGCGGCAGCGGATGTGCAAGTCCTTGGAGTCACCGCCGCCCTCCAAATAGATGCTCGCACTCACCAACGAGTCCCTCCTAATTGTCCCTTGGTCCAAAGCTGGCCCAACCGATACTTGTCCAGCCAGGCAGCCAAATCATCGC
This sequence comes from uncultured Pirellulaceae bacterium, assembly GCA_964409865.1. Classification (GTDB taxonomy): domain Bacteria; phylum Planctomycetota; class Planctomycetia; order Pirellulales; family Pirellulaceae; genus Anammoximicrobium. The sequence continues at coordinate 1,095 of CAYPGE010000607.1, forward strand.
GCCTGAGTCGCCGCATGTGCGTGCTCCCTTCGTGCTTTTCGCACACGACCACCGCTTCCGGCCGCTCGGTCATCGCATCGACGAGAATATCGGAGTGAGTCGTGACGATAATCTGGGCGCGTTGGGACGCGGCCACTAAATGGTCAGCCAGTTTGGGCAGAATGTCGGGATGCAGGCCCAACTCCGGTTCTTCGATGCAGATGAGCGGCGGCGGTGTGGGATCGAGGAGAATAGCCAGCAGACACAGGTAACGCAATGTGCCGTCGGACAGCCGCGTGGCCGGGATGGTGAACTTGCCTTCGATGAAAACCACTTGGATCGTGCCGCCGACGACCCTTACATCGTAATCGCTCACGCCCTCGTAAAGGTCACGCATTCCTTCCAGTACTGCCGCTTTCGCATGAGGGTCCTGGCGGAGCCGGTTGACGAACAGACCGAGGTTGGAGAAGTCTTCTTCCAAGCGATCGCTGGGCAGGTCGGCCATCTGAGGCTGCCGAAACACGGTGGCACGGCCAAAGGTCCATTCTCGGTAAATGCGAATCTTCTCGTAGGCGCTTCCCAAGGAGTAGAGTTCGTGGTATGCGGCCGGATGACGCAGCTGCGACAGCACCGAACGACTTCGGTTGAACGTTTCTTTGTCGAGTTTCTGCCTCCTCTTTGCCGGCGTCCTTACGACCGGTTGACCGTTCTGATAGCAGAAATACGGCTCCGTCTGGTCCGCTCCTTCTGACCCGTCTTCAATGCGTTCGTCTTCCAGCTGGAAAACAAGGCGCCCGTCGGCACGGAACGCAAGCAGATGTCTCAGTGGAACCTTGCCTTTCGGAGGGCGGACGACAAAATCCACCGTGGCTTGGCCTTTCCTGTTCCCTTTCCAAATCCACTCGGCAAACCCACCCCCCTCCCTCAACACGTCTCGGAAATCACCGTGCGCAGCACGCATGAGCGCTATCGCTTCGATCAGATTGGATTTCCCCGATCCGTTCGGGCCGATGAGAACGTTCAGTTTCTCCATCGGCAGGGCGGGGCTTTCAGGACCGAAGGACAACAGATTATCCAATCGGATCCGCGTCAGCAGGCGATGGTCACGTTGAATCGGCTTGGGCATGCGTCGATCTCCGGGAACGATTATACCGGGCCGGCCCGCCGCGAGCCACTCCCGTGTGGTGGGGCGCGGTCGCATGCCGTGAAAGCCCCGTTCGCGGGGTTCTGGCAGCTGGGCCATCATTTGCGTGAGCACGTCGCTAATGGTCTTGATCTGCTCTCGGGAAAGGCCATGCGGGGCTTCCGCGGGCCACGCCATCTGGATGTCACAGTTTGTGAGATCAAGATTGTAACCTCTTGCGGCGAAACGAGAAACGCAAATCCATGCTGAGGAAAACGTCGCACGAGGAATCCTTGATCATGGGAATCCGTGTACCCTGCCTTGCTGGCCAAGGGCATGAGGCACGGCTTTGCGTCCTGGCGGAACTCGGCTTCAATCTGGCGAGGGCGGCGTTAGTGCCCCTGACTGGGCCGCGAGAAGGGGCGATTGGATTCACGGAACGGGCGTGACCGTGCCGGGCTGTTCTGGAAGAATTCCAGAGAATCGCTGGGTGTGGAGGGATGTAGCCATGAAGTCTGTCCGAGGCGTTTGCCGTGACGGCCGTGTGGAATTGCTCGAAAGGCCGCCGGAGAACGCGGAAGGCCAAGTAATCGTCACCTTCCTGACTTCCGACTCGATCCAACTTGCCGACTACGGGATCGACGAGCGACAGGCCGCCGATCTCCGTCACCGGCGGGGAGCGTTTGCGGGGGATTGGCATCGCCCCGAAATGGATGTGTACGATGCCCTTTGATCGTGGTGACGTGGGGGTTCAGGAGACACAGCAAGGCAGCTGAACACAAAGCGGCCGCCGCGCCGTCGCGATCGGGCCAAAGCGGCGACAAGGCGCCGCACTCCAAAACTTCACCGCTTGCGGCATAGTGTACGCTCTGAGAATATGTTCCGAAAGACCGTGCTGAGGCTGCGATCCCCGAAATTCACCAAGGAGTGAGCGAAAGATGACGACAGACATTCTCTCGACGTCGCTGCGTCTTGCCAAAACGGTTCTGCTCATCGCGCTGGCCGCGGTCGCGGCGCCGCAGACTCGGGCCGAGTCGATCACCTACCACGTGGCTCCCGACGGGAACGACGGCTGGTCGGGTCGGCTGGCGGAACCGAATCCGGCGGGCAACGACGGCCCGTTTGCGTCCATCGACCGTGCCCGGAGCGCCGTCCGAAATCTTCGCAAGGACAACAAACTGCCAGGCCCCGTGACCGTGTACATCCGGGGCCCCCATCAACTGGAATCGCCGATCGTCTTCACGCCCGACGACTCAGGGACCAGAGACGCCCCGGTCACCTATGCTGCTGCGGGGGACGACAAGCCGGTGCTGTCCGGCGGCCGGCGGATTACGGGCTGGCGCCAAGGCCCCGGCGAGATCTGGACGGCCGAGCTGCCTGAGGTCAAAGCGGGCCAATGGTATTTCCGCCAGTTGTTTGTCAACAGCCGCAGAGCGCGGCGGGCGCGCAGCCCGAACGACGGCTACTTCCGCGTCGCCGGCCTGGTGGACCCGAAACCGAAC
>CAYPGE010000608.1:0-3686 GCA_964409865.1 uncultured Pirellulaceae bacterium
CCGCCGGAAAAAACTCGGCCGCTGTTCCTCAAGATGTTGGAGGAAGGCGATCCCGCCTCGGTCCTGCCCATGCTGCAGACCATCGCAGATGCCGGCGAGAAAGCCGTCCCCCCCATGCGGGAATTGCTGAAGGACGAGAAGATGTGCTATTGGGCCTGCGTGGTCCTGAGGGATATGGGCGAAACGGCGGCGCCGGCCGTTCCCGAGCTGATCGAGGTGCTAAGCCACAAGGAGCCGGAGGTGCGGATGCAGGCCCTGATGGCGCTGGCCGCGATCGGCGCTCCGGCGGCCCCCGCTGTTCCCGCGATTGTCAAGGCGCTGGAGAGCGACGAGTTTGACGCCGTGCGATTCTCGGCCGCCTTTGCCTTGGGGGCCATCAACCAGAAGGACAAAGCAGAAACGAAGGCCTTGGTCGCCGCCGCCCGCAGCGACAAGCCGATGCTGAAGCTCGTCAGCCTCTGGGTCCTGGCCAGGCAGAATCCCGAGAATCTGGAGGTCGTCCGCCATGCGGCCGAGCAGATCGTCGCGGCTCTGAAGTCGGACGATGCCGAGCTGCGCGGCGTGGCGGCAAGAGAGCTGAGCGAATTCGGTTCGCACCCGGAGATCGTCGGGCCGGCGCTGCTGGCGGCGCTCCAGGATCCCGATCAGCGCGTGGTGGGGCACGCCCTGGATGCCCTCGCCGCGCTGGGCCCCAAGATTCTTCCCAAGGTGATCGAAGCGCTACAGGTCAAGGAACGCCGCCAATTCGCGGCGGCGTTGATCTACCGCATGGGCCCGCAGGCGGCGCCGACGGTCCCGGCGCTGATCGAAGCTCTCCGCGAGCCGCCCGCCGATGAGGACGATGTGCTGTTCCGCCGACTGGCCCAATTGGCCTTGGCGGCGATCGGGCCGGAAGCCAAAGCAGCCGTTCCGGTGCTGATCGAATCGCTGTCCTCCGACGAACGGGAAGTGCGCGGGACGGCGTGCTATGCGTTGGGCAAGATCGGCCCCGCCGCTGCGGAAGCGATTCCGGTGCTCCGGCAGCGTCTGGAAAAGGTGGACGACGCGGCCCGCACCGCCGTCATCTGGTCGCTCCTGAAGATCAGCCCCGGCGATGCAGAATTGGAAAAGACGGCGGTTCCGCTGTTGGCGAAGGCGCTGAGCCACGAAGAGGAACTGGTTCGGGCAGAAGCCGCATCGGCTCTGGGTGGGATTCCGGCGGCGGCCGAAGCGTCCGTCATCGGGCAGCTCAAAGAACTTGCGGAAAAGGACCTCAGCGACCAGGTCCGGGAAGCGGCCGCCGAGGCCGTGAAGAAGCTGGAAGCCAAGTAGGCATCGGCTCTGCAGGGAGAAGCCCGGCTTTTCAAAAAGAGCCGGGCTTGTTCTGTTTTCCGACAGCGAGCGGTGGGAACGGGACTCGTCCCCTACTCAATTCCCAACAATTCAACATCAAAGATCAGCACGGCGTGCGGACCGATGACCCCACCTGCTCCGTTGGCCCCGTAGGCCAGTTCCGAGGGCACGTAGATCCGCCATTTCTCGCCGATGTGCATCAGCTGCAGCGCTTCCGTCCAGCCGGGGATCACCCCATCGACGCGAAACGTAACCGGCTGGCCTGAGCGAAGCGAGCTGTCGAACACCTTCCCGTCCAGCAGCGTGCCTTCGTAATTCACCCGGACGGTGTCCGTGCCCTTGGGCGATGCGCCCTGACCGGCCTTGAGGACCTGGTACTGCAGCCCGCTGGCCAAGGTTTTGATGCCGGGCTTTTTGCCGTTGGCTGCCAGGAAAGCTTCGCCCTCGCGCTTGTTCTTTTCGCCGGCCGCCAGACTGCGCTGGTCCCGCTTCGCCTGGACGGCGCGGCCGAACGCTTGGAAAGCCGCTTGCAGTTGGCTGTCTGTGTATCGAGGCTTGGCGCCTTGCATGGCCTCTTTCAAGCCCAGGATCAACTGGTCCACGTTGACCTCGACCCCGTCGGCCTTGAAATTGTTGGCAATCTGCAGACCAATCCCGTAACTGGCAACGTCGGCCGCCGACTTGGAGTCCATGACCGGAGCGGCTGGCGGCGCAGGAGGCTCAGCGGCTTGAGCGACGGCAATGGCGGCGACGAGGATGGCGAAGGAAGTGAGACGTTTCATGAGCAGCTTTCTGTGGGGTTGAGGATTGGAGGGTCAGGAACCGGCCCCGGCTCGAATCTCCGGGCCGGGGCGGGTAGATTGTTGCCTGGGACCGCTATCGGCGACAAGGGGGCGGTCGTCAGAAAGCAACAGGAAATTTGGACGGCACAGTTTCGTCCCGATGACAAGAGCGAATTCGAGACCGCCGCCAGCGGAAAGTTGCCGGAAGCTGGCGACGATCAGGTCAACATCCAATGCTACAATGGCCCGCCGGACGCCGAACATTGGATCCGGTTCGATGGTTTCCGCATTTCCAAGCTGGCGGAAGAGGAGGGAGCGGGACCATCGGTGCCGCGCCGCTCCGCGACGTGATTCCGCTCGCGGAGCGAGCGGCCTACGGTGCTGCCGTGCGGTCTCGGAGAGACCGGGCTACGTGGCGCTGCGGAGCCGCTGTTCGGTGATTTCGATCGAGCGCAGCAGGCCGCGGGCTTTGTTCAAGGTTTCTTGGTACTCGAGTTCCGGCTGGCTGTCGGCCACGATGCCTGCGCCCGCCTGGACGTACGCCTTGTCGCCCTGCACGACGATCGTCCGCAGGGCGATGCAGGTGTCCATGTTGCCGTGATAGTCGAAGTGTCCCACGGCGCCGGCGTAAGGACCGCGGCGGTGCGGCTCCAGTTCGTCGATGATCTCCATCGCCCGCACCTTGGGAGCGCCGGAGACGGTGCCGGCGGGCAAGCAGGCTTTGAGCGCGTCGAACGCGTCCTGGCCGGGGGCCAATTGCCCCGTCACGTTCGACGTGATGTGCATCACGTGGCTGTAACGCTCGATGACCATCACGTCGGACAGTTCCACGGAGCCGAATTGCGCCACCCGCCCCACGTCGTTGCGGCCCAAATCGACCAACATCACGTGTTCGGCTCGCTCCTTGGGGTCCGCCAGCAACTCTTCGGCCAGCCGGCGGTCTTCCTCCTCCGTCGCGCCTCGCCTCCGCGTGCCGGCCAGCGGCCGCACCGTCACCTTGCCGCCGACGACGCGGCACATGATCTCCGGCGAACTGCCGACCAACGTCACCTCCGGCGTGCGGAGGAAGAACATGAACGGGCTGGGGTTGACGACGCGCAACGTGCGATACATCTCGAACGGATCGACCCGCAGTTCCAACTCCAGCCGTTGGCTGATCACCACCTGGAAGATGTCGCCCGCCTGGATGTAGCGCACGCACTTCCGCACCGCTTCTTCAAAGTCCTCGCGGCGAAAGTTGGAGCGGTACGCAATGGTCGGCTCGCCGCGGGAATGGATGTCCGTCGCGTGCAGCCGCACGGGAGTGGCCGTGAGTTGGGTCACGGTTTCGTCGCCCCGCCGCTGGGCCTCGCGATACGCTCGTTCCGCATCGGCCTCGCCGTCGACGCGCGCCGTGACGACGACGTACATCGTCTTGTCGATGTTGTCAAAGACGATCATGCGATGGTAAAACCCGAACGCCAGATCGGGCAGACCGAGATCGTTTGGCGGCGCGTGGGGCAGGTCTTCCGTGTAACGCACCACGTCGTACCCGGCGTACCCGACGGCGCCGCCGCCGAACGGGGGCAGGCC
>CAYPGE010000609.1:0-3663 GCA_964409865.1 uncultured Pirellulaceae bacterium
TTCAGGACTTGGCGGCGTGTCGCTCCTGCTGCTTCAGGCCGTCCGCCGGCGCCTGCGTCGTGGATCGGGACGTCGGGACTCGCGTTTTGATCCATCCCCACCTCCGAAACGCGAAGTAAATGGTAACCACCGAGTGCGCGACGAACGTCACCACCAGCGGCCATTCGAAGATCTTGTGAATCGACAGTGCCGACTGCTCGTCGATGATCCGGTCGACGCCCAACTCGCCGCACAGCGCAAAGCCCGTCACAATGTATAGTAGCACGAGCAGGAACAGCAGCCAACCGCTCAGCCGAGCGGTCTTGACCAGGTAATAGTTCCAGCTTTTAGCAGTCATCGCCGCCCCTCCCGGCAAACCGCGCATTCCTCGTTCCCAGGCTGCGCCTGGGAACTCACTGCCTTGCCGGCTCTGCCGGCCGATCGGGAGGCGGAGCCTTCGGTCAGTGGGTTACGAGGCAGAGCCTCGTAACCAGGAGCTTCTTGCCCAGCCTCACCCTCTTCGCGATGCCCAAAACAAAATCCCGCCGCTCAGCACGTTCAGCCCCCCGGCCAGCAGGCACACGGCCACCACGCCGATCACGGGAATCAAGAACGTGCTGACCAGCAGCGCCCCCAAAGCGGCGCCCAGGTAGTCGGCCGTATACAGGCGGGCGGCGGTGTCTGAAACGGTACGGAAGTCTGCTTTCCCTGCCAGCGGGAACTCCAGTCCCACCAGCACCGCCAAACCGAGCGCCAACAAGGGCACCACCAACTGCGACGCCGCCAACTGGACCGGAACCGACTGGATGCGTCCCAACGCCATCAACACGAACGGCAAACCCACGGCGTAAACGGCTACGCCCAACTCCAACCACACCAAGTCCTTGCGGCTGCGCCGGGGCAACCACCGATTCATGGTGTACGACCCAATCCCCAGCCCGATCATGAACATCGTGACGATCCATCCTACTTGGTGATACACGCAGCCGTACAGGACTTGAAAGCCAACGAGCAACACCACTTCCAAGGCCGAAGCGGCCAAACCGGTTGTGAAGACCGCGAACGACACCGGCCGAGCACGCAGCAGGCCCACGATCAGCATCAGCCCCAGAACGCCTTCCAGCAAACCGAAACGCACTCTGAACTGGCTCATCCAGTACCGCAAATCATAGTATACCAAAATCGGATTGAAGTCCGTGTTCCGCGGAGCGTCGGGCGTCACCGCGCGCCGCACTGCCGCCAACCGGTCCGGCGTCAGCACACCGTCCAGGTAATGCCGTCCCACCAACCGCGTTCGGATCCCCTGCTGCTCGATGCGCTGGGCGATCTGCAGCGTTAGCGGACCGTCCGAAGCCAGGAAGTAGACCTTGTCGGCAGGCAGCATCAGCACGTTGCGGAATTGCCCGTGCAGGGTAGCGTGCGTCGCGCCGATCAAGTCAGCCAGTTCGTCGCTGAGGTAATTCTCGTACCGTCCCAGCGAGATGCAGAGCACGCCCTCGGCAGTCATCCGTGCCGCGGCCTGGGCGTAGAACTCGCGCGTATAGAAGCGATTGATCTGCGAGTTGGCCGGGTCGGGAACGTCCGCGATCACCACGTCGTACCGATGCGGCGACTGGCGCAGGAACAGCCGCCCATCGGTTTGTGCCAGGTGGATGCGCGGGTCGTCCAAGACGTCCGGCAGGAACTGTTGGGCTACGCGGATGACCAGCGGGTCAAGTTCGACGTAGTCCAACGCGGAGACGTGGTATCGCAAAATCTCTTTGGCCGTCCCGCAGACGCCCCCGCCGATCAGCAGCACGCGACGCGCATCGGGGCGTTGAGCCATCGCGTAGTGGACGGTTTCTTCGACCTGCTCGACATTTCCCGTCGAAAACAGCGCGACGCCGTTTTCCACAAACGTGTATTGCCCGGCCGACTTGGTCACCACCAGGCTGCCATACGGCGAGTTGTCTTGGAAGACGACCTGCTGGCCGGGAAACAAGGCCCGCATGGAAACGCGGTCCAAGTCGCCCAGGAACATCACGGCCGCCAGCGGCACGCCGCTTGCCCCTGCGATCGCCAGCAATCGCCGCCGGCCAAAGGCCCACGCGGCCAAGAACGCCATGAGCAGATTCACCAGCGCGGAAACGTACAGGATCTGAAAGTGGTGGAAGACGTACACCAGGACCAGGCTGAACAGCAGTCCGCCGGCGATGTCGCCGATATTGTCCAGGAAGTAGACCTGACCGATGCTGGACGATTCCCGGCCGGAAGCCAGCACCAGGGATGAGAGTGTCAGCAAGTAGCCGGCGATCAGACAGTAGGGCGCCAGCAGCACGAAACAAGCGACCACCGTCTCCGTCAGCCCCACCTCCGCGCCGCGCAGGAACACCACGTAGCGCAGCGATCGCAGTAGGAAGACCTGCACGATCGGCAGGATCGCGATCAGGATTTGCGCGGCAATCAGCACCCCGACGCCGTCCCGCAATCGGGCGGAAGTCTTGCCGAGATAGGAACCGATCCCGGTCAGCAGCAGCCAATTCCCGAGCACGATCCCCAGGACCAGTTCGTTGCCGGCAAACACGCTGAGAAGTTCCCGCATCAGCGTGATCTGCGTCAAAAACGCCGAGACGCCCAGCGCGCACACGGCCAGAAACAGCACAGGCCGCTTGCGGCCGGCGGAATGCGGCGTATCCAGAACCGTGGTGCCTGCGAGATGTTCGGTGGCCATCGGGAATAGCGGAACGCGGCTAACGGCCGCAGCCGAATTTTGGAGTGCGGTGCCTTGTCACCGCTTTGGACAGCGGGCGGCAGCACTCTGGATGATTGGGTTCAGGGGGGCATCGGAACACAAAGTCGCGGTCGTTGTGTCATGATCCAGCCAAAGCGGCGACAAGGCGCCGCACTCCAAAAGGAAGAGTCGGCAAGCAGCCCGCGGCCCTATTTCTTCGCTTCCTTGAACGCTTGCACCTGGTACGTCAAGAAGGCCGCTTCAGGGTCTTTCCAAGCGCTGGCCCGGAGCCCGGCCTTGAGCACCAACTGGCGCAGGAACTGCTCCTTGTCCGGCAGTTGCTCCCAAACCTGGGGCAGGTAGGTCGAGCGTTCGCCTCGCAACCCAAACACAACCCCGTCCACGCCGGGGCGCAGTTTCGCGATCAGCTCGTCCGGGGACTTGTACTCTACACGCCGGGGCGTCGTCAGCACGCTCACTTCCACCGCGATCTGGTCCAGTTCCTTGGCCTCCACGGGCGAGAAACGCCGGTCCTCCAAAGCGGCGTGTTTCGCGTTTTCCAGTACCGACTGGTACAACGGCCGGCAAGCGAAAATGTGGCCGATGCAACCGCGCAGATCTTCCTTCTTGGTCAACGTCACGAAACATGCCCCCCGCTCGCGCAGACGGTCGGGGACTTCGGCCGCCGGCACCTCCAGTTGTTCTTGGTCCCGTACCGCCTTGTTCAAGGACTTTCGGGCCAGATCGAGGAGGAACTTCTGATCTTCCTGGGTGAGTTTCTGGGCCGACGCACGCTCGTATTCGCTCGGTCCGTCGCCTTCAAAAAAGGCAACGGCCGCGTAGCCCACGACATTCGAGCAATCACCGGTGGCCGCGCCGCTGTTGCGGATGTCGAGCAGACGCGTCTTCCATCCCTTCTGGATCGCCAGGTGCATCAGCGTCAGCACGGGCAGCTTGCCGCACGCCTCTTCGTG
>CAYPGE010000610.1:0-3634 GCA_964409865.1 uncultured Pirellulaceae bacterium
ACGTGCGGAAACTCACCAAGGACACCCCGCTGGTCGAATCCGGGCTGCTCGGTCCGGTGCAGATTCTGACGGTGGAATAGCGTGGTGGCGCCCGATTAAGTCCCAGCCGTCCTGTGCCACTTGGGCCTCACCCACGTTGATGTGGCTCAGCTGCTCGATCCGCACGAGTCAACCGGGATGCGATCGGGCGCTGGCTTGACTGGCCACATACAAACCGGGGCCCCCGCTGGTCGTAACAACACCACTCCCCGCGTCTCATGCCCTTCCTGGGAATAGTCCCGACTCCCCTATTGACAAGGAAAAATCTGCGCCGTCCAATCCTGAAGAGGAGGAATCGTTTACGCCCTTGAAGTCCGGCAACGTACTGCGGCAGAGTTGTCGGCGGTTACGTCGACCGCGTCAGGAGACAATCCCGCGATTTGCGTTTTATCACCAGCGCGTGACAAAGACGTTCGCAGCAGGTTCCGCTGGTGATGAAGTTTTACCGAGCCCCTGATAATCCCGCTGATATACACATTTTCACGGACTTACAGCGGGTTAATTATTGAAGTTATCGGGAACGGATTCACTGACGGTCAATCATGAAACCAGATGTACAGGCAGCACGAATCGCCGTCGACGCGCATCCCAACGACATTACACACCGGCTCGACCTTGCTCGTACTTTGATGGAGACGGCATGGTTTGACCCTGGAACAACTTGGAAGGCGAACTACGAAGAAGCGGCCGCCATACTTGAATCGCTACTGACAATTGAGCCCGACAATGTGGTCGCTCTGGTAAACCTTGGGGTCGCTCTTTCCGATCAGGGGTTTCACGCGCGAGCGTTGGAATACTATCGTCGCGCTGAATCGCTTGATTGGGTCGACGGCAACCTGGAATTCAACATTGGCGTAGCGTTGGTCAATCTTGAGGATGACGACTCAGGTAGCCGGCACTTTCAGAAGGCAACAATTCAATCAGATCACCCTGACACAATCCGCGCATACTTCGATCCACACGCCCACTAGAATTTCCCGATAACAATGCGGTGAACGGGAGCCGCCGATGACGCGGGTTTTGAACACATAGGTTTTTGGCGGCGGCCCCGTTACCGCTGTCGTTCATCTGGGCAGACGGGACCAGGACTCGATGGCAAACTGCAATGTCCCGACGCTTACGAAACGCGATCGCATTCTTCGCCGCCCTGGTTGTTTTTGCGCTCGTTCTCGACTACGCACTCGTCCGATCAAAGGAGCATCGTTTGTCATCGGCGGTTTCTGAACTCGGTGGACAAATGGGCTCGCTACCAGCCTGGCCGCTTGGAACGGAATACCGCATCACGTTCAAACGCCCATTAGATCAAAAGGAACTGTGTCGATTGGAGATTGCGAACCGAATGCGAGGCTGGGTGGGCATCGCATTCCAGGAGTTTGAGTTGTCGGAGGCGGAGAGGTCCAGTGCTCGCAAGGCGTTGCCGGCCTGTCACCTTTTCGTCGTTCGGGACGATACAATGGTGCCGATGGAAGGCACGTAGCACAACGACCCGGACGAACCATCGACTGCAGCCGAGATCCAAAGCCGTTCGTGGCGGGCCGGTTCCGTAGGGGCCCCGGTGGGAACGGTTTCCCTCGTGCGGGCACGTTGTCCATGCGGCGGGCTGCGGATAAAATGTGGTGATCGGCGCACCTGCAAGCTTGACGGAGGGCACGATGGACCGGGACACTTTCGACGGAACGATCCGAGCATTCAAACTTGACCACGAGGGCGTGAGCCAGGTCGTCCGGGATCTGGCGCAGCAGGCTTCGTCGTGAGCAGGCGGCCGCGAGGCTACCGCCGCTGGCACGTTCGAGATCCAGGCCGCGCTTCTGGGCGCTCGTCTGCTTCAGATCGCTGGCGACGGGCGGTATGATACAGCCCGAATTTGCCCGTGGTTTGATCCTGCCTGAATTTCCACCTGCAGAGAAAGCGAAGCACCATGTACCGTCGATTTGCCCTGACCGCGTTGATCGTCGTGTTGTTTGCCGGGGCCGATTGGACCCGATTTCGTGGTCCTGACGGAACGGGAATCGCCGATGGCACGGGTTTGCCGACCCGCTGGAGTGCCGCGGAGAACGTCGTCTGGAGGACGCCTTTGCCGGGATTTGGGGCGTCCAGCCCGATCACGCTGGGCGACAAGGTTTTCCTCACGTGTTATGCCGGATACGGTCTGGACCAGGACAATCCTGGCGATCAGAGCAGCCTGAAGCTGCACGTGCTGTGCCTGGATCTGGCCACGGGCAAGATCGTGTGGGACAACAGCTTGGCGGCGGAATCGCCGGAAACGCCGTACGACGGCGGGCGCGTCAGCCTGCACGGTTATGCCTCGGCGACGCCCGTCACGGACGGACAAGGCTTGTACGTCCTTTTTGGCAAATCCGGCGTGCTGAAGTACTCGCTTGACGGACACTTGCTTTGGAAGGTGAGCGTCGGCGCCGAGGTGGACAAGCACGGATGGGGCTCGGGAGCATCGCCGATCCTGCACGGGGACTTGCTTGTCGTCAACGCCAGTTGCGAAAGCCAGTCGATTCGCGCGCTGAACAAGGCGACCGGCGAGGAAGTCTGGCAAGTGGGCGGGATCGTCGATTCGTGGAGCACGCCGCTGGTCGTCACCACGGCCGCAGGCGGCGAGGAGTTGGTGGTCATCGAGCGGACCAAGGTCCTGGGTCTGGATCCGGCCACCGGCAGCCAGCTTTGGGTGTGTACCAAGGACTCCGACTACGTCTGCCCCTCGGTCATTGCCCACGACGGCGTGGCCTACCTGATCAACAGCCGGATGAAGGCCATGTTGCTGGCCATCCGCACCGGCGGACGCGGTGACGTCACCAACTCGCACGTGTTGTGGACGCTGCCCAAGTGGACCACGCGCGTGTGTACGCCGGTCTACCACGAGGGTCACCTGTATGCCATCGACTTCAGCGGAACCGCCCTCTGCGTCGATGCCAAGTCCGGCCGGGAAGTTTACCGCGAGCGACTCGATCTCAGCGGCAGCGGCGACAAACTCTACGCTTCGGTGGTCGCGGGCGATGGCAAACTGTACGGCGTCTCGCGTTTGGACGGCGTTGTCGTGCTGGCCTTGACGCCCGAATTCAAGCTGCTGGCGCACAACCATCTGGCTGACGACAGCGTCTTCAACGCCACCCCCGTGATCAGCGGCAACCGGCTGCTGATCCGCAGCGACAAGGCGCTGTACTGCATCGGCCGGTGAGAACGTGGCCGGGAGTGGTTGACGGTTGCACGGTCGCAGACGCCAGGTTTTTTCGTAAAAGCCGGGCTTTTTTTAAGGCAAGTCAGGCCGCTTCAGGGCGCCAGCAACGTCTCGCTGACTCGGCCCATGATCGCCGCCGAGGCGAGATATGCGCGTTCTTCGTGCGTCTTGCCGATCTCGCAACAGACGTTGGACTGCTCCAGTCGCCCGGCATCCTCGCCCAGACTCGCCGGCCAGCAGAATCCGGTGTAGCCCAGCGCCTGAGCCCGCGAGCAGCGGTCCACCCGCGGATAGAATCGCAGCACCGGATCGCAGGTGTTGTACTGCAGACAGAGACGTTCGACGGCAGACCAGGCCTGGCCGTGATAATGGCCTGACAACCACCAGTGGTTGTCCATGGCCGCAGCC
>CAYPGE010000611.1:0-3634 GCA_964409865.1 uncultured Pirellulaceae bacterium
TAAGTTCGGCGCGGGTCTCCCGAGTAAGTTCGGCGCGGGTCTCCCGAGTAAGTTCGGCGCGGGTCTCCCGACCCCGCCGAAACGCCCGACCGCAGGTCTCCAACAGCGTGACGCGATTTGAGACCGGTCTCAGCGCGATTCTAGCTTGCTATCGGAACGTTGAAAGAAAACCGTTCGGCCAGGAGGTCTTGATGCGATTGTTCACTGCGGTGATTGAGCGATGTCCCGAGACCGGGCTGTACGCCAGACTTCCGGTGTTGGAAACAACTGTCCAGTATTTTATGCATCGTCGCCCTCATGTAACATGGCTCTCCGAGCCGTCCCGCACCATGTAGGATGGCTCTCCGAGCCGTCCAGGACCACGCAGGACGGCTCGGAGAGCCATCCTACGGGGGCACAACCTGCAATGGAGGAACCGTCATGAATCGTTATCTGCTGTGGATCGTAGGCTGTTTGGTGACCGCGCAACTTTGGGCCGCTGAGCCGGCGAAGCCTGGGTTTCGCGCGGGGGCGGCCACCAGCAACATCACGCCTTTCTTGGGCGGCGCCGTCATCGGCGGCTTCGTGCCCTTTCCCGCCACCAACGTCCACGACCAGTTGCACGCCCGCTGCCTGGTCCTGGACGACGGCCACACCAAGCTGGCCCTGGTGGTCTGCGATCTGTTGGGCATCAGCCACGACGTGAGCAACGCCGCTCGCAAATTGATCCAGGAAAACACGGGGCTGCCGCCGGAACAGGTGCTGATCTGTGCCGTCCACACGCATTCGGCCTGCAGTGCGTTGGGCAAAGCGCCGCTGGACGAGTACCACACGTTCGTCGCCCGGCGGATCGCCGACGGAGTGCAAACCGCGCTGGGCACGCTGCGGCCCGCCGAGATGGCGTTTGTCACCGCCGAGGCGCCGGATCATGTCCACAATCGCCGCTGGGTGATGAAGCCCGGCACAGCCCCGCCCAATCCCTTCGGGGTCGTCGACCAGGTGAAGATGAACCCGCCAGCGGGCAGCCCCGACCTGGTCGAGCCGGCCGGCCCGACCGATCCGACGGTTTCGGTGATCGCTTTCCGCGAGCCGGGCGGCCGGCCGATCGCGTTGTTTTCGGCCTATTCGCTGCACTACGTGGGCGGGGTCAAAGGGGGCGATATCTCCGCCGACTACTACGGCATGTACTGCCACGAAATCGCACGGTTGCTGGACGCCCAGCGTCTCGACCCGCCCTTTGTGGCGATGATGGCCAACGGCACCAGCGGCGACATCAACAGCATCAATTTTCGCCAGCCCCGGCCCTCGCTGCCGCCGTATGGCAAGATGCGCATGATTGCCGAGGACCTCGCGAACAAGGTCCACGCCGCGCTGGCCAAGGCCGAGTACCGCGGCGACGTGACGCTGGGAGCGCGATACCGCGAGCCGGTGCTCGCCAGGCGGCAGGTCACGGCCGAGCAACTGGCCTGGGCCAAGCAGAAGTTGGCCGAAGCGGAAGCGGCTCCGAAGTCCGACAAGCCGCCCAAGGCCGATTTGCCGACGATCTACGCCGGCCGGACGAAGCGGCTGGCTGAGTCTCCCGAAACGGTCCCCGTCCCGCTGCAGATCCTCCGCATCGGTCCGGTGTGCATCGGGACGATGCCGACCGAGGTGTTCTGCGAAATCGGGCTGGAGTTCAAGAAACGAAGTCCCATCCAGCCCGCGTTCCTGCTGTCGCTCTCCCACGGCTACCTGGGGTACCTGCCCACGCCGCGGCACTTCCCGCTGGGCGGCTACGAAACCTGGATCGGCACCAACCAACTGGAATCGGAAGCCTCCGTCAAGATGCTCGACGCGCTGATGGAAATGGCGGCGGAGGTCAAGAAGTAGAACAGTTTCGCACTCCGCAGGGATCAAAACCATGAAACCCATCATCCTCGCACTCACCGTTCTGCTGGGCTTGGCCTTGCCCGCTTCCGCCGAAGACATCCGCCTTCAGCCGCTGAAGGACTTGGACGGCTATTTCCCCTTCACGCCGCCGAAATCGCTGCCCGCGTGGGAGCAGCGCAAGGAGTACGTGCGGCGGCAGATCCTGGT
Source organism: uncultured Pirellulaceae bacterium (assembly GCA_964409865.1). Taxonomy (GTDB): domain Bacteria; phylum Planctomycetota; class Planctomycetia; order Pirellulales; family Pirellulaceae; genus Anammoximicrobium. Next base: position 2,056 of record CAYPGE010000611.1, read on the forward strand.
GGCCGCAGGTCTCTGGCCGATGCCCGCCAAGACGCCGCTGAACGCGGTCATTCACGGCCGCATCGACTGCGGCGAGTACACGGTGGAGAAAGTCTATTTCGAGAGCGCGCCCGGCTTGTTCGTCACGGGCAACCTGTACCGCCCGAAGAACATCCAGGGCCAGGTGCCGGCCGTGATGTTCGCCCACGGCCACCGGCAAGACGCGCGTTTGTACCTGACGCCCGAGGACACGTTGCGCAAGAGCATCGCCGACGGCGCGGAACGTTTTGAGCGGGCCGGGCGCAGCACCTACCAGTCGCAGTGCCGCCAATTGGCCCTCATGGGGTGCGTCGTCTGGCAGTGGGACATGCTGGGCGATTCGGATTCGATCCAGCTTTCCCGGCAGCTTGTCCACGGCTTCGCCAAACAGCGGCCGGAGATGAACACGACGGAGAACTGGGGCCTGTACAGCCCGCAGGCCGAAGCCCATTGCCAGAACATCATGGGCCTGCAGACCCTGAATGCCGTGCGCGGCCTCGACTTTCTGCTCAGCCTGCCCGAGGTGGACCCGCAGCGCATCGCCGTGACCGGCGCCAGCGGCGGCGGAACGCAGACGATGATCCTGGCGGCGCTCGACGACCGCATCCAGCTCTCGTTCCCCGTGGTCATGGTCAGCACCGCGATGCAGGGCGGCTGTACCTGCGAAAACGCCAGCTTGCTGCGGGTGAACACGGGCAACGTCGAGTTCGCCGCGTTGTTTGCGCCGAAACCGCAGGGCATGAACAGCGCGGACGATTGGACCAAGGAGATGGCCACCAAGGGCTTCCCCGAGCTGCAGCAGCTGTACGCCATGTACGGCAAGAAAGACAACGTCTTCCTGAAACGCGGCGAGCACTTTCCGCACAACTACAACGCCGTCACGCGTTCCGCCTTCTACACGTTCCTGAACAAACACTTCAAGCTCGGTTTCCCGGCGCCCGTGATCGAGACGGATTTCGATCCGCTGCCGCCCGAACAGCTGACCGTCTGGGACGACCAGCATCCCGCGCCCAAGGCTGCCGATCCGGATTTCGAGCGGCGGTTGCTGGCCTGGTTCACCGAGGACGCCGACCGCCAGATCCGGGCTGCCGCCGCCGCGCCGGAGGGCCTGCAGACCGTGATCCGCCCCGCCGTCGAGGTGCTCATCGGCCGCACGCCGGCCACCGCGGGCGACGTGGCATGGGAAGCGGAGGCCGAGCAGGATCGCGGCGAGTTCCTGGAACGGACCGGCACGCTGTTGAACAAGACGTACGGCGAGGAAGTGAACGTCGTCGCGCTGTGTCCCAAGCAATCCAGCGGCCGCGTGGTGATCTGGCTCGATGACCAGGGCAAGTCCGCGGTCCGCAACGCCGACGGCACCGTCAAACCCGCCGTGCTGAAGCTGGTTCAAGGCGGCGCGGCCGTGCTGGGCGCCGACCTGTTTTTCCAGGGCGGCGAACCGGTCAAGCACACCCGCGTGGTGGCCAATCCCCGCGAATTCGCCGGCTACACGTTCGGCTACAACCACGCGCTGTTCGCGCAACGCACGCACGATGTGCTGAGCATGGTGAGTCTGCTCCGG
>CAYPGE010000612.1:0-3622 GCA_964409865.1 uncultured Pirellulaceae bacterium
CGCCGGTGCGGATGTCAGCCATGCTTGGCCACGGAAATCCGTCGAGACGCAGATCTGGTGGCCGTTTGACGCTGCCTGCTATTGACGCGGTTGCGCCTCGGGCACAGACTGGACGCGAGATTTGGAGTCCAAGACTCAGGTGGGTGAACGATTGTGTTTTGAACATTTGGATTTCGAGTTTTGAATTTGTTTCGGATTTCGGATTTTGAAGTTCGGATTTGGCAGCGGCCACAGGCCGCGATGGGAGTCAGACATGAGTCAAACGCAACAGAAAAACATCCGTTGGGGGCTGATCGGCTTGGGTTGGTTCGGCGAGGTCCATGCCGAGGTGCTGGCGAGCATGCCGGGCATCGAGCTGGCGGCCCTCTGCACGCGGCGTCCGCAGCGGCTGGCCGAAATCGCCGACCGCTTCCAGGTGGCCAAGCGATACACCAACTACCACGATCTGCTGGCCGATCCCGACATCGACGTGGTCGGCGTCACGACGCACATCTACGACCATCGCGACATTGCGATCGACGCGCTGCGCAGCGGCAAGCACGTGTTCCTGGAGAAGCCGATGGCGCCGACGGCCGCCGACTGCGACCAGATTCTGGCGGCAGCCAAACAAGCGCCGGGGAATTTCATGGTCGGTCACATCTGCCGCTTCGACCCCCGCGTCGCTTTGGCCAAACAGGTGATCGACGAAGGCCGGATCGGCAAAATCGTCTCGATGCATGCCCGCCGCAATCTGTCCGTCAAGATCGGACGCATGGTGCTGGACAGCATTTCCGCGTTGATGGGCGACGGCATCCACGACGGCGATCTGATGTTGTGGTTCAGCGGGGCGAAACCGATCAGCGTCTATGCGCAGGAGATTCACCCGGGCAGCAACAAGTACCCGGACGGCGGCTGGGCGATGGCGCGCCTGGACAGCGGCGCGATCGCCGTGATCGAATCCATCTGGCACTTGCCGGAGAGCACGCCGTACCAGATCGATGCGCGGATGGAAGTGATCGGCACCGAGGGCGCGTTGTACATCAACTGCGGCGAAGCGGGACTGGAAATCCACGACGGCAACGGCAACCACCTGCCCGACACGCTGTACTGGCCCAACGTCTTCGGCCAGCGGTTCGGCATCCTGCGGGCGGAGCTGCGCTACTTTGCCGACTGTGTCGCCGCGGGCCGCCGACCGGACCGGATCACGCCGGAGGAATCCCGCGCCGCCGTCGCCATGCTGGCCGCCGCCGAGGAATCGTCACGTTCGGGAACCGTGGTTCGGCTCTGAGTTGCCGCAACCCGCATCCGCATAACCGGATTACGACTCTCTGAATCAAAAGGAACGAGCGATGCGATTTCGAGCGATCGTGTGGAGCGTCTTGGGCTGCGTGTGGTTGCTGGGCTCTGTTGCGGAGCTGCCGGCCCGCGGGGCGGAGCCCGGCGTTTTGCGGGTGGGGACGGGCCTGGCCGACGTCACGCCACGCCGCTGGCCGGTTTCCATGCTGGGCAGCTTCAACGACCGCCAGGCCACGTCGGCCCACGACCCGCTGATGGTCCGCGCCGTGGTGCTGGACGACGGGCGCACTAGACTGGCCATCGCCACCGTCGATACGTGCGTCCTGCCGCGGGAATTGGTCGACCAAGCCAAAGCCTCGGCCAACCAGCGCACGGCAATTCCGCTCGACCGTATACTGGTGGCCTCCACGCACACGCATAGCGCGCCCACCTTGACCGATCTGAACCCGCGCGTCCCCCGCGATCCGGAGTACCTGAAGCAGGTCGTCGAAGGCTTGGCCGAGGCCATCGACCAGGCGGCCGGCCGGCTGGTGCCGGCGCGGATCGGCTGGGGAGTGACGCCGCTGCCGGACGAGGTCAATAACCGCCGCTGGTTCATGCGCGAGGTACTGCTGGGACCGAATCCTTTCGGCCGCATGGACCGCGTGCGCATGAATCCGCCGGCCGGCAGCCCGGAACTGTTGCGGCCCGCCGGCCCGACTGATCCCGACGTCTCCGTGGTTTCGATCCAGACGGCGGACGGCAAGCCGCTGGCAGTGCTGGCCAACTACTCGCTGCACTACGTGGGCGATGTTCCGGCGGGCACGGTCTCGGCCGACTATTTCGGCGAGTTCGCTCGGCAGATCGAGCAGCGTCTGACTGCGGACGGCCCGTTTGTGGCGATGCTCACCAACGGCACCAGCGGCGACGTGAACAACATCAACTTCCGCGCGCCGCGCAAAGCGGTGCCGATCTTCCAGCGAATCACTGCGGTGGCCTCGCGCGTAGCCGATGCGGCCCAGGCGGCCTGCCGCGAGATGAAGTATCAGGACCGCGTGCCCTTGGCGATGGTCGAGCGCCAGATCAGCCTGGGCGTCCGCAAGGCCAGTGCCGACGAGTTGGCGCAGGCCCAGGCCGTGCTGGCCGAAAAGGACGAAAAGAAACTGCCCGGCCTGGCCCGTTACTACGCCGAATCGGCGCTGGCCATCGACAAGTACCCCGACACGGTTGACGTCAAGCTCCAAGCGATCCGCATCGGGGATCTCGGAATTGTGAGCATGCCCTGCGAAGTATTTGCCGAGATCGGCCTGGAACTCAAACGCCGTAGTCCCTTGCAGCCGACGTTCACCATCCAGCTGGCCAACGGCTACAACGGCTACCTGCCTTCGCCGGAACAACACGCGCTGGGCGGCTACGAGACCTGGCGCGCCACGAGCAGCTACCTGGAGGTCGAAGCTTCGCGGAAGATGACCGAGGCACTGTTGGAGATGCTGGCCGAGGTGGCCAAGTAGGACCGGTGATCGGTGATCGGTAATCGGTGACCGGTGATCGGTAATCGGTGACCGGTGACCGGTGACCGGTGACCGGTGATCGGTGATCGGTGACAATATCGCCCATTAGTCTTAGGAGTTGTGCCATGACCGATGCCCTTTATCCCCGCTGCGCTTTCGCCCGTCGGCCCTGCCTCGTACTCTTGGCGGCCATCGCGTTGCTGGCGTCCAATCTGGAGTCCGCCGAGCCGCCTGCGGCCCGTGACTTGATCCGCCTGGAAAACGAGAAGCCGGGCACGTCCGATTGGCAATTGACTTACGTGCGGCTCGACCAGTCGGGCCCTGCCGGCACGCGGTCGCCGGGCATCGAGGGCTACTGTTCGCGGCAATCGGTCGCCGCCGGCGAGCCGATCGAGTTTTTCGTCAGCACCGAGCCGGAGTGCCAATTCACGATCGACATCTTCCGCATGGGCTACTACGGCGGCTTGGGCGCGCGGCTGATGCAGACGTTGGGACCGTTGGCCGGCAAGCCGCAAGCCATCCCGACGCCCGGACCAAGGCGGATTCACGAGTGCCGCTGGGAGCCCAGTGCCCGGATCGTGATCCCGGCCGATTGGACCAGCGGCGTCTACTTGGGGCGGCTGTCCCGCGTGCCCAATCCTGACGGCACGATGCCCTGGCAGAGCTACGTGATCTTCATTGTGCGCGACGACCGGCCGGCGGACATCCTGTTCCAGTGCCCGGACAACACGTGGCAAGCCTACAACCGTTGGCCCGACAGCTATTCGCTGTACATCGATCCGGGGAACAAGTTCGCCTGGTGCAATAACACCGTCGACGTCAGCTTCGACCGGCCCTATGGCAAGTACGTCCAGATC
>CAYPGE010000613.1:0-3614 GCA_964409865.1 uncultured Pirellulaceae bacterium
CCACTTTTTAGTCTGGACGACGCACTAGTGGCCATCAATCCCGATTCGCGGCTCTAGCCGGCCGCCGCCCGCTCGGCGACCATTTTGCGCAGCACCTTGTAGTCGGTCTTCCCCGTGCCCAGGACCGGCAGCGACTCCACGCGCACGACCTCGTCCAACCGCATCACGCCGCGGAAACCGGCCTCGGCCAGCACCGCGTTGGCTTCGCGCAAAGGGATGTCGACGACGCTGAACAGCACGATCCAGCGACCGCCCGGCGTCTCTACGCCTTCCACGGCCACTTGCGGTCCGGCCTCGGTGGGCGGATAGCGGTCCTGGAACGGCTCCTCCAGGGCCGGCAGCGAGACCATCTCGCCCCCGGCCTTGAGAAACCGTTTCAGCCGCCCGCGGAAGTGCAGGAATCCGTCGGCGTCCACCTGCACCAGGTCGCCGGTGACGTACCAACGCTTGCCCGACGCATCCACAAACGGGTCCGGCCCCTGATAGTTCAGGTAGCCACCGAAAATCGACGGCCCGCGAACCAGGAGCAATCCGGTGGCTTCGGTTCCCAACAGGCACTGCGACTCCGGATCCACCACGCAGACCTCCACGCCGTCCAGCGGCGGGCCGACCGTGCCCGGCTTGATCTGTCCGGGCCGATTGCCAGCCACCACCGGCGAGCATTCGGTGATGCCGTAGCCTTCCAGGATCGTGGCCTGGGGAGCCAGTTGTTGAGTGCGAGCGAAAACCGCCTCCGGGCACTTCTCCGCCCCGGTTACGATCGTCCGCACCGAGCGGAAATCGTCGGCCGTCGCGACGCTCAACATGTAGCTCAGGAACGTGGGCGTCGTGACCAGCAGGCTGGCCTGATACGCGGCCATCGTGCGCACCAGTCCGGCGGCGTCGGTCGGATCCGGATAGTGTACCACCCGGAATCCGCTCAGAATCGGTGCCAGCACGGTGCCCATCAGTCCGAAACTGTGGAAGGGCGGCAGGAAGCCGAGCATCGTGTGGTTGCGGCCGGGGCCCAGGATTTTCAGCGACGCGCGGATGTTGCTGACCAGGTTCCGGTGGCTCAGCGGTACGGCCTTGGGGGTGCTTTCCGAGCCGGACGTAAAGAGCACCACGGCCGCGTCGTCGATCTGGGGTTGCGGCAACTGCTTCAGCAACCGGCCGGGCAGCAGGGCGGTCGCCGCCAGCGTGGCCAGCGCTTCGAGCTTGCCGGTCGTCGCCCGCAAGTCTTCCAGAAACACGTACTCGACCCCGGCGATACGGATCCCCAACCGATCGATCAGTTTGCGCGAGGTGACCACGCGGCGGATGTCCAGCGCCTTGACGGCATGATCCAGGTTGGCCGGTCCGGTGGTCCAGTTGAGCATGGCCGGCAACTTGCCCACCAGATGCAACGCGAGGAAGACCACGTCGGCCGCCACCGACGCCGGCAGCAGCACGCCGACGCAGTCGCCGGGCAGTTGTTTCAGTCGCTTGCTCAGCAGACGCGTGCCGACCAACAGCCGCCGGTAGGTGAGCGCGCCGGAGATGCGGTCCGCCACCGCCAGTTCGCGCGGGTTGGCCAGCGCTCGGCGCACGAAGGCCTCGGCCAGCGTCTCCGCCAGGATGTCGTTGGGCCCGCTGCGGTCGGCACCTCGCCGCCACGCTTCCGGCGCCGTGACGGGCGCGCCGCCCGAACCGGTCTGCAGGCCGGCGGCCAGTTCCCACAGTTGCCCCAGCGTCTCGGCGACCTGATCCGAGCGGAAACCGAACCGATCCTCGATCACCAGGGCGATATCCATCCGCTCCAGGCTGTCCAGGCCGAGTTCTTCGAGCGTCGTGTCGGCGGCGTTCTCCTCCTCGGCCAGCGGGCGTTTGAGGTGTTCGGCCACAATCTCGTTCACCGCCTTGATCGCCGCCGGTTTGATCTTGCTCGTATCGACCTCGCCCGCAGCGCGCAGTTCGGGAAAGCGATGCGTGCGCGGGCCGAACAGAAAGTGCGCCGGCAGGAACGTCGGCGCTTCGGGCCCGCCCCGGTTGTACCACTCCTCCAAGTGCCGGTTGAGCGCGTCGCGGTTGGCCTCGGGCAACGTGCCGCGATCGGCCGCCTGGACGGTTATCGTGATCTTGCGGCGGGGCGCGAAGAACAGCAGATTGGCCAGCATCCACCCCAGGCTTTGCAGCGTCAGTCGGCCCAACTGCGGACGCCGGCCGTGGAAGGCAAAGGTGAACCGGCTGCCCCACAGGCCCCGCGTCCGGACCAGCACGACGTTGGCCTGCGGGCAGCGAGCCAGGATCTCGGCGGCAGCTCGAGAGGCTCCCAACTCTTCCCATTCACCCCGCTGTGTCCGGCCCGACGGATAGATCAGGAAACTCTCGCCCCGTTCCAGACCGGCCACGATCGTGTCGATCATCACCAGCGTCTGCTGCCGGGCATTGTGACTGTGCTCGGCCAGATTCGGCACTTCCAACGCGTCCACCAGGCGCATCAGCGGATACAGCACGGGGATGCGGTAGATGCCAGCGAACACCACCGGGCGCAAGTGGATCATGCCCTGCAGGTGACTGAGCACCAGCGGCGGATCGATGTAGCCCGGATGATTGGGCATGACCAGCGTGGGCCCGCGCACTTGCCGGAGCGACTCCAGTCCGCTCACCTCCACCCGATACCGCAGCCGCAAGAGCCGCCGCGCCAGCCGCCAAAACAAAACTCGCAATAATCGAAGCATCATGCTGCTCACAACGTTCGAAGAATCCCGAATTCAAAATCTCGCATCGCCCAGCCGGTTGCCGACGGTCGAATGTCACAAACAGAAGTATAACGCCGCCGTCCCGTTCGACACACCTCACTACAGGCGGAAGGCGAGACGCCGGGCGAAAGGGAATGTCTGGCAACGGAATGCCAGATCGCCTCATTCCTCTCCCCGTCATTCCTCTGCTCGCCGCATCGCGGCGGTCCTCAAGTGCGATATACTGCGGAGGTACTGGTGTTTTCCACACTCGGAAGTATGTCTGTGAGACCCAAGGAGACTGAGACGATGATGTGCGTCGGCTGGTTGACCGTCAGCGGCCATCGAGTCTTGTACCGATTTTTCATCGGGGTGGCTGCAACGATTTGCTGCTTCGCCCTCCAAGTATCGGCCGGCGAGACCCTGCGATCCTTCTCGCCCGCGGCTTACGTGGGCTGGGGCATGGAGGTGCCCGACCAGTATCGGGCCGATTTCATCCTGCGAGAACTGCGCGAGTTCGAATCGCGGGGTGAGTTTCCCCAGCTGGTCTTCATCTGCCAGGTGGACCGCGCGCCGGAAGACGCCCTGAACCGAGTCCTATGGCGGGCCCAGCGCGGGACCGACGAGCCGTATCCGGAATGGGCCGTGCATCCGGTCGCGGATGAGGACTAGCGTCCTACAGGCATTACTGTTACGGGTACAGGCGGCCAGTGGTGTCGTGAGAAGGTATCCCGGCAGGCAACTCCTGCTCTCCATAGCCGAGCCAGGCATCTGGCTGGGCCGCGTTCTCACCGGCTACGACCCAGTTGCCGGGCGGTTGGTCCCCAACGACCAACCACCATCCTCATTCCACCTGCTTGGGCGCGAAATACTTCTCCAGTATCCGTCCCAGGATCTGGAATCCGCGCTCGTTGG
>CAYPGE010000614.1:0-3607 GCA_964409865.1 uncultured Pirellulaceae bacterium
TGAACAGCGGCCAGGAGCGGTCGCTCGACGTGCCGCTGACCTTCCTGGAACCCGGCCGCAAGTACATCGCGCACGTGTACTCGGACGATCCCGCGGTGCCCACGCGCACGCACGTCAAGATCGAACGGCTACCGGTCGATGCCGGCCGCGTGCTGAAGTTCAAGATGTCCCTCCAAGGCGGACAAGCGGTGCGGTTGACGCCGGCGGGCGAGAATGATCCAGCGCGCGGTTGAGGATGTCAATCAGCCGCCATTCTCCAGACCGCCAAGTTCGCCCTGGTCTGTATCTTCGAGTTCCAAAAGGCACTTCATTCCCGCTTGATCCGGCGGACGGCCGTAGTGCCGCCCAGATAGACGCGGTCGCCGGCAAAGGCGAGGCGGCCGGGACCGCCGAGGCGGCCGACCACTTGGATCGTGCCATCCGTGGGCTCGATCTGGACCAGGACGCCGTCGATGAAGGTCCAAACCCGGCCATTGGGGCCGAGGCGGAAACCTACGGTCTAGCGCTTCACAACGCGCCCAGAAAAAGTTCTGCCTTGACCACTGAGCAAAGCTGCACGTCCTGCGTTGGCGTGCTCTGCAACCGCTGGAAAACGGACTGATTCCGGCCACGCAAATACTGCACGCAGACATTCGTGTCGAGTAGGTACGTCATTCGAGTTGGACAGCCTCCGGCAGCTCACCTTGCGGGGGACGAAGAAAAGTTTCGTCGGTGATCGAGACCCGCTACCCGGATGAAATCGGACGGGCCGGGCGGCTGCGGCCCACCGCCGCCATGATGGCTGGCGTGACCGACCACCTGTGGTCGTTCGATGAGTTCTACAACACGGTCATCCAGTACGGCTAGCAACAAAAAGCCGCTCCGGATGCTGTCCGGGGCGGCCGGGGCCCGAGTGAATCGGGCAATCGTCTACGACACTTTGGTTATCGGGCATGTTGGCGGCATGTCAATACAGAAAAAACGGCGTGGAAGGGATCTGAACTGGCCAGGCCTGCCCGAAGCGATTAAGGCCGGCATCCTGACGATGGTCAAGGCGGCGGGCATCGGCAGGCCCTGACGGTGAACACAACCGACCGCAGCGGCCAAGCTGGCGGGCGACTCCGGTCAGCCATGACGCTGGCAGGCGATCACTTACGGATTCAAGCAGTCGAGTTGGCCTGACAAGAACTTGTGAGACACCCTGGAACAGCATTTGCCAATTGGACCGACCAGTTTGACGGCGTCCGCGATGGTGTGCCCCAGAAGCTCCGATTCTCTTCCCGCATGGCGCAGCCGGTGCAGCTGTCGGAAAAGAGATGTGCCCCCCTGGGTTCCGCTTTGAGGGACCACCCGGCCGACGTTGGCATGATTGGGCATCCCTGATTGTTCGGCGATGATCCGGCACGGTACAATGCGGGGGACGGCAGAAACGAATCGCGCTAAGTGAGGTGGCAGACATGTCATCAGTCATCCAGGTGAAAACGGTCAGCTATCCGGAATCGGACGGGAAGCCCATGGGCGAGGCAGATGAACACCGCGACGAGATGGTCCGGGAGATCGAGTTGCTGCGGCGGTTCTTTGAGGGCCAACGCGTCTACGTGTCAGGAAACTTGCTCGTGTACTACGTGCGGGGCAATCCGAAAAAGTGCGTCGTTCCGGATGTGTTCGTCGTGAAGGACGTGGACCCCAAGAAACGCCGCACGTACAAGCTGTGGGTCGAGCGGAAGTCGCCCGACGCGATCATCGAAGTGACGTCGCGCAAGACGAAGAAGAAGGATCTCATCATCAAACCCGCGCTGTATGCCATGCTGGGTGTCAAGGAGTACTTCCTGTTCGATCCCACCCAGGAGTACCTGGATCCGCCTGTGCTGGGCTATCGGCTTGTCGGCGACCGCTATGTCCCGATCAAGGCGGATCGCCGGGGGATGCTCGTGAGTCGAGAACTCGGGCTGCGGCTTCAGGCGGAACGAGGCCAATTGATGTTGTATCGGCTGGATACGGGCCAGCAGCTGCTGACGGCCGACGAGGCCCGGCAGGCGGCTGACGAGGCCCGGCAGGCGGCCGAAGCGGAGGTGGCTCGCTTGCGCGAAGAACTGCGCCGCCGCAGCTAGCCCTCACTTGATCCTGATGCGATGCACGCTCAGCCGGTTCTCCCCGTTGTCACCGATCGCCGTGAAGTCGTCGATCAACTACCACTCAAGCACTGGAGTAGACCATGGACCAAGACCTGATACGATGGCTGCCTGCCGTCATGGTGGCTGCAATGTTAAGTATCACCGCTGCGTGGACCAAGGCGGACGAGCCGCTGGTTTTCATCTCGGCCTTCGCGCCAGCAGACGACGGCGCCATCCACGCGTTCCGGTTGGACCTGAAGACCGGCAAGCTGGAACCGGTTCACCGGACGACCGGCGTCGAGCACCCGTTCTTCATCGCCATCTCGCCGGATCAGCAGTTCTTGTATTCGATTCACGCGTTGAAGTTCGGCGGCAAAGAACCGGAACAGGTCGCCGCCTATGAGATCGCCGGCCGGGCGGGAGAGTTGAAGTTGTTGAACCGGCAGTCGGCGCTCGGCTCGGCGGCCTGCTACCTGGACGTCGACGCGACCGGCAAGTCGGTGCTGGTCGCCAACTATTCGACGGGCAGCGTGGCGTCGCTGCCGGTGCGGAAAGATGGCTCGCTCGGCAAGGCGACGTCGTTTTTTCAACATGCCGGATCGAGCGTCGATCCCGCGCGGCAGCAAGGCCCGCACGCGCACTGTTTCGCGATCAGTCCCGACAACCGGTTTGCCTTCGCGGCCGATCTGGGGCTGGACCAGGTGCTTGGCTACGCTCTGGAACCCGCCACGGCCAAGCTCACGCCCTGCCAGCCGCCGTTTGTGAAAACGCCGCCCGGCGCCGGGCCTCGGCATCTGACCTTCCACCCCAACGGCAAGTACGTGTACGTGATCAACGAACTGAGCAATTCGATCACGTTGTTCGACTACGCGGCAGAATCCGGAGTGCTCGTCCAGCGGCAGACAGTCCCGACGCTGCCGCCGGATTTCGACGGCACGAGCTACTGTGCGGACGTGAAAATTACGCCCGACGGCCGTTCCTTGTACGGCACCAATCGCGGGCACGACAGCCTGGCCGCGTATCGTGTCGGCGAGGACGGCAGGCTGACGCTGATCGGGATTGAACCGAGTCTGGGCAAAGGGCCGCAGAATCTGGCGATCACCCCGGACGGCCGGCTGCTGTTGTGTGCCAACATGCCCGGCGATAACGTGGCCGTGTTTCGGATCGATCCCGCGACCGGCAAGCTGACGGCCATCGGTACGCCGATCTCCATGCCGCGCCCGTCCTGCATCCGGATCATGAAGTGATGACGATGCTGCTGTTTCGTTCTACTGTGACCGTTCCTGCCTCCACCGGCCCCGCGCCGGTGGAATAACGATTGGCGGCTACGCGCGAGGACTGACTCTTCTCGCTCCCCACCCGACCCTGTGTCGGTGGAAGCGGTGACTGCAAGCTACGCGGCACGCATAGCCAACAATCATGGCTTCCACCGACACGAGGTCGGTGGGGAGCGACAGAAGTCTTCGAAGTTGCGCAACGTCTCCGCCGAGCTTGCTCGGTGGGACGACGATTCT
>CAYPGE010000615.1:0-3596 GCA_964409865.1 uncultured Pirellulaceae bacterium
GTTGCGGCGCGAGCGACGCGGTAGAATCCAAAGGCAGGACGCGACCGGCGCTCACGGACGCAGATGGCGATTCGCCGCGTCGCCGGGAATGTCCCTGCGACGAGTGCATGATCGCTGTGTCCGGATGGCTTAGGAGAGTCCGGCATGCCTGAGGTGAGCCGCTTTTTCGGTGTCTCGATTCGGATGTATTTCGACGACCACAATCCGCCCCACTTCCACGCAATCTACGGCGGCGCGGAGGCGGAATTGGGCATTGAACCGATCGCCCTGCTTCACGGGCGGTTTCCGCGACGCGCGTTTGGGATGGTGATGGAGTGGGCCGCGGACCACCAACAGGAATTGCTGGAAAACTGGGAGCTGATGCGCAACGACCAACCCCCGAACCGGATCGACCCGCTGGACTAGGAGTCAAGAACATGTTTCCCCGGATACGTGGCGTTCGGCATATCAAGGAGTACAAACTCGAACTTGCCTTTTCGGACGGCACCGTAGCAGAGTTGGATTTTCGACGTCGGGTCGTCGGGCGCGGAGGTGTCGTCGGGGCACTGGAGAACCTGGATTTCTTTCGTCAAGTCACCGTGGACCAAGAGGGCGGCACCCTGGCCTGGCCAAACGGAGTGGACTTCTGCCCTGACGTACTCTACGCGGAGGCCACCGGAAAGGTGATCTCCAAGACCGGCCTGGAACTTGAACGAGTCTGAACGGCGTCGGCCGGTGGCCGAACGCGACAGGAGCCGCAGGAAGATGGACAAGTCCTGCGCTCGCGGTATCAGCTTCTCGATGCCCCTGCAGGCGATCTGTACGTCTGAGCCCAGGATGTGCGCACCACGCGCACATCCTGCGGGCCAAGACGCTCCACCGCCGTCAAATGTCATAGTACAGACAGAACTCGTACGGATGCGGACGCAGACGCACAGCGTCCACTTCGTTCAGCCGCTTGTACTTGATCCACGTCTTGACCACGTCCTGGGTGAACACATCGCCGCGCAGCAGGAACTCGTGGTCCGCTTCCAGGGCGTCCAGCGCGGCATCCAGCGAGCCGGGCGTCTTGGGCACCGCCGCCGCCTCTTCCGGAGGCAGATCGTAGATGTCCTTGTCCAGCGGATCGCCGGGATTGATCTTGTTCTGGATTCCGTCGATGGCCGCCATGATCACCGCCGAGAACGCCAGGTACGGGTTGCAGCTGGGATCCGGGCAGCGGTACTCGATCCGCTTGGCCTTGGGACTCGGACTGTACATAGGAATCCGGCAGGCCGCCGAACGGTTCCGCTGCGAATAGGCCAGGTTCACCGGCGCTTCGTAACCCGGCACCAACCGCTTGTAGCTGTTGGTCGTCGGATTGGTCAAGCCGCACAGCGCCGGGGCGTGCTTCAACACCCCGCCGATCGCGTATAGCGCCATTTCGCTCAAGCCCGCGTACCCGCTGCCCGCGAACAGCGGCTCGCCGTCCTTCCAGAACGAGAAGTGCGTGTGCATGCCGCTGCCGTTGTCGCCGAACATGGGCTTGGGCATGAACGTCACCGTCTTGCCGTATTTCTTGGCCACGTTCTTGATGATGTACTTGAAGATCAGCAGCGAATCGGCCATCCGCACCAGTTCCTGGAACCGCAGGTCGATTTCCGACTGGCCGGCGGTGGCCACTTCGTGGTGCTGAGCCTCCACGTCCAAGCCGCAGTCGATCATCGTCTGCATCATCTCGTTGCGGATGTCCATCAACTGGTCCGACGGCGGCACGGGGAAGTAGCCTTCCTTGTGACGCAGCTTGTAGCCCAGGTTAGGCTTTTCCTCACGGCCCCGGTTCCATTCGCCTTCGATGCTGTCCAGGTAGTAGAAACCGTGCTGGGCCTTCTGATCGAACCGCACGTCGTCGAAGATGAAGAACTCCGCCTCCGGGCCGATGTACGCCATGTCGGCGATGCCCGTGCTCTTCAAGTAGTTGATCGACTTGCGAGCCACGTTGCGCGGATCGCGGCTGTAGTCCTCGCGCGTGATCGGATCCTGGATGTTGCAGATCAGGACCAGCGTGGTCAGCTGCGTAAACGGATCGATGAAGGCGGTTTCCGGCTGCGGCACGACCAGCATGTCGCTCTCGTTGATCGCCTGCCAGCCGCGGATGCTGGAGCCGTCAAACCCCAGACCCTCTTCAAAAATGTCTTCATCCAGCTTCGTCACCGGGATCGTAAAATGCTGCCACAAGCCGGGAAAGTCCATGAACCGCAGGTCCACCGCCTTGACGTCCTTTTCCCGACACAATGCCAGAACTTCTTTGGGTGTCACGTACCGTTTCTCCTTTTGCACTAAGGCCAAAAAACCAGCAGGAATTTGCGCCCCCGCCGCCAAATCGGCGAAGGCCTCATCTGCCCTTGCCTGGGACTAGCCCCGATGCTCGCAACACGGCGATCGGCGAGCCTCCGAGGTTGGCTTGCTCTAATGCAACGACAGTGCCGACGACGACGAGTCCTGCAGGCTTTTCACGCTAAAGTGCGTATCCGTCTGCAGTTAGGGAATCAGCCGTTTTTCAGGACCGCGTCCGCAACGCAGAACATCCTGCCCGTTTTATTGGCACGGTGGATGATTTCGCAGGCAGGAACGGCGTCCGCAGGATGCCTGCACAGCGGACGCGTCGTCGCCTGGCTGGCGTCCGATTTGTCTTCTTCCGCACGCATCTTCAACAGGAGGAGACAGCGGCAACCGAGAAAGAACCGGCTCTCCGTTTTCTCTGTTGGCTGCTGTCGAGCACGAAGCCGCGGCCCACGACGTTGGCGACCAGGCGGCGGACGCCCTGCATCACGAGCGGGTCGTTGCGGGTCATTTCGCGGGCCATCTCCATCGTTCGCGAAAAGGGGACTGGCTCAAATCAGGACGATTTGTGCCTGTCCCCTTTTCGCTAAAACGGCAAAACCAGAGCCGAACCAACGGAGGAACAGGAGCGGCGGCAAAGGTCGGTTGCCAGTGGTTGGCGTCAGGGCCGCCGCCTTGTTATCCGTGTCGGCGAGCTGAAATCGGGCCGCTGACCGGCGGCGAGTGCAGGGCCTCACCACAGGGTCGCCGACTGAAGCGTCTGTCGGCAGTTGCTGGCAGGCGATGGCGGGTCGTTGGGCACTTTCTCCAGTGAAGTCACGCATTCCCTGCCCTTGACCGTTTCGGGCGTTATGCCCATAATTGTGGTCATGGGGAAGAAACCGCCCTTCGTTCTGATCTACGACCCGGAGGTCAGCCGACATCTGGCCGCCATCGAGCCGAAGTATCATTCGTTGATCCGTACCACCATCAAGGAACAGCTGGAGTTCGAGCCCGAGAGGGCGACGCGGAACCGAAAACCGCTGGAACGGCCGATCGAACTGGGAGCGCGGTGGGAATTGCGGTTGGGGCCGGACAACCGCTTTCGCGTCTTCTATCGAGTGGATGCCGAACAGGGCCAGGTCCGGATTCTGGCAATTGCCGTCAAAGAGCGAAACCGGATCTTCATCGCTGGCGAGGAGCTGGAATTATGAAGATTGCTTCTGTAGCCGACGTCAAGGCGCACCTCAGTTCGTACCTGAAGGCGAGTGCCGCGGGTCCGGTGGTCGTCACACGGAATGGCAACGCGGTGGCCG
>CAYPGE010000616.1:0-3595 GCA_964409865.1 uncultured Pirellulaceae bacterium
CGGCTTCCTTCGGGAATCTCGGTGTTCTTCCAGGCGTTGGACGCCGACGGCCTGGCCGTGCAAACCATGCGTTCGCTGACCTATGTCCAGCCAGGGCAGACGTTGGCCTGCATCGGCTGCCACGAACAGCGCGACACGGCGCCGCTGCCGGCCCGGTCGCCACTGGCCTTGCTCCGCGAGCCTTCCAGGCTGGCGCCCGAACCGGACGGCTGTTGGCCGTTGCGTTTCGACCAGTTGGTGCAACCGGTTCTCGACCGGCATTGTGTTTCCTGCCACAAGCCCGGTGTCGAGAATGCGATTGCGGCGGCTTTTGACTTGACGCCCGCCGCGGCGTACAAGACGATGCTCGAATACGCCGACGGCGACCTGCGCAAATGGGCGTTCGAACGCGACCGTTCCATCGCGGGCCAGATGCCGGCGCGGAACAGCAAGATCTATCATCTGCTGACGGCCGAGCCGGCTCACTATGACGTGCGGTTGCCGGAAGAGAATCGCCGCCGTCTGGCCGTATGGATGGATACCTACGCTCAAGAAATTGGCTCGTTCAGCGAGGCGCAGGAGGAGCAACTCCGCGAGTTGCGCGAGAATCTCCTGTTCAACGTGCGAGCAGGAAGATAAGAACCGCTAACAAAACCGTTCGGCGCGGGTCTCTGACCCCGCCGAAACCGCCGACCGAAGGTCTCCGATTTCGGTTTTGTTAGCGGTTCTAAGGAGTCGGCGAATGGTGGTACAAAATCCGTTCGGCGTCAATTGTCCGCGTACACGCGGGTAATCTCTTCGCGAGTCACGGGGACGGGCGTTTCCTCGGTGATCAGCTGGACCTGGATCCGCTGAGCACCGGCGGCCTCGCCTTGCACTTTGAGCTTGTAGACCGCCTCTTCGCCCGGTCCGATCCGGGCCAGGGGATCGATCAGCAGTCTTCCGCCGTCCACGACGACTCGCGTCGGGCCGTCGCCGCCCAGGGGCTTCAGCTGCTCCGGCAACCCGATGCCCAGCTGCACGTTGGTGGCGGCGCTGGAGCCGGTGTTGGTGAGCGTAATCAAGTAGGTGGTCTCGGCACCGATCTCGATCGGGTCCGCGTCGTCCCGCACGGTGAACTGCAATTCGGCCACGCTTTCGACCTGCACGACTTGTTCATAGGAGTTTTGCAGGCCGCGTTCGGCCCGGCCTTCGAGCTTCAACTTCTGCTCGCCGGTCTCCAGCGGCAGAACGGTCAATTTGGCGGCGCCGGTTTGGTTAGCGGGCAATTCCTCCAAGCTCCAGTAAACGGCGTGGTTTTGCGGCTCGTACTGGCCCTTATGATCGGCCTCGACGAACTTCATCCCTTTCGGCAGGTAGGTGACGACCTCGACCTCGCGAGCCGGCGCGGTGCCGGGATTCGACAGCACGACCTCGTAGGTGGCGGGACGTTCCAGATATCGCCGCTTGGGACCGTTGAGCGACACTTGCAGCGCCGGCGCGACGACTTCCAACTCGACCGAGTGCCGGGCGATCAGGTTGCCCTCGCCGCGAACGAGGATCTCGTTCCGTATCAGGCCGGGTTTGTCGGCCTTCAGCGTCAATTGCAGTTGCCGCGTTTCGTTGGGCCGCAACGTGCCGATCTCGAATTCCAGCTCTCGGCCGACCGCGTGGGCCAGCCCCTCCGGCACGTCCTCCTCCAAAATGACGCCCGTCGCCGCACCGCTGCCGGCGTTTCCGACGGTGACGTCGAACACCACCGACTCGCCAATCAGCACTTTTTGTGGTCCGGTGTGCGTCAGACTCAACTGCGGCTTGGTACACAGCGTCCGCGCCGAAGCGTGGGTTTGGAACACGACCTGCGCCACACTGCCGATTTCGCCTTCGGCCAGCGGCATGACTTGCAGCGACACGCTGGTTTCGTCGCCGGGTTGTAACGAGCCCACGTTCCACATGACTTGTCCTTCCGCCGTCTGGGTGGCGGAAGGCGTCGCGTTGACAAAGCGTGTGCCCTTCGGCACGCGATCCAAGACGACGACCTGGTGGGCAGCGACTTTTCCCACGTTCTTAACCTGGATCTGAAAGGTGGCCTCCTTGCCGACCTGGATTTCCGGCGGAGCGATTTTCTCAACCGACAAGGACGGGCTCTGAAGACCGTCCAGTTGCTCGGCGCCCGGTACGCCGTCGCCTTCCCCAGCCGGCATCGCCGCTGACTCGGCAACCGCAGATCGGGCAAAGCTTGGTCTGGCGGGAGCCTCGCCAGCCGGGAAAGCCGTTGCCAAACGAGGGTCGGAAGCAGGTTGAACGGACGGCTCGTCCGGGGACGCGATCGCTTCTTCCGGTGCGGGAAGCAAGGTGCTGGGAGCGGTGTTCGCGGAAACGCTGCCGCCGCTGGACGGTTCTGTGCCGGAAGCGGCGATTGCGGATTGGGCCGCCTGCCGCAGCGAACCGCTCAGTGCAATCGTTGAGCCCTGGGCGTCAGACGACGCGGGCTTCGGAGGTTCTTCTGTGGTCGGCGGTGAAAGGACTGGCGTCCGTTGACCGGTCGATTCGCCCACGCCGGGAGCCGCGTCCGAGGCAGCATTCGGGGCCCAAGCCGATTGCAGGTCTGCTGTGCCGGGAGGCTGAAATTCGGGCAACTTGGGCTCGGACGACGGCGGACTGGACGTGCGATCGAAGGCGGGAGCCGGCGTTGGCTCCGCAGCCTCGCCCGTTGCACGAATCACGCGGGGCTCCGTGCCGTCGAGGCCATCTGCGGCTTCGCCGTTGGACGACTCCGTGTGCGAAGCGGTGGCGACTGCACGGTCGAGCATCATCGGCGGCCGGTGCGTTGCCGCGGTGCGCAGGCCCCTGGGAGCGTCCAACTGCGACGGAGCCACAGCCGGCTCGTCCGGAATCGGCACAGGCGTCATTTGGTTCGCCGCGGACAGCTGGACTTGCCCCGAAGGGTCGGGTGCCGCCTCGGCGGTCGTTCCGCCCGGCGCCCAGGGATTACCGACCACCGAGTAGGCCCCGACGCCGGAGCCCAAAGCCCCGACGACCGCCGTGGTCCACACTGCCAGACGTTTGCTGAAGAGAAACTTCGGAGGCAACATAGCTAGCGACCCACTCAAAAACGAAAATGAAACGGTCGGTCCAAACACGAGGTCCGCGCGGGGGATAATTATCAAAACCGGCGGTTTGTGGGAAGATCAGTTGCCGGAAAAACGCCCAGTGGACCGAACTTGCGATGAGCCGCGAGGCGATGAGGCGGCGAATCACAGTTCCGTGCGATACGTCTTGCCGCAGAGGACACAGGAGCTAGCTGGCATCGGCGATTCGACTCGCCGCCAGACATGGTCACAGTCACCGGGCGGTCTTTCCCTGGCCAACCCACACTTGGGGCATACGCCGGGTGGGAAACCGATACCGGCGTCAAAGGTGTGCTGGCAGCCATTTTCCAATCGGTTGGCGTTTTCCCGGCGCCTTTGCTCGCGGCGAGCGGCACTTTCGGCAGCGATGGCATCCAGTTGCTTCAACTCCTTCTTGTCCTCGTACAACGAATACAGGTAACGCCCCGCCGAATAAAGCAGCGCGGCCAAAATGGCGGTCGGCAAAGCGAGCAATAGCATGAAGAAGAAAAGTTGCCTCATATCCC
>CAYPGE010000617.1:0-3588 GCA_964409865.1 uncultured Pirellulaceae bacterium
CTTCGACGGCATCAAACTGTCCGGCGTGGATGACTTTACGGTGCGTGGCTGTACCGTCGAGGGCTGGGGCGGCCAGGCGATCGACATGGTCGGCTGCCACCGCGGGGTGATCGAGGAATGTACGTTCCGAGGGAAGGATGGCTTTTCGCAGAGCACGGGTCCGCAGGCCAAAGGTGGATCGAGCCAGATCACGATTCGCCGTTGCTTGTTCCTGGATGCCGGGGGCCGAGCGGTGAACTTGGGCGGTTCGACGGGACTGGCGTATTTCCGGCCCCGCGGGGCGCTGTACGAGGCGCGGGACATCTGCGTCGAAGCCTGCGTGTTTGTGGGCAGCCAAGCGCCGGTGGCCTTTGTGGGCGTGGACGGGGCGGTGGTCCGCTACAACACCCTCTACCGGCCCACGAAATGGGTGCTGCGCATCCTGCAGGAGACCACCGAACCGGGCTTCGCCCCGTGCCGCAACGGCCGCTTCGAGCACAATCTGATCGTCTTCCGCCGCGCCGATGTCCAGGTACACGCCAACATCGGCCCGCACACCCGCCCGGACACCTTCACCTTTGCCGACAACTTCTGGTTCTGTGAGGACCGGCCGCAGGCCAGCCGACCCGACCTGCCGGTCGCCGAGAAGGGCGGCGTGTATGGTGTGGATCCACGCTTGAAACCTTTGCCGGACGGCCGGTTCCTCCCAGAGAATACCCAGGCTGCCAAATTCGGCGATCTTGCCTGGCCGGGGCCCTGACGAGGTACGCGGCTAAGGCGAAGGCCATGGGGAGAGAAAAGCGATGCAATACCGCACCCTGGGAAAGACCGGCGTTCCTGTTTCCATTCTCGGTTTCGGCGCCATGCGACTGCCGCACCGAGGCCAGGAAAGCGACATCGACGAACCGGCAACGGCCCAGATGATCCGCTGGGCCATCGACCAGGGCGTCAATTACGTCGATACGGCCTACGTCTACCACGGCGGCAACGGCGAAGGCGCCGTGGGCCGGGCGCTGAGCGGCGGATACCGCGACAAGGTCCAACTGGCCACCAAGCTGCCGATCTGGAGCGTGGAGAAACTGGCCGACTGCGATCGGATCTTCGACGAGCAATTAGACCGGCTGCAAACCGGGCACATCGACTGCTACCTGCTGCACTGCCTGCAGAAACCGTACTGGCCCAAATTGCGCGACTTGGGCGTGCTGCAGTGGGCCGAGCGGCAGCAGGCGGCCGGCCGCATTCGGCACTTCGGCTTTTCGTTCCACGACAGCTACGAGACCTTTGTCGAGATCGTCGATGCCTACGACTGGTCCTTCTGCCAGATCCAGTACAATTTCGTCAACGAGGAGGTCCAAGCCGGGACGCGGGGCCTGCAGTATGCGGCGGCCAAAGGCTTGGGCGTGATTGTCATGGAACCGCTGTTCGGCGGCACGCTGGCCAATCCTCCGCCAACGGTGCAGCGGATCTGGGAGACCGCCGGGAACGACGCCCGGCCGGCCGATCTGGCACTGCGCTGGGTGTGGAACAGACCGGAGGTGTCGTTGGTACTGAGCGGGATGAACTCGCTGGAGCAAGTTCGCCAGAACGTCGCCAGCGCCGAGCGGGCCGGCGTGGGCACGCTGTCGGCGGACGAATTGGCGTTGCTGGCGCGGGTCCGCGACGAGTACCAGCGGCTGTCGCCGATTCCGTGTACCAAGTGCGGCTACTGCCTGCCGTGTCCCAGCGGCGTCAACATCCCGGTGAACTTCGAACTGTACAATCAGGCCACGATCTTCCGGGGCAGCAGCCAGGTGTTGTGCCGGAACCTGTACCTGAGCCTCCCCGAATCCGAACGCGCGGCGGCCTGCGAGCGCTGCGGGACGTGCGAAGAACGCTGCCCACAGCATCTGCCGGTAGCCGACTTGTTGCAGCGCGCCGGAGAACATTTTGCGGGTCCCAACCGGCCGGCTTAGCAGCGTTCGAGAAATAACTGTCCGATTTCCGCGTGGCGTAAGCTTCCAGCTTGCGGCAGATAGCGGGATCGCAAGCTGGAAGCTTACGCCACTTATTCCTCGAACGGTGCTTAGCAGCGTTCGAAAAGAATGTCCAGTGTTTCTTGCCGGTCATCACACGGAGTGTGATGGCTACAGGGTTTCTTGCCGATCATCACACGGAGTGTGATGGCTACAGGGTTTCTTGCCGATCATCACACGGAGTGTGATGGCTACTTTGACGGGGCGAACAGGTATTTCTCGAACGCTGCTTAACGTGGTTTGACAGAGACGCCTTCGGCAGTATGCTCCGGCGGTTGGTCGAGATCGAGTTGGTTGCCGAACGGCCAGTGCTGCTCCAAAATCGCTTGCTCCGCCTTCGTCCAGCAGGGGGCGTCGCTCCAGAAGGCAACCACCTGGCGGCCGCCGTCGCGGTCCCGCAGCACGGATTCGACCAGTTCCTGGGGCAGCGTCAGAGGCGGGCCTCCGTCGACGGCTTGCCGGATGTCTTCCCGGCCGAAAGCCAGCGGATAGCAGACCGCGGCGGCGTTGCTGGGGCGAAGGATCGCCAACCCGCGGCCGGACGTGAAATGAAACAGCAGCAGCGTGGCCTCGGACACCGGGCGCTGGTCCCGCGAAGCCAGGATGTAGCCGGCCGCCCGCTCCGGATCGCTGGCGGCGACCGCCTCGACGGCCAGGTCGTAGTACCGCCTCAGATACGGCAGCATCTGCTCGCGGTACGGAAAAGCGGCGATCAGGCGGTCCAGTAAAGCCAGATCGGCGACGGCCTCTGCGCGCAGTCCCCGCTGCAGCTGCGCCGCGATGAGGAGTTCGGCCGCCAGCAGCTGCAATTCCTGCGTTTCGCGGCGATGCCGGTCGGGGTAGTTGGGGTCCAGATCGAATTCCTTCAAGAACGCCCGCACGGCCGTTAGCCCGGCCGCCGTGTCGGACGTTTTCAGCAGCAAGGTCGCCTCGGCCAGCTTTCTCAGCAGCCGCACCCGTTCCTCCTGGACGCCGATCACGACTTGTTGCGTGACCGTTGTCTGCCCCAGTTCCTGCTGGGCCTCGGCAATCTGGCCTGCCAGCGCCAGGACGAGCGACCGTTTGCAGGACATCGCGATCCGCACGGCCGGGTCGTCGGCCTGGTCGCGGGCCACCGCGTACAGCCGGGCCGCTTCCTTCAGGTCGACCGCGGCTCCCGACGCCGCTCCGCCGTACAATTCGCAGTCCGCGCGGCGCTCGCACGAGTTCGACCAGCGCTCCCGCAGATCGCGGCGAAATCGCAGCCGGCCGGAGTGGTCCGGCTCGGCCTCCACCTTGGCCAACGCCTTCTCGATTTCGCCGATCACCAGGTCGTACTGAGCCCGGGCCATGCGTTCGTCGCCACTGTAGCGTTCGGCCATCGCCTGTCCGTGATCGTTGTGAAACACAAAGATCTGGGCAAAGTCGTTCTGGGACTTCCAATAGTTGTCGAAACGGATGTTTCTGGCTTCCTTGAATTCCTGGCTGGCTTTGCGGACGTTCCATTGGTCCATCAGGATCCAGGCGTAGCGTTCGTGGACGTGGGCCAGCAGGGGATGGTTCAACCGGCCGGGCCCGGCATCCTGCAGCAACTGCTGGGCCTGCGTCAGGGCAAAAC
>CAYPGE010000618.1:0-3583 GCA_964409865.1 uncultured Pirellulaceae bacterium
TCCGCGTGATGATCGCCAACAAGAACTGGACAGTTATTGATTCGCCGATCCTTAGTCTTTCGCCTTATTCCCTCATCCCTTATCTTTCACCCTTCACCCTTCACCCTTCATCCTTGATCCCTGATCCATGCGCATCACCACCTGGAACGTAAACGGTCTGCGGGCGGCCTTGCGAAAGGGCTTCGGCGACTGCCTGGCGCAGCTCGCGCCGGACGTGCTGCTGTTGCAGGAAATCCGTTGCACGCCGGAGCAATTGCCCGCCGAGTGGTCCGCGCCGGTGGGCTGGCATGTCCATTGGCAGCCGGCCCAGAGGCCCGGCTATGCGGGCACGGCCGCTTGGTCGCGGCGGCCGCTGGAGCTGCTCGGTGTGGGACTGGACGATGACGGCGGCGATCCCGACGGCCGGGTGATCGCGGCCCGCGTCGACGGCGTGATCGTGGCCAGCGTGTACTTGCCTTCCGGCTCGTCGGGTCCCGAGCGGCAGGCGTACAAGGATACGTGGCTGGACCGTTTCCTGCCCTGGGCAGCGCGGATGGCGGCCCGCCGCACGCCCGTGGTGCTGGGCGGCGATTTGAACATCGCCCACACGGAGCGGGACATCTTCTACGCCGTGGGCAACCAGAACAACTCGGGTTTCCTGCCCCACGAGCGGGCCTGGTTCAGCCGGCTGCTGGCAACCGGCTGGACGGATTTTGTGCGTCAACAGTTTGGCGACGTGGACGGCCCGTACTCTTGGTGGAGCAACCGTGGCCGAGCCCGCCAACTGGACCGCGGCTGGCGAATCGACTACCTGCTGGGCAACCGCGCCGCCGCCCAGTGCTGGCGCGACGCCGCCATCTACCGCCACGGCGGCCTGCTAGTCTCCGACCACGCGCCGGTGACGATCAACCTGGAATCGGGCCATTGAAACCCGAAACGTCAGCGAGAAGGCCGGAGACTGCAAAACGAGAGAACAGAAACACGGTGCGGATGTAGCTGACAGAAAGATGGGGTGACAGAAAGATGAAGAAAGGGAGTGGGAGTCCGTGAGTTGTGGAGGACGGCACGA
This sequence comes from uncultured Pirellulaceae bacterium, assembly GCA_964409865.1. Classification (GTDB taxonomy): domain Bacteria; phylum Planctomycetota; class Planctomycetia; order Pirellulales; family Pirellulaceae; genus Anammoximicrobium. The sequence goes on from CAYPGE010000618.1 coordinate 1,049, forward strand.
CCAGAAAACAGGGAACTCCTCCCCAACATCTTTCTGTCACCCCATCTTTCTGTCAGCGTCTTTGCTCCCGGACTTCTGTTTCTGTACACTTTGTCAAAGGGAGGTTTGTGCATGCTCTACGCCGGTTTGATCGCAGCTCTGCTCGGTGCGGAGGCGGATTTTGCCGTCGCCGTGAAACGCGGTGACGACCGGGTCGATATCTGCGCGGAGTCCGGTCGCGTGGTGTTCACTGTCAGCAGTCCCCGCGGGATTGGCGCCGCGACGATCACGCGCCGCAAGGCGCAATGGCCGAAGACGGTCGTGTTGCGACTGCGTCTGCGCGGCCTGGAATCGCTGGCGATCGCGGCGGGGCAAGTCACGCTCGACGTGTCCGTTTCCAGCTCGCCGCCCCACACGGTTCGGCGATCCGCGTCCGAAACGGGCAGGCAGCAGGAAAAGACCATCGACCGCAACAGCCGCTATTGGACGGAGGTCCGCAGCCTCAACGCGGACGGCAAGCCCGCGTCCGGCCTGCCGGCGGAGGGCGGCTGGTTCGAATTGCAGCTGCCGGCCGCCCTGCTGGCAGACAATCCCGAATCGGTCGCGATCCGCTGGATCGACTTCTACAGGGGCTGACCACGTAGACCGGTCACTCCGTGACCGGAAAACCGCGCTGCGGAGTGACGAGTCTGCTTTGGCCTAACGGCCTGTCCGGAACACCAGCAGATACGGCACCGCGGAGCGGCCGTCGCGGTCCTTGAAGTTGCCGAACTTCTGGCTGTTAAGCCAGATCGCATAGGTCTTGCCCGGCTCCAGCTTGACCGGCAGCACGCACGTCCGCTTGTCGGGCAGGTACTTCGGCGCGCCGTCGAGCTTGGGGAAACTCTCCTTGCTCACCGTACTCCAGGACCACGATCCGTCCTGCATGAGCTTGCTATAGGTGACCTTGATCTCCGACGTTTTGGGATCGACGTCGGCGGTGCCGGCTTCAGGCACGGTCTTGATGACCACCGGCGGCGCCGTCTCGATCGTCACGTCCTGCGCCGCCAATTCGGCGGCAACGGCCAGACCCAGAACAACCCCCAGCGAACAAACAGACGTTTTCATGCGTGCGTTCTCCAAGCTTCGTGGACGGTAACCGGCTCGTCAGGATTCATTCAGATCTCCCATCCTGCGCGGAACTTCGGTCGCAGCAAGTTCTGCGCATGTTCGTTGCCGACCGTCTTCAAGTTCGCGGCGTCCCACTCGAAGCCGCCGGCGCGGTAGGCGGCGTTGCCCAGCAGGACGGTCTCGGCCAGCGGGCCGCTGTACGTCACAAAGTCACATGTGGCGGGCGGGCCGCCTTTGCAGGCGTCGATCCATTCCTGGTAGAAACCGGGCGAATCCGGAATCGTCTTGTCGGGCGTCTTGAAGTCCGCGAACTTGTCCTCCGGGTACAGCTGGCGTTTGCCGAACCCGCACAGCAACATGCCTTCGCTGCCGATGAACAGCGTGTTGTTGCCGGCTTCGGGCAGATTATGCTGCCGCAACACGTCCGGCCCTTTGTCGGCGTGATACCAGTGCAGCGTCACGGCGGGCCGCTGGCCGTCAGCCGGGAACTCGAAGCGCGTGGCCATCGCTTTGGGCGTGGTCTGCTCGTGGACCGGCGGACCCGAGGCCTCGACCTTGGCCGGATACTTCAGTCCCAGCGCCCAGTAAGGGATGTCCAGGATGTGGCAGCCCCAGTTGCCCGTCTCGCCGGTGCCAAAGTCCCACCAGAACCGCCAGCCGTAGGGGCAATAGGTCGGATGGTATGGCCGCATGGGCGCCGGGCCGATCCACAAGTCCCAGTTCAGCGTCGCGGGCACCGGCGGCGTGTCCGTGGGGATGTCCGGCATGCCGCGCGTGCCGCCGATCCAGCAATGAACTTCCCGGACCGTGCCGATGACGCCGGCTTGGATCCATTCGACCACGCGGTGCATGTTGTCGAGCGTGTGCCGCTGAGCGCCCAATTGCGTGGCGATTTTTTTCTCCGCCGCCATCCGCGTCAGCTCGCGGGTCTCCCAGACCGTGTGCGCCAGCGGCTTCTCCAGATACACGTGCTTGCCCATCCGCATGGCCATCGCCGCGGGATGAAAGTGCGTGTGGTCCGGCGTGCTGATCACCACGCCGTCGATCTGCTTCTCCAACTCGTCCAGCATGCAGCGGAAGTCGAAGTACTTCTTGGCCTGCGGATGCTGCTCGTACGCTTTGCCCGCCCGAGTGTCGTCCACGTCGCACAGCCCCACGACGTTCTGTTTGGCCAGCGCTTTGAGGTTGTCGCCGCCGCGTCCGCCGACGCCGATAAAGGCCAGGTTCAGCTTCTCGTTGGGCGAATCGCTGCCGCGGGCAGGGCCGGTCGCAGCGATCCAGAACCCGGCTCCCACGGCGGCCGTGGTTTTCAACATCTGACGGCGATGCATACGTGTGGTCATCGACAAATCTCCCGCTTGTTTCTGGTGCGACGATTTCGATTCGTAAAATTGCCTCGTCAGCAGAATTCGTGGGTGAATTCTGGTTCGGGAAGATGCCCAAGTT
>CAYPGE010000619.1:0-3563 GCA_964409865.1 uncultured Pirellulaceae bacterium
GGACTACTACCCGAAGGCGCTGACGGCCGTACCCTTCACGCCGGTGCCGGGCACGCGCCTGCTGGCCGAGGACGACGCGTGGCGCGACCGGCTCATCGCGGCGCAGGAACAGTTGCTGGTGCAAGGAATGGTGGACAAGGCCCGCCGGCCGTTGGGCATGTTTCGGGCCTTGCTGACGATCATCGCCGCGATCATTATGGCCTTGATCCTGTACACGTTGACGCTCGACAAGCTGCACTCGATCGCCCTGTTGAAGCTGATCGGCGCGCCGAACCGCGTGATCCTGGGTCTGATCCTCCAACAGGCGCTCGTCTTGGGCGGCCTGGGCTACGGGATTGCCTATCTCGTGGGTCAGAAGCTGTTCCCGTACTTCCCGCGGCGCGTGGTGCTGACCGATCAGGACCTGTTGCAGTTGGCGGCCATTGTGTTGGGAATCTCCGTCCTGTCCAGCATCCTGGGCATCTGGAAAGCGATGCGCGTGGAGCCCAACGAAGCCTTGATGGGATGAGAAGATGAGCGACGCGCTGGCGATCGAAACTCGCGGTCTGACCAAGGTCTACGGCAGCGGCAACACCGAGGTGGTCGCCATGCGGGATGTGACCATGTCGGTCCGGCGCGGCGAGGTCGTGGCGTTGCTGGGGCCCAGCGGGTCGGGCAAATCCACGTTCCTGACCGCGGTCGGACTGATCAATCCGCCGACTTCGGGACAGATTCTGATCGGCGGCACGCTGGTGCTGGATGGCCCCGCGCCGGCGGTCAACTTGCGGACTTTTCGGCGGAAGCACATCGGTTATGTCTTCCAGAAGTCGAATCTGATCCCCTTCTTGTCGGCACGGGAAAACGTCCAGGTGGCGCTGGAATTGAACGGCGCCGGTCCGCGGCAGGCGAGGCGCCGGGCTCTGGAACTGCTGGACGAACTGGGCGTAGGCGATCGGGCGGACAACGGTCCGTCGATGCTCTCCGGCGGCCAGCAGCAGCGAGTCGCCGTGGCGCGGGCCTTGGCGAACGAACCCAGCGTGATCCTGGCCGACGAGCCGACGGCGGCGCTGGACAGCCACCGTGGCCGGCAGGTGATGGAGCTGTTCCAGCGCGTGGCCCACCAGCACGGGGCCGGCGTGATCGTGGTCACGCACGACCACCGCACGCTCGAGGTTTTCGACACGATCTACGAAATGGAAGACGGGGCCATTACCGGCGGCAGCGACCCGCGGTAAGCAGCGTTCGAGAAATGATTGTCGCCTCGTCAAAGTAGCCATCACACTCCGTGTGATGATCGGCCCAAAAACACTGGACAGTTATTTCTCGAACGCTGCCAGACGCACTCGGTGGCGACGTCACCCAGAGGCTGCCCGCCGCTGTCAGGATGATCCACCTTGCGTTTGGTGCGAATCAGAGTTGCTGCGCTCCGCTCAATACTCATGCGCCTCGCCGCCGCCTTCGTCCACGGCGGCGAATCGGCTGACGGCCACCTGGCGGATCGTCCTCTGGTCGACCTCGTCGCGCAGCCGCGCGATGGCGGCCTCTAACGGCATGGCGCCCAGGTCGCCGTCCAGGCGGTCGCGGAGCGCCACGGCCCCGGCTTCCGCTTCGCGCGGGCCGACGACCGCCATGTAGGGGACCAATTCCAGCTGCGCGTCGCGGATCTTGGCCTGCACCTTGGCGCTGCGGTAGTCGGTCGCGACACGGAAGCCGGCCTCCGACAGCCGTTGCTTGATCTGTTGCGCGTAGTCGTTGGTCTTTTCGCTCAGCGGCAACACGCGCACCTGCTCCGGCGCCAGCCACAACGGAAAGGCTCCGGCAAAATGCTCGATCAGCACGCCTACGAACCGTTCCAGGGAGCCGAAGGGCGCGCGGTGGATCATCACCGGCTGGTGCGGCCGGTTGTCCGCGCCGATGTACTCCAACTGGAACCGTTCAGGCAGGTTGTAATCCAGTTGCACCGTGCCCAGCTGCCACTGGCGGCCGATGCAGTCGCGGACCATGAAATCGGCCTTGGGACCGTAGAAGGCGGCTTCGCCCAGCCGCTCCTCGAATTGCAGGCCCGATTCGCTCAGCACCTTGCGCAGCGCCGCTTCGGCCTTCTGCCAGTTCTCCACGCTGCCCACGTACTTGTCGCTGTGCGGATCGCGCAACGAGAACTGGACGCGGTAGTCCTTCAGCCCGACGCTTTCCAGCACAAAACGGGTCAAATCGAGCGTCGCCCGGAACTCCTCTTCCACCTGCTCCGGCGCGCAGAAGATGTGGGCGTCGTCCTGGGTCAGACCTCGGACCCGCAGCATCCCGTTCAACTCGCCCGTCTGCTCGTGGCGGTACACCGTGCCGAACTCGGCCAACCGCACGGGCAAGTCGCGATAGCTGCGCGGTTCCGATTTGTACATCTGCACGTGGTGCGGACAGTTCATCGGCCGGAGCAAGTACCGCTCCTGCGTGCGCTGCCAATCGCGCAGCGTCCGGATGCGCTCGGCTGGCGGAACCTCGGGCCGGTAACCGGCCTGCGCGGCGTCGAACCCCATCACTTTGGCCGCCTGCAGCAGCGTCTTCTCCTGCTCGTCGGCCTCGGCGGGCGGCGCCTCGGGCATGATCTCCAGGCGGCGGAGGATGAAGTCCACGATCTGCCCGGCGTCGTGGTGGAAAATCGGCGCGAATTGAGCGTCGCGGTAGTAGGGGAAATGACCGCTGGTCTCGTACAAGTCCACGCGGCCGATGTGCGGCGAGTAGACCGGCTGGTAGCCGCGGGCCAGCAGCTCGCGCATGATGAAACGCTCCAAGATCGCGCGCACGGCCGCACCCTTGGGCAGCCACAGACACAATCCCGCGCCCACGTCCGGCTCGATGCTGAACAGTCGCAGCTTCTTGCCCAGCACGCGGTGATCGCGTCGTTTGGCTTCCTCCAGTTGCTCCAGGTACTGGTCGAGGTCTTGTTTGCTGAACCAGGCCGTGCCGTACAGTCGCTGCAGTTGCCGGTTGCGGGCGTCGCCCTTCCAGTACGTGCCGGCCACGTTCAGCACCTTGAACGCTTTGATCTTGCCCGCATGCGGGACGTGCGGCCCGCGGCACAGATCGACGAATTCGCCTTGACGATAGAAGCTCATCTCGCGGTGATCGCTGAGGCCCGTCGAGATATGTTCCACCTTCAGCGTCTGATTCAAGTCCCGGCACAACTCGACGGCCTTGTCCCGCGGCAGCAGGAACCGCTCGAAGGGCTCCGCCTCCTGGATGATCCGCTGCATCTCGGCTTCGATCTTTGGGAAATCCTCCTCGTTCAGCTTATGTTCCAGGTCAAAATCGTAGTAGAAGCCGTTGCCGGTCGTGGGACCAAAGGCGAGCGACACGCCGGGGAACAGCCGCATGACGGCTCGAGCCATGATGTGGGCGCACGAATGCCGCATCACGCCCAGCGACGCCGGATCTTTCTCCGTCAGCAGCCGCAACGGGATCGGCTGGGACTGGCTGAGTTCCGCCAGCGGGCGCGTGGCGTCACCCACCTGGCCATCGACGTCCGCCGCCACCACGGCCCCCGCAAGACTGGAACCGATCGACTGGGCGACATCCATCGCGGAGGC
>CAYPGE010000620.1:0-3527 GCA_964409865.1 uncultured Pirellulaceae bacterium
TGACCAGTCCCAACAGCTCTTCCTGCTGCGTGCTCGGCAAACCCTCCAACGCCAGCGCCCACAACAACGTGGGCCGGCCATCCAGCACGTCGGTTCCCGCCGATAGCTTGTTATGTGAGTCTCCCTGCCAGTCGTGCAGATCGTTCAGAATCTGGAAGGCCACGCCCAAGTAGCGGGCGAACTGCCGCAGCGGTTCGCTGCACCCGTCGACCGGCCCCGCCAACCGGGCGCCGCAGTACAGGGCAGCCTCGAACGCCGGCGAGGTCTTCAAGGCATAGATCTTCAAAGCGTCCAGCGGCTGCAGTCGCTTGTCCCGAGAGTCCCGCCAGACCAACTCCGCCCCCTGGCCTTCGGTCAGCTTCGTGTGGGCTCGCGCCAGGCAATCCAAAATGTCCGCCACCGTATCCGGCCCCAAGTGCTTGGCCTCGCGGCTCACCAACCGGTATCCCATTCCGATCAGGTAGTCGCCGATGTTTAACGCGGTGGGAGTTCCATACTTGCGGTGCAGGGTCTCCTGTCCGTACCGGAAGCCGTCGTTGTCCTCGATATCGTCATGGACCAGCGACGCCTTGTGAAACGTCTCGATCGACATCGCCGTGCGCTTGACGGCGTCGGCAAAACCGGCGGCATGTTGGGCGCCGTCCGGCGACGTGGCCCGGCCGCCGGTCAGCGCGTCATAGACCGCCAACGTGATAAAAGGACGCGCGTACTTGCCGCCGCGTGTCAGGAAGTCGTAGGCAATCGTCTCGGTGGCCGCGATCGGCTCCAAGCCGGCCAGGCCCTTGCCGTTGATTTCGGACAGCCGCGGCCCCCCCCGCTGACGGACCGCCAAACGTTCCAACTCATCGGGCTCGAACAGCCGAGACGCTGCGCGCAGCAGGTGAATGTACGTCGCCGTCTGCCGCACCGGCTGATGACGCCGCACGCGAATCATCTCGCTGACCCAATCCCTGTCGACCGACGAGTTTCGGCACTCACTGGAGAGCAACGGGACGGCCATACAGGGAATCCCCGCCAGCAGAATCTTGTCAATCGTCTTCTCCAAGACGTTCAGGCAAGCCACGCCCAGGATGGCATCGACGTAGCCCCCCACGAGGATTTGCATGACCACCGGCGAGCCCTCGGCTACAATCACGCGATACCCCAGTCGCTCGGCCATGGTCCGGAAATCGGCAATGCTGCAGGCGCCGCAGGGCCCGCAATCCAGGCCAAACTGGGTGTACTCCGCCGGGCAACCCTCCGTGGGCCGCAGGCAGTGCGGCAACAGCAGCAGGCGCCTGGCCGGCGGCACCGCAGCCACCTGGTCCCGCCAGAATTCGGAAGCCAACGCGACCATCGTCCAGCCGACGTAACCTTCCGGCAGCCCCAAGTCCACCAAGAGGTTCCGCGCCAGCGTCTCCATCTGGTCCTTGCACAGCGGGTGCGACTTGTCCACACGCTCGGCCAGGTGGACGCACGCCGAGCGAATCCGCTCGCGGACGACTCGGTCCTGCGGAATCCGCTTCAGGTGTGCCGTTTTGCGCCGAAATGCCCGGCTGGCAACGTCTCCAGCGCCCGTCTCGGCTCGATCGTCGCTCACGGTGGTGATGGTCAAGTTGCTGTCCTCGCAGGCCGCTGCCGACCGTCTCTGGTCGCATTCAAACTGAATTTTCCGAAATCACGTTCAGCGTATATCTTACGTGCAGCAGGGGGCGTTTCGCCAGTGGGCAAGAGAGCGAACCGCTGGAAATGGGATCCCGTCCCCGATTCCGCTCGAGAAATGGGGCTTCTGGCACGCGGAGCGAACTCACGTGGCCCGGTCTCGCCGAGAGCGGGATTCGCAGCACCGTAGGCCGCTCGCTCCGCGAGCGGAATCGCGTCGCGGAGCGACGCGTCGACGTTGGCGGATGCGAGTCTCGGAGAGACTCGCCTACGTGGGTTTTTCAGAATTGGCTCCACAGGAACTGATTGGTCACCTCGTGGTGGAAGCGGACCTCGGCGGTCTTGACGATGGTGCCGAGTTCGCGGGGCGAGCGGTGGGCGGCGGCCAGCTTCCGTTCCACGAATCGTTCTTGGGTGCGCGAGCCCAGCATCTGGGTCACGAACGGACTGGCCCGGAAACACTCGACCGCGTCGTAGATGTTACTCGGCAAGAAGCGAGCGCGACTGTGCCGTTGCTCGGAGGTGAGTTGCTCTTTCAACGGCCCCTCGAGGCCCGTCCGCAGCAGCGCGTAGAAAGCCAGGTATGGATTCGCGTCCGGGGCGACCGCACGCATCTCAATGCGGGCCGTGTGTTGGTTGCCCAACGGAATCCGCACCATCGAGGTGCGATCGACGGCCGAGGCCTTGACCTGGTTCGGGGCCTCGAAGTGCGGGTCCAACCGCCGATACGCATTCACGCTGGAGTTGAGGACCAGGCAGATGTCTTCCGCGTTGTTCAGCAGGCGGTCGATGAAGCTCCAGGCCAGGGGGGACAGGCCATCTTCGCCGCCGGCCAGGTGGAAGAGGTTCTTGCCGTCCTGGCACAAGGACAGGTTGCAGTGCATGCCGTTGCCGTTGATGCCGCTGATCGGCTTGGGCAGGAAACTCGCCGTCATCCCCATGTTGGCGGCCACCTGACGGGCCGTGAGTTTGTACAGCTGCACTTGGTCCGCGGCCAACAAAGCGTCGCAGTACCGGTAGTTCAGCTCGAATTGGGAAGGGGCGACTTCGGGATGGTCTTTCTCGTTTTCGAACCCCAGCGCCCGTTGCGCCTCGGCCAAACCGTCGATGAACAGCTTCAGGGCGTCCCTCGGCAGCGAGTTGAAGTAGCCGCCGCTGGATACCAGCTTGAAGCCCGAAGCGACCAGGTAATTCTGCTCGGCATTGAGGCCCTCGAACAAGAATCCTTCGCATTCTACGGAAACGTTCGCCACCGTCCCGTCCCGAGTCCATAACTGGTCGGTCAACGCCTTCAATTGGCTGCGCAGGTCGGCCGGATAGCTCGCTCCGTCGCGGTCCTTGATCAGGCCAAAGACCAGCACCTTGCCGGGACCGAACACGTCGGAGGGCAGCCAGCGGAAGCTGCCCCAGTCGATTTCCAGACGCAGATCGGATTCGCGCACCTGGGAGAATCCGCGGATCGAAGAACCGTCAAAGGTCAGGTTGTCGTAGGATTTGAGCAGAAACCGCTTGTCGTAATCGAGCATGTGGAAGCGGCCTTCCAGGTCCGAAAAGCACACCGTCACGGCCTTCAGCCGCTTCTCGTCCGTCAGATAGCGGATGTAGTGCTCCCGCAACTCGCCAGTCGGCGCGCGGCCGGCGACCTTGTTCTTTGCCTCCAGATTGAGTTCTTCCAGCTTGTCGTAGGGGATTTCCAGGAAGTTCTTGATCTCGGTCGTGGGCATGGCAGGGCTCCAGGGGATGCGGGATACGGGTTACGGGATGCACGGCTCCGACCAACGGCTCTGGCAAGGCAACGGCAGTCACGGCACCCAAGTCGCAGCGTTCACAAAGTTTCGACAGGTCCTGTCCCGAGATGCGGATGACCGATCACCGGTCACCGGTCA
>CAYPGE010000621.1:0-3526 GCA_964409865.1 uncultured Pirellulaceae bacterium
GAAATTGTGTAGACAGGGGGGCGCGGAACGGGAGGCGTGCATCTCGTCCCACCTAGCTCGCGTCTTGCACCGAGGGGAATGGGCAAGCGGGCAGTCGAGATGGCAGGCAGAGAAGCAGGTAGACGTGTTGGCCCTCCTTTTCGAGCGCGTCGCTGGTAGGTCGTGAGTTCGCCGTCATCGTGGGGGTTCGGTGGGACGCCATCGAGCATGGCCTGACACGCCGCTGGTTCGCACTGGCCGTGTCGTCCTGCTCGACGTCAAGTGCGGTTCGCCGGTCCTCCGTGCAGGACGGGTCAGAGACCCATTCTACGGCTACGCGAGTTGCCGGCCGACTGCGGGCCACTTGGGTCTCGCACGCCTCGGCATTCTCACGACAGCTTGGAGTCCGGCGGCACACCAGGGATCGGCGAATTCATAACTGTCCGACTATCCGTTTTTGTCTGCGATCATCACGCGGAGCGTGATGGCTACTTAAAGGCGTCACACCACACCAGCCCGACGCGCCGCCGAGGGGGCGCCGGGCCGCGTTAGCCAAGCGATTGATCGAATCCTGTCATTGTCGTTGCGTTGTTTTCGAGGAGCCACTCATGTCCACTCGCCGCATCCACTCGCGTCCGGGTTCTCCCGCAGAAAGCCCTCCCGAAACAAAGCCGCATCGCCGCCGCGCCGGGAAAGGCACCGCCCGCGCCCGCCGGGCGTTGTTGTTCGAGACGTTGGAAGACCGGCGCCTGCTGGCGGTGAGCCTGCTGAAGGACACGGGGCTCATCGACACGCTCGTATTCCGCGACTGGAACGGCACCAGCGACACGAACGTATCCTACAGCCCCGGTGGGGCATCGGCGCCGAGCCAGGTTGTCGCCAACGGCACGAGCACGTGGACGTACGGGACGACGGCCGGCGATCCGCAGATCATCTACAACGACGGCAGCGGCGCCTGGAACCATGCCAACTATCCCTGGTTGCGGGTGCGGCACCAGGAGAGCACGACAGCGGGCGGGACCCTTCAGATTTGGGAGAATCCGGCGCGCGGGGGCGAGTCGGCGAACTTCTCGCCGGCGACGAGCTTGGTCGAGGTACACGCCGACGTCCCCAATCCCAACCCGAACGGCACGGGGTTTCGCATCGATGCCTTCGGCACGGCCCAGAGCGGATACGCTTTCACGGCGGACTACGTGATGCTGGACCGCGCGGAGACGTTGGGCCTGGGCGAATTCGACCGGGACGGGGACTTCAGCAGTTGGACCCCCAACGCCAATATCGCTGGCGCGTCGGTGGCCAACGGTTACCTCTCCGGCACCGGAGCAGGCACCGGCGACGCGTACTTGACCAGCCCCACGGAGTTTAGCACCGCCACCTACAAGTTTGTGGAGATCCGCCTGCGGGGATCGGGGAGTTCGGCCGAGGTGTTTTGGGCACAGGGCGGCGCCTTCGTCGGCGGCCAGCGCATCGGGTTAGGCGCCCTCGACGGGGCCTGGCACACGTACCTGCTCGACTTCACCAACGAGTCGACCTGGACGGGCGCCAACATGCGGATCCGGCTGGACCCAGTGACGGCGGCCGGCGCGACATTTGACGTGGACTACATCCGCGTCCGCGCGATTCCCGGTGTCCTGTACGTGAACGACCAGTGGACCACGCCCAACGTGGCCGTGGATGGTAATTTGGAGACGGCCGGAATCGAAACCGCGTACGTCAACTACAACGCCTTTGCCACGATCGACGCGGCGCTGGCGAAGTACCCTGCCTTCGCCGGCACGATCGTCGTCAATGGCGGCAGCTACGCAGCGGCCAACTTGTCCGGTGGCGGAGCCGTCCAACTGCGGCTGGTCCGCGACTTGACCGGCAGCGAATCCGACGTGACGTTCCAAACGCTCAGCGGCGACAGCAACGACTCGATCGTCACCGCGTATCACGGGACCGCCGGCAACCTGATCGTCGATCTCAGCGCCGACCAGACGTTCGGCGGCATCATCTCGGGTATCGGCAGGCTGAGCAAACAAGGCACCGCGGCCTTGACGCTGTCCGGCGCCAACACGTACACCGGCGGAACGCTGGTCAGCGCCGGGACGCTCAAGAACGGCGTAGCCAACGCGCTGCCCACGGGCACGACGCTGACCGTGGCCGGCGGGGGTGCCACCTACGATCTGAACGGCTTCGCCCAGCAGGTCGGCGGACTGAGCGACGGCGGCGTCAGCACGGGCACCGTCACCAACAGCGGCTCCGCGGCCACCTTCACGGTGAACAACGCGGGGGCCAACACGTTCTCCGGCACGATCACCAGCAGCCTGGCGCTGACCAAGCAAGGGGGAGGCGTCCTGACCTTGAGCCAGGCCAATGACTACTCCGGCGGGACGGTGATCAGCGGAGGAACCTTGCAGATGAATCACGCCGGCGCGGTGGGGACGGGGGTCCTGACCATCGGGAATGGCACGACGTTGACTCTCAACCACAGCGGCACGACGACCAACGCGATCTACTTGACGGGAGCCACCCAAACGATTTACCGGAATCCCGGCACGCCAACGCTCACGGGCGATGTCACCACCGACGGGAGCGCCGGCGCCTTGAGTTTCGGCGCGGACGAGAACAGCGGCGTCAACAACCTGACCTTCAGCGGAAACACGATTGCGATGGGGGCCAAGACGTTCACCATCACCGGCACGACGGTTGACGGCGAGTCGCAAGCGGCCAACACCAAGGTGACGCTCCAGGACGTGACGTTGACGGCCGACGGGAATGTCGCGGTCGGACGCGGCACGCTCCAGGTTCAGGGCAGCAGCAGTCTGACACTCGGCGGCCAATTGCGGGCCAGCAGCGACTGGGCCCGCTTCGTGATGCAGGACACCGCGGTGGTGACGGCCCCCGCAGGCGTGAATTTCGTCAATAACTACGTCGCCACTAGCCTGTGGCTCAACGGCGGCACGCTCACCACGCCGTACATCTACGGAAACAACTATGGCGGCCAGACGCACGTGTCGTTTAATGGCACCCGCGTCGTCGCCTCGGCGGACGCCGCGGACTTCCTGCAAGTCAGACTAAATGGCAGCTCCGACATGCACAGTGCCGTAGCCGAGATCGCCAACGGCGGCGCCATCTTCGACACCAACGGCCACACCGTCACCATCGCCAACGTGTTGACAAACCTCTCGGGAAATACGGGGTCGCTCACCAAATTGGGCAGTGGGACCCTCACCCTCAGCAGGCCTGACACGTACTCGGGCGCGACGCTCGTCAGCGCCGGGACGCTCAAGAACGGCGCAGCCAACGCGCTGCCCACGGGCACGACGCTGACCGTGGCCGGCAGCGGTGCCACCTACGATCTGAACGGCTTCGCCCAGCAGGTCGGCGGATTGAGCGACGGCGGCGTCAGCACGGGCACCGTCACCAACAGCGGTTCCGCGGCCACGTTCGCCGTGAACAATGCCGTGGCCAACACGTTCTCCGGCACGATCACCGGCAGCCTGGCGCTGACCAAGACCGGCACGGGCGTGCTGACCCTCAGCGGCGCCAACAGCTACTCCGGCGA
>CAYPGE010000622.1:0-3504 GCA_964409865.1 uncultured Pirellulaceae bacterium
GACCACGCGCGGGACCTCGGACGGCTGGAATTGCACCACGAAGTCCAAATCGTGAGTCGTACGCGGAAGGCCCCAATAGTTGCCGGCCATGGATCCGGTGAGCAAATAACCCACTGCCAACCGGTTCAGACGCTGCAGGCAGTCGATCAGCAATTCATGTTCGGTCATGAGCGAGCCAACTCCAGGCGGCGACGCAGATGCTGCTCGACTTCCTCCGCCGTCGCGTTGGGGTGCTGGCGGCGAATGGCGTCGCGGGCGATGTCACAGGACAGCTCGTGCAACCGCAAGGCAATCAGCAACCGCTGCTCGCCGGTCATCGCCCGGTAACGGCGGAGTTGTTCTTCCAGGGCTTCGTCAGGGCTCATCGTTTCCGGGTCCGGGGTCTCGGCAAGTCTCGGCGCACGGCGTCTACCGTCATCTCCGCTGCCATTGTACTGGGGGCGTCGTTTCGGGGCAAACGGTCTTGTTTCGGCCAGCGGTGAGCGTTAGACCATCGGTTCCTCCGATGCTGGCCGGCTGATCGTTGGGAAAGACCGGTGGGCTAACGCCCACCGTTTGCCAAGACCAATTCCGCCGAAGTGAGACATGCCGGAAAACGCGATCCGTGTTGTTAGCCGACGAAGAAGGCGACTACTCGCGTCACCGCGTACACTGCGGCGGCCAAGCCGTAGAACACGAGACTGTCAACGAGACGGCACGTGCTTCTTGGCGGCCTCTTCGGCCTGGACGGCGGCAACGGCCAGCCACGCCAGCCCTTCCTGATACTTGACGTACCTCTTCGCATAACCCGTCAATCTCCGTAATCGACGGAACAATTCGGCAGCAGCCGGCACAGCCGCTCGACCGCCGGGGTCTTGGTGCAACGCGACGAGAGCCCGGTAAAGCCGATTCCCAACATCTTCAGTTTGCTCATCCGGCCCAAGGCGTCCACCGATTGCTCGGTGATCCGAGACGAGTTGTAGAGGTTGAGACGTTCCAGATTGTAGCTGCCGCATAACGCCTGGATTCCGGGGTCCGACACCGAGGTGGAGTCAAGTGACATCGTAACCAAAGCCGGCAAGCGGAGGCGGGCCAAGTGCTGAAGGTGCTCGTCGGTGATGTTCTGGCCCGCGAAGAAAACCGTTTGCAGACGGGGTGTCCGAGGGAAGGCCGCAAACTGATCTGCCGGCATTTCCGTATAGGCCAAGTCGAGCCATTGCAGGGATTGGAGGCCCGCGAGATGCCGGAAATCGCCGCCGGTGAGATTGGCCCCGCGAAGAGAGAGCCCGCGAAGTTGGGTCAACTTGCCGATCCAGGACAGGTCCTCGCCGGTCGTTTCCGCGGACAACCGCAGCCACTGAACGCGCCGCAGACGGCGCAGTTGCTGTCGGAGGGCATCCGTCATGTGCAAGTGCTGCACGTCCAGTACCTCGCGAGTATCGTTCTTCAGCGCCGCCTCCAGCCGCGGCGAAAGAAGCGTTGTCGAGGGCTTGCTAAGACCAGACCTGATCCAATTGGCCAACAGGTAGTTCGGTGCCGCAACGTCGCGCACGCCCCAATCTTGCCAGATCGCCGATTTCTCGTGCAAGTCGCGATGGCTTACACCGTCGATGCTGAGATCGGGCAGCGTCTGACGGAGGGAGTCGACGGCGCGGTCGCTGGCGGGAGTGTTTTCCATGTTCAGGATCACGAGAGAAGCCAACTGGCGCAGCTGGGACATGCCGGTGTCATTCAGTTGGGTATTGTTCAGGTACAGTCGCGTCAGGTACGGGAGACTCCCGAGCCTCGCAAATCCCTCGCCGGTGACGTTCGTGCCGGTGAGATCGAGATCTTCGAGCCGTTCCAGCGACTGGAGGTGCGCTAAACCTGCGTCCGTGATTCGCGTTTCGTTCAATTGCAGGAAATCGAGCTGCTTCAGATCTTGCAGGTGAGCCAATCCGGCGTCGCCAATGGCGGTACCCGACAGGTCGAGCACTCGCAGGCGAGGCAGCGCGCGAAGGTGAACAAGACCGGCGTCGGTGATTTCCGTTCCGTCCAACAGCAGGACTTCCAGCCGGGGAACGGCCTTCAGGTGAACGAGTCCCGCATCGGTGATCGCCGTTCTCGACAGTTGGAGATTGGGCAGTTGGGGGACGTGTCGCAGATGTTCCAGGCCCGCGTCGGTGATCTTGGTTCCGGACAGTACCAGGCGGTCCAGATGCTTGAGACCTCGTAAGTTGACCAAGTCGGCGTCGGTCAAGGGCTTGTCTTCGGCGAAGACGTCATCGACATTCGGCGCGAACATATCCGCGAAGGCTCCGATCGGCCCTTCGGACGCGGCCTTTAGGAATCGGCTGTCGCTGTCCAAGCGGGGGTCGAATTGCACGCTTGCCCCACTCGTCTGCAGCGCGATGGCTGCCGCACGCTGCTGCCGGCCTGATCGGCTACGATAAGCCATCCAGGCGAACACGCAGCAGGCAAGCAAGGTCGCCACCAGCAGCGTCCGCAGACTGAACTGCAGCCAGCGGCGGCGGGGAGTCGTAGTAGTGGGAGCGGTGCTGGTCACGTCGGGAGTCCTCAGGTTTACCGTCGATGCGGAATCGCAATTGCCAGGGGCGATCCAGAGACGCATAATACATCAGACGGAGCGGTCGTGCGACTGCAGCCATGCCGCTCCAAGTACCGGGGGGGTCGCTGGCATGAATCGCTCTCACTCGGCCGACACGTCCGACCGCCGCGAGTCCTGCCCGGACGCAGCGTGGCCGCAAGAATCCGGGAGGCCGTTCCAGTTCGACATCCGGAGCTTGCCTCTGTTCACGTTGCTTGTGGGCACTGTGTTGGCGTGCATTGTGAACCTGCCCGCGATGCTCAGTTGGGCCTACCGGTGTGATGCGGCTTTCGGATTACGATCCCGGTTATGCCAATTGCAGTCAGCGGTTGGACTGGATGGCGTACGATCTTCTGCATTCGGCGTGGCAGGGCGAGATGGGCGGAAGCAGTGCGGAGGCGGCCTACCGTGGGTTTGTCGAACAGGGACTCGTGGAGCCGCCCGAGAGTCCGTTCCGCAACGCGGCGGATGGTTGGCTGTTGGGCAGTCCGCCCTTTGTCGACGCGATGCGCGAGCGCATGAAACGCCCGCATTATGAGGACGACGTTCCGGCGGCGCGTCGGCTGTCGAATGTGGGGACGGAAACGGTGCTCGCTGCGGTGGCCGAGTACTACGGGGTCTCGCCGACGACGTTCCAAGAGCGGGGCCACGGCGACGAGCACCGCGATGTGGCGGCGTGGCTGACACGCCGTTGGACGACCGCCCCGCTGCGCGAGTTGGCGGAGTTGTTTGGCCTGAGCCACCCTGGCAGCGTCAGTAACCTGCTGCGCCGCGTCGATCGCGCGGTCGCGGAATCCAGCCGTCTGCGCCGCGAGATCGACGCCATTCAGCTGCAGTTGCGGCTGAAACAAAACGAAAAACGAGGTCTGACCCCAATCCCTTGCCGCAACGCGGCGGATGGTTGGCTGTTGGGCAGTCCGCCCTTTGTCGACGCGATG
>CAYPGE010000623.1:0-3348 GCA_964409865.1 uncultured Pirellulaceae bacterium
GCCCGGCGGCCAGGACCGAAGGTGCGAGTCCACCGACGGCCCAAGTGCCGGCCGCTAGACCCGATGTCCTCAGCCACTCGCGGCGGTTCCAAAAGTTGTTCATCTTGGCTTTTCGTCCTTGCCTCCCGGCGAGCAGCCGCTGGAGGGCAGCAGAACGTCAATACGTCGCGGGCAATTCGTTCCGCTCGCGCCGGGCGAAATGGGATTGCGCGATCCCTTGCGGACGTGTGTTGCCCGCCGGGGGTTTCAGCCGCGCCAAGTTCGGCAGGTCGTCGGGGTAGCCCATGACCCGGCCATATAGGTCGGGCGCGAAGCGGGCTGCCAGGGTGACGATTTCGATCCACAGCCGTCGAAAATGAACGGCGTCCGCCGCGTTCATGCGGAGGGCCAGAACCAGCCGCCGCGCTTCATCCGTGTGGCCCACGATTCGACCGTCGGCTTGCACTGTCGCCGCGCCCACCAACAACGCCTTCGTCGGATCGGGAATCTGCTGCGCGCCCTTCGCCGCATTGCAGCGGCCGCAGACGTACAGGAGATTGTCGTATTCAAGTCCCAGTCCGGGAGCGCGACTCAGCGGCTGAAAGTGAT
Organism: uncultured Pirellulaceae bacterium; assembly: GCA_964409865.1. Lineage (GTDB taxonomy): Bacteria > Planctomycetota > Planctomycetia > Pirellulales > Pirellulaceae > Anammoximicrobium. The sequence goes on from CAYPGE010000623.1 coordinate 589, forward strand.
CGATCTCCAGCGAAACGGCCCTATCCCACGCCTCGCGGCGCAAACAGGAAACACATCGGAATGAGAATTCGTCCCGGAGCCACGGGCGGAAACTCCCCAAGTCACGATAGCCTTGAGGCCCGTGCCGCCGAACGTGCGGGTGGTCTGGATACACAAACGGAGACATGCTTCACACAGATCCGCGACGGCTTTGTCGCACCAACTGCTCGTGGAGCGTCCGGACTGCCTCCAGCGGCAAGGGAGCGACGCGTTGCAGGAAGTCGTCCATCTCGCGCTGCAATTGCGCCAGTTCGTCGGCCTCTGCGAACGTGAGCTGCCCCGCGATCTCCTTGTCGATGAGTGCGAAGCGGCGGGCGTTTTTGGCCTCGGTCCACTCCTCGAACCGCGCTGAGGGACGCGCGGCTTGGCCGCCCGAGGCGTCGTCATTCGCGGGTACGATCACATAGCGCCGGTGCGTGCGGGGGTGCTCCACCGACAGCGGACGGTCACCTCGGCGGTCCAGTTCCAGGGCCAATTCATCGGACAGCTTTGCGATCATCTGGGTTTTTCAACTACGCTTCTGAGGTCGAAGGGGTGTTGATCTCTGAGCGGCGAATCCCGAGTCTACTGCGATCAACCGCCGCCCGGTGCAAGATGCCAGTCTCCCTTACCACCGAGAGGACTTATGCTGCCCTTACAATTGTTGCGAGAGCAAGCCCCGTGGTCAACTGGTCGTTCGCCATGCAGTTGGCGCGCCAGCTACTGGTAACGGGAAGGCCTGGACCTTTTGCCCACGCAGCGCCAGACGCTGCACTTCCGCGTCGAGGATGGCCTGGTCGACATCGCACAACGCGACCACGCGCACGCCCTGCATGTTCAGGTAGTTGCGCAGATGCGCCTTGCCTTGCGAACGGAGGCCGACGACCGCAACGCGAACGTCGTCGTTGGCCCCCAGCACTCGGGTCGTGGGCAATAAGGCTGCCGCCGCGCCGGCGGCCAGCGTGTGCTTGAGGAAAGACCGCCGATGAGGGACGCGCATGGCGGAAGCTCCTTTTCTCCTCGACGGCTAGGATTCGCGCGACCGCAGACGCTGCTGCAATTCTGCGAGCATGGCGGACAGTTCGCTGATCGTTCGTTCGCCCAGGCCTCCCGCGGAACTCGACTCTTCGCCGAGAAGCTCTTGGAGGATTCGGATCTTCCCTACCAATTCGCCCTCTCGCCGGCCTTCCTGCCGGCCTTCTTCGCGCGCGCTGTCCAATCCCCACTGATAGTCGCGTTGGGCCTTCAAACGCTGGTCGTACATCGTTCGATCCTCCGTTTTTCCCGCGATCGCTTCGACCACGGAAATCGCTTGCTGAAACTCGACTCCCGGCAACAATTCCCGCAACTGTTCCGGCTCGTACCGGTCCGCATGCAGAAAGAAAAACGCCCATTGCTCGATCGCCGGAGCCGAGGAAACCGTCGCCTCCCGCAGATTATACTTCGTCAACTCGACCGTGTGTACTTCGACGGAATCGGAAACCTCCATGCCGTGCTCCGGGTCCGCCAGCCGGAATCGGTGGTGAGCAATCGTGTCCTCACGAAACAGCCTCACTCCTAACCCAAAACTCGGACGCGCGGAGAGACCGCAGCGACAAACAGGACAGACGCTTTAGATTTCCGCCACGGCGTTGACCAGGTACTGCCGGCTGGCGGCGATCAGGGGTTGCACCTGATCGGCCTCGAACTCGCCTTCGGTTTCCAGAGAGAGGACGCCGGCATAGCCGTGCTGTTTGAGCACCTGCAGGCAGCCGCGCAGGTTCACCTCGCCTTGGCCCAGGGCCACGCATTGCTTGGCCACGGTATCCTTGACGTGGACGTGCACGACACGCTCGACAACCGCCCGGAGGGTGGCCACCTCGTCGCTGCCGGCGTGGTGCACATTCGCGGTATCGTAGTTGATTCCCAGCCACTTCGAGCGCGACAGCCCCAGGATTTTCTTCAGCCCTTCGGCCGTGACCGAAAAGGTGCCGTGGGGCTCGATGGCCAGGTAGACCTGACACTTCTCGGCCACTTCCAGGATCGCCGCCAGACGCTCGCCGAGCACTTTCAGCGCGTCGGCGTCGGACATCGCCTGGGGCTTGCGGCCGTCGCCGCAGTTCACGACGGGAATGCCCGCCTCGTGCGCCCAGCGGACGGCCTGCGACACGCCCTCCAGGCTTTTCGGATTGGGAATCAGCGCCCCGTCCGGAGCCCAGAGCGCCGTGGCGCCCTCGAACCCAAACTCGGTGAGCAGGCGGCGGAACTCGGCCGGATCGCTCTTCCAGACGTCGACGTGCGGGCACCAAGGGCCGGTGGCCTGCGGCTCAACGTACTTGTAGCCGGCCCGGTGGATTCGCTCCAGTGCCTCGCGCAAAGACTGTTTCCGGAAACTGACCGTTCCGCAGCCGATCTTGACCGGCCATCTTTCGGCCGACGCCGCTGACAGACGGCCGCCCACAGCGACGGTCGTGACCGCCCCCAGCGCTGCCGCGAGCACCTCGCGCCGCGTTAGGCTGAGCCCCTCGATTTCACCACCACGATGCATGCTCATCGAATCACCTCCACCCTTATTGTTCTACACAGAATTGTTCTGCACTTGATGCCGTTGTTGTCGGAAGCGTGATGCCATTGTTGTCGGAAGCCGGGATTGCTACCGCCCTGTCTTGTAGTGCCGATTCGATCAAGGGACGCGGGGGGCCGCGCAGCGCACCACGAAGTCCACGATCGGCGCGGGGTCCTGCAGCGAATGCGGATGGTGGC
>CAYPGE010000624.1:0-3348 GCA_964409865.1 uncultured Pirellulaceae bacterium
CCGGACCGCTGGAAGGCGGCATGGTCGAAGACTATGTGGCCGTCAAGCACGGCCGCAAGCAGCCCGAATACAAGCACCCGGTGCTCAAGGACGTGTTGGGCGAGACCAACGGCGTGATGGTCTACCAGGAGCAGGTGATGCGGATCCTGAACCGGCTGGGCGGCATCGAGCTGGCCAAAGCCTATTCCTGCATCAAGGCCATCAGCAAGAAGAAGGAAAAGGACATCGCGGCCAACCACGAGAAATTCATCGAAGGCGCGATGGCCAACGGCCTGAGCCGCAGCGACGCCCAGGAAATCTGGAGCCTGATCGAAAAGTTCGCGGGCTATGGGTTCAATAAAAGTCACAGCACCGCTTACGCCCTGATCGCCTACCAGACGGCGTACCTGAAGACGCACTATCCGGTCGAGTTCATGGCGGCGTTGCTGTCGGGCGACATTCCCGGCCGCAACTTCAAGAAGAAGGACTCGCTGGTCGAGCACATGGACGACTGCGAGCGGATGGGGACTACCGTCGTGCCGCCGGACGTCAACACGTCGGACGTGGATTTTTCGGTCCGCGACGGCAAGATCTTCTTCGCGCTCTCGGCCATCAAAGGCTGCGGCGGCTCGGCGGGCGAAGCGGTCGTGGCGGCCCGCAAAAAGGGAGGCCGCTTCAAGGACCTGTTTGATTTCTGCGAACGGGTCGACGTGTCGCAGTGCAACAAGGCGGTGATCGAGACGCTGGTCAAGGCCGGGGCCATGGATTCGTTCGGCGCGCGGCGCTCGCAACTGACGGCCGTGATCGAGCGGGCGCTGCAATCCGGCGCGTCGGCCCTGGCCGACCGCCGCAGCGGCCAAAAGAACCTGTTCGGGGACATCGGTGAAGAACGCGAAACGCCGACGGTCAGCCTGCCGGACATCCCGGAGTTTCCGGAGAAGGAACGGCTGTTGATGGAGAAGGAAGTCCTGGGCTACTACCGCACCAGCCATCCCTTGACCGAATACGCCTCGCGATTGGCCCAGTTCTGTTCCCATACCACGGCCGATATCCCCCACGTCCCGGATCGCGCCGAGGTCATGCTGGGCGGCATGCTGTCGGCGATCAAGTTCGCGCACACCAAGAAACCCCGCCCCGGCTCGACAGCCACCAAGTACGCCAACTTCGATCTGGAAGACAAGAACGGCTCGATCCGCTGCATCGTCTGGCCCGAGGACTTCGAGAAGTTCGGCCACCTGGTCCAGCCGGAGGCGGTGTTGCTGGCCCGCGGCACGATCGACCGCCGCGGCGGCGATGAAGCCAACTTGATCATCAACGACCTGACCCCCTTCGACGAACTGGACTCGCGTTACACCACCGGACTGATCATCTGCCTGGACGAACGCGACAGCGACTGCGGCACCCTGAAGAAGATCCACGAAATCATGCGCGGCTATCCCGGCCGGCGCGAGTTGCAATTCCATTTCTCGCTGAGCAACGGCAGTCGCGTGCAACTGCGGTCGCAACGCCTGCGGATCGACATCACGCCCGAACTTCGCAGCCGTGTAGACGACCTGCTGGGACCCAACCATGTGCGGCTGATCACGGCGCCTCCCGCCCCCGCAGCCAAACCGCGCAACAGCAACCGCCGCTACGGCGGCCGCGGCGATTGACGTGGATGGGCCGCCGTCCATGGTGCCTTGCACGTCGCAGGCCTGCGGCAGCTGGGGCAAGGCAAGGGTCTGGCGATTGCGTTTGAGAAAAGGCGAGGCTGGCAGAAGAACGGGGCCAAAAATGGCAATGAGAAAACCAGAAAGAGGGATTTTCCCATCTTTCTGTCCCCATTCTGCAGCCAGCACTCGCGATGATGAACGCCCTGGCGAGAGGGCCTAAGTATCCTGATGTCGTCCCGCAGGTGGCGGTTGTCCTGGCGACCTTCGACACAGACGCTCTTGACCGTCGCGCTGCGCTGTTTCTGAGATCCGCCAACCAATCTTGCAAATTTTGTGCCGCGTCTTCTGCTGAAGCGCCGCATGCTTTCACTGAACAGGTTAGTGTCGAGTCCGTATCATGCGCGCGCCGTGCGCGCATCACGGGCTCAGACGTACAGAATTCAAAATTGGCGGAGTACACGCTTTGTTGGCGGCAACGACCAGACTCCGCCAATTTTGAATTCTGTACGTCTGAGCCGTTCCCGCCGTGCCCCGGCCAAGGCCGCGTTTCGCAGCCTTTGCCGATTTCCTTCGGTCGCACAATGCAGCACCGCCCTGGTCTGCGTCTGGCGCGATCGTCGGCCGACGAAGGAGCCGAGGCGTGAGGCGTTCCCCGAGGGCGGCGGAATCGTCTTCCCGATGCTTGTCTGTTGCAGCTAAAACTCCTATCCTAGGCGGAGATGGGTTGTCGCGCCTCATGGGGTGCCAGTCTTACCACTCGTAGCTGTCCGGATCGTCATGGCTGAAATCATCGGGTCCGCGCAGGAAACCTCGCAAGACGCTTTCGTCGCAGTCTATCAAGGCGATCGCGTCCGCGAGATGTACAAATTGACGAGAGGCAGCGAGATTGCGGTGGGACGGGACGAATCGTGCCAGATCATGCTGGCCGACGATGTCTGTAGCCGCCGGCATGGAGCATTCGTCTGGAAAGACTCCGCATGGTGGCTTCACGACCTGGGAAGCCGGAACGGAACGCTGGTCAACGGCCAGAGAATCAGTCAGCCCTGGGCGCTCCAGGAGGGCGACCTGATTCGGGTGGGCAAGACCAGGCTGCGGTTCACCAGGGAACTGGCTGAGGTCTGCGAATCCGAAACGCAGGAACCGGGGCGTCCGCCGCCTGATTCCGCCGGCGACGAATTGAGCGACGAGGAAGCCAGCGGCCCCTTGCCGTTGATCCTCGATCGCCGCAGCCGGGTGGGCCTGTTCACGGAAAGCAGCCTGGCGTCGGAAGGCTTATGGGACGCGCGGGTGCGGCGAGGCTTTGCGCGACTGTATGGCCTCATCGGGCCGATGCTCACCGCCGCCAGCGTCGAGGAACTCGCCAAGGTCGTCTTGGACGGATTGCTGCCCGCCGTTTCCGCCGACGTGGGAGCCGTGTTGTTGTTCCCCGAAGGAGCCGTCGACCGCACCAACCCCGACCATTTGGTGACGATCGCCAGCCGCTCGCCGGCCGATTCCTCCACCCCCAGAACCTCGCGGACCGTGTCCCGGCGGGTGTTGCGCGAGGGCGAGGCGATCCTGGCCATGAACATCGAACACGACCCGGACCGGGCCAAGCTGGGGACGATCCGGGAGATGCGGAGCGCGATTTGTGCTCCCATCCGCGGCGTCACGGCGAACCTGGGCCTGCTTCACGTGTACTGTTCGCGGTCGGGCCAGAGTCTGGACTTCGTGTCGC
>CAYPGE010000625.1:0-3300 GCA_964409865.1 uncultured Pirellulaceae bacterium
TGCCGCTACGAAGGCGCTCGAATCCTCCAGCGCGATGACTTGGGAACCACTGTCCTCTTCGTCCTCCTGGAGTGCCGCCGAAGGCGCGAGCTGGAAGTCTTCATCCGCCTGAGCCGGCGCGGCGGCTTCGGGCTCGGCTTCCAAGTCCTCCAGATCTAACAGATCCTCGTCTTCCGGCAACTCCAGCGAGGAAACGGAGGAGCCAGCCAAATCCAAGGGCTCCTCCTCCAGGTTCAAACCGCTGTCGCTGGGGCTGGCCAAATTGATCCCGGTGTCGCCGGCGCCGCGCGTGATGTCGCTGCCGCCAGCATCCAGGACCAGTTCGTCGTCCTCGTCCAGCGCAATCTCCTCGGATTCCCCGATCGTCACGTCGCTGTCGGGCGACTTTGCGGCGGGTGCTTTTGCAGCGGGCTTGGGTGCCTCTTCCAAGGAAACGTCGGAACTGATATCCAGGTCGCTGCCTTCGATAGCCAAATCGCCTGTGCCGGCGCCCCCCGCTTCTAATCCAACGTCGCTGCCGCCCAGGACGTCGTCCGAACTGCCGGCCACCAGATTCACTCCGCTGCCCGACTCATCTGCAACCAGCCGGATGTCGGACTCGGACTCCAGATCGAACCCCAAATCGCTGGCGGAAGAAGGCTTCGCGGCCGGTTTGTCGGGACTTTTGGCAGCGGCAGCCCCTTTGCCGGCTTCCGCCGACGGGACTTCGCCGGCACTGCGAGCTGCAGCTTCACCCCCTTTGCCGATCGCGGTCGGCGAATCATCGATGTCCTCCGCCTCCAGATCCAGCGCTAGATCGGAGGATCCTCCCTCGTCGGCGGTTCCCAACTCCATATCGAGATCGGCTTCCGCGTCTGGTGCGCCGGTCAACGAGATGCCTCGCTCTTCGGCGACTCGCTCGATCTCGTCGGCCTTGAATTTCCATGACGAGCCGTCGCGGACTCCGTAAATGTCGCCGCTGAGTCGCATGTTGTTCAACTCATCGGCCGAGACGCCGAGCATTTTGGCAGCTTGATTCAGTTCAATGTATTTGACGGCCATAGCGACTCTTCAACCATCAGGAGACTAGGAGGTACAGGCGGACTTTTCTAATTTTACGGCAACCCGCGGTTAGATCAATTACGCACCGGCCACTCAACCCCATTCGCCCCCGGAAAACGCGGTCTTTGCAGATAAACCGGGAGTCTTGGTGTGGTTTTCGGGACGTGCCTAAACGCTTACGTTAGTATCGCTTGCCATTTGCCGGCGGACAAGCAAATAAATCCCGTCCGGCGTGCCTTTTGTGCGGTTTCGCCACTGGTTGAATTCGTTGCCGCCAGAGGATTTTCTTCCCACCGAACCGCAACAAAGAGGCCCGGTTTTTCGGAAAAGCCGGGCTTTCGGAAGGGTGCCCAGCAGGGCAAGGTGTTGTCACGACAGGGGTAAATGCCGCATGATGGCCGGATGTGCGCAAAAGAAAAGCCCGGCGGACTGCTCGAAGCAGGGCCGGGCTTTCGGCTCCCCCCTGGGAACGTCACTGCGAAGGCGCGAATTCGAAGACCGGGCTGCCACGACCAACCGATCGCCATCCCGGATTTCGAACTCGGCCTTGCTGCGACGCGGAGTGCCGCAGGGGCAGCAACATTCCGATCGCCGCCGCATCCGCTCCCCAAGGAAGCCAATCACGCGGCGACAAACCATTTTATCGGCTGCGGCACCCGCGTAACTTTGGCCAACTTTTCAGGTTACGGCGGCGCTGCCGATTCTGCCGGTTTTGCCGAAACAGATTCATCAAGCTGTAACGGTGATACCGATTGTTAGGACGATCGCTAGGCTCGGCGTCCCATCGGAAGTTGACTGCTAGCAGAGGAACACGTCTGAAAAAGGGATCCGTCTGTGTCGAAACACCAGAACCGGAATGCGTTTCTCGCCATCCTCGCCCATCTCGGCTGGCCGCTGTTGCTGGGCGCCGCGCTGTGCAGCGTCTTCTATGTGCTGGTCTATCGCGGGCCGCTCAACCTGCCGGCGGTCCATCGCTACTTCGCATCGCACCCCGTGCTGATCATCGAGACGGGACTGTTCTTCGTGGGGTTGGCGGCGCTCGGACTGAAGGCAGTTGACGTGCTCTTGCAGTACTGGGCCCTGAACGTGGTCCGATTGGACGAGCCGCCCGCCGCCGGGCAGAAAATCGACGACGTCGGCTCTTTGATCCAGCAACTGGACCAGCAATCGTCCTCCGTCCGCCAGTCGTACTTGGGACGCCGCGTGCGGGAGGTGTTGCAGGCGATCCAGCGGAAGGGGTCGGCCGAAGGGCTGGACGAGGACCTGAAATACATGTCCGATCTGGACGCGGCGCGGCAGCAGGACAGCTACGGCCTGGTGCGCATCGTCATCTGGGCCACGCCCATGTTGGGCTTCCTGGGAACGGTGGTCGGCATTACGCATGCGCTGGGGGATCTGGACCCGCAGGAGTTGGCAACCAACATCCAGAAAGCGATGGAGGGGTTGCTGTCAGGGTTGTATGTCGCCTTCGATACGACGGCGCTGGCGCTGACCTTGTCGATGGTGTTGATGTTCATCCAGTTCTTGTTCGACCGCGTCGAGACCCAGGCGCTGTCCCTGGTGGACACCCAGGCCAACGAAATGTTGGTGGGCCGCTTCCAAGAGGTCGGCGCCGGCCGCGATCCGTATCTGGCTTCGGTCGAACGGATGAGCGGCCGGGTGCTGCAGGCGTCCGAGGATCTCGTCCGCCGGCAGGCGGAGATCTGGGAGCGGACGATCCAGGCCGCGGACGAGCGCTGGGGCCAGTTGGTGCTGTCCGCCGGCGGCCAGGTGCAGTCGGCGCTGCAAGGGGCCCTGGAACACTCCCTGCAGAACCACGCCGCCGAGTTGGCCAAGGTGGAACGCGACGCGGGTGAGCGGGCCGCCCGCCGCTGGGAGCAACTGCAGATCGCGCTGTCCGAAAACGCGCGAATCATGCGCGGCCAACAGGAGGAGATGGTCCGGCAGGCCGAGTTGATGGCCCAGGTCGTGAAAGCCACCGGGGAAGTCCTCGGACTGGAGCAAGCGCTGAACGAGAACTTGCGGGCGTTGTCCGGCGCGAAGAATTTCGAGGATACCGTGATGAGCCTGTCGGCGGCGATTCACCTGCTCAATGCCCGCCTGGGCAAGTCGCCGGATGTCACGCCGCACATCGAGTTGAAGAAAACCGCGACCAAGGGCCGCGCCGCATGAGACGGCCAGCGTCACGCAAAAAGGTGCTCGGCATCGCTCTGTTTCCCTTTCTCGCCGTGCTGATCTGCACGATGGGGGCGCTGATCG
>CAYPGE010000626.1:0-3284 GCA_964409865.1 uncultured Pirellulaceae bacterium
CAACGCGGAGACAGTTCCCGGGCGACGCCATCGAGCAACCGCCTGCTGTCCACCCAACCTTGGACTGCCAATAGCGCTGCCCGGCTCCGCCCAGGCTTGTCGTCCGACAACAGGCCCTGTTCGTAGCGGACGGTCTTCCGAGCTGCGATGGCCACCTGCTCGGCGGTGCTTACCGGCCAACGCCCGACGCCAATTTCCGGCAGGTAATCCACCTGGTCCTCGTTGATCGGCCCGTCCTTGTTCTTCTCGCCACGCACCTCGCCGAAGTACTGCCCGTGGAATCCATCGCGGCTGGCATTCCAATCCTCGAAGCGACCATCCGCCTTGGCCAGATCGGCATAGTACAGATCCGAAGGGTAGAAGGCGTAGTCGAACGCCGCGGGAGTAACCCGGTCCAGGACCATGTACCGCACGGGCATGACATCCACATCACCGACCAGCAAAGCGTAACCAAGACGATCGTCCCGCCACCGTTGAAAAAGGAATCGCTTCAGCTTCTCTGGATCGTCCACTCCAGTTTGGCCTTTGAGGACGTCCTCCAACGCAACGCATTCGGTCGGAAGCTGCTTGGCCTTGTGGGCCAGAAACTCGGCGAGTGACGCCTGGAACTCGGACGGGGCAACCACCACGAGCTTCTTGCCGGCAGCCGATGCTTCGCCAGCGTGCGCATCCCGCAACGCCGCCACAATCATGACGGTGCCGAACGCAAAGACCAAACGCCGGCGCATGCCAAGTCCTCCCCTCACTCGACCATCATCAACCTGGGATAGTCCAACACCGGCACCGGCACCTCCACGGTATCGCCCTCGCGCGTCGCCTGCAGGGCTAAACCATCGCCGGTGATCGGATCGTACAAAGTCTGCGGGCTCGTCCCGGCTGGCAGTCCCCGGATCGCCAGCTGATACTGCTGCTCCTGCATCGGCTTGGTGACGTCGTACGTCATCACGTAGACCGCAATCACCAGCTTGCGGCTGGTCACCTGGAACGGCAGGAATGCGAATACGTCGTCGTGCCGCAACGGCGGATGCCGCTCGTCGCCCTGAAAAACCTCGCGGTCCCGGCCGAGTGTACGGTACTGGACCGTCAGCTGCGCCGGCGATGGCACCTGGGACGCGCCGTCAAAGGCCCTCGTCAGATTGCGTACCGCCCGCAACGGCGGCGTGGCGAACTGATCGAAGGCCCCGTCGGCCGGCAGTTTCGCGAGATCCGCGGGCAACAGCCCCATGTCCCTGGGGTCCTTCTGATAGGCGTTGAAGTAGTGCATCACATCCACGCCCTTGTTCAGCCAAAGGCAGAAGGAGCGCAGAGCACACCTGCTCTTGAGTTCCCACGCGCCGGCCTCGTCGGTGATGCCGCACTCGGCCGCCACCACGCCGTGCTCGGTCATGTAATGGAAGAACCGCTGTGTGCCCTGGGGATGCGTTTTACGTGCCTCGGGATGGAGGAGGCGGATGAGGCATTCGGTCTGCAGGAACGTCTGCGCCCACCCCTCAGGCATGCGGATCTCCACATCGGGCACGAAGCCCTCCAGGTTGTTTTGCGGTTGGTCTTTGTGCTGCTCCTGCTCGGGTAGCTTGCGCAGGCCGGTCCCGTAAGGGTGGTAGCTCTGGCCGTCGATTCCCGGCGGCAGCTTGGGGATGGCACAGTGATAGAACGTGGTATTGGAGAACCCCCAGATCGTGCGCACCTTCGGGCTTTCCTTCTTCACCGCCTCGACGGTGCGCCGCGCCAGTTCCCAACAGCGTCCGCCGGGGTTGAGGAAGTCCGGCTCCTTTGTTTTCGCCGCGTCGTCATAGTTGGTGATCGTGAGGAACTTCGACCCGAACGTCAGCTCGTTCCAGATTTCGAGATCGAACTCGTCGATCCCCGCCTGCTTCACCAGTTGGCAGATGATCGAGGCGTATTTGACCCACCCGCGGGCCGTCTCATCGTACTCCCGGGTTCCCACCGGATGCAGCGGCAGGTACTTGAGCGTCGCCATGAGCACGGGACGTTCGGCCTTCAGTTCCTTGGGGAGCAGCTTGCTGAGTTGACATTCGCCTGTGTCTGCATCGATCGCAGTAATCAGCGCCTCGGCCGCCCAATAGTCGCTGAGTTGGCTGAGGCCGGATCGCCCGATCACCAGGTCTTTCACATCGGTAAGCCGTATCGAGCGATTGCCCTTGGGCGCATCGGCTGCCAGTCGACGTTCAAAGAACTTCGAAGGGCACGGAACGCCCTGGTGCGCATTGAGCAGCATCGTCGGCCGAATGCCGTGCTGCTGGCACATCTTCAGCAACCGGAGCATGCGGTCATGGTTGTGGATGCCGCTCTCATCCCACTTCACGCTCCCCCAGCCAATCTCGATGCGCATTGCCTTGAATCCGGCCTCCGCCAGCAAACGCACCGCCAGTTGGTCGTTCCCCGGCGACGCCCAATTCACGCCGATGCCGGCGAGGAAATCGACGGCCGGTTTGGTCTGCAGGTAACCCCTCCAAGGCTGCTTGTAGTCACTGTGCTTCGGCCAGGGGCAATCCAGCTGTGTCGGGTCCACGTAAGGCCTGTACGGCGGGACGGCAGACGCTTCGGACGCCGCAGCCCAGACGAACAACGCAACCATGATCGAGCGATTCATCAACACATCCTCCCCGCGGCCGGCACATTCCTCGGCAGTTGCAGGCTCCCAGACTTTGCGATCGGCTAATTCACGCGGGGAATCAGGGCATCACGCAGCGGCTCGACCCACTTCTGTTCCTTCATGTCATACACGATGAAGTCGCCGTCGAACTGCCAATAGCCCCAACTCCAGCCAAGCTTCTCTGCGGACCGGCCCACGAACGACGTCCAGCGCACCCGCGAGGCCAGGTCGCCCTTGTCGTAGGCCCCAAATTCGCCCAGGTACAGCGGCCGGTTGTACTGGCGAGCCCAGGCCTGAGCCTTGTCTAAGTCCCGGAGGACGGCCTGCTGCTCTGGTTCCGTGCCGTTCCATGGCACACCCACTTTGTCTCTGTTTCCAGTCCACGGAGCACCCTGGTGCGTGAAGGCGAACGGATTGTAGTAATGGACGCTGGCGATGATCTGCCGATCATCCGCTGGCAACTCCAGTTTCTCCAGCAGATTGATGCTGTACCACGATGCCGGGCCAATGATAACAGTCCGCTTCGGATTGTTTTGCCGGATGATCGCCAATGCCTCACGCAGCCACTGGTTCCACATTTCGGGTGTCAACTTCTTGTTCGGTTCGTTCAGTATCTCGAACAGCACTTCGCTCGGCTGGCCCTTGTACCGGTCTGCGACTTGTCGCC
>CAYPGE010000627.1:0-3259 GCA_964409865.1 uncultured Pirellulaceae bacterium
GACCCACTCGTCGAAGCCGAACCGGCCCGGATGACGCTCGTCCGTGGCGAGAATCGGCGCGCCGGGGCCGCGGAGGCCGTTCAAGTGCCACTTGCCGAAATGGCCGGTGACGTAACCCGCGCTGCGCAGCGCCTGGGCGATGGTCTTCTCCTGCAGCCGCAGCGCGTAGCCGTGGCTCAGTACGCCGCTGCGGTCGTTGGCGCGGCCGGTCAGCACGCTGGCCCGCGTGGGCGAGCAAACCGGCGCACCGGCATAGAACCGCTCAAACCGCAAGCCGTTGGCCGCCATCGCGTCCAGGTGCGGCGTCTTCAGCACCGGATGCCCGCGATAGCTGGTTTCGCCCCAGCCCATGTCGTCGGCCATCACGAAAATGATGTGGGGCCTGACCGGCTTGGCCGGGGCAGACGGCGTCTGGGCGGCAGAGCCAGCAGGGCCACACAGGGAAAGTACCACGAGGGAGAGGAAGAGCGATCTCAACATGGCGATCAGCCTTTCGTGATAAATCACGGCAGTTGCGGTTTCAACGGCGTGCTGCCGTCCGAGTCCACGGGATAGACCGCGCCGCAGTTCTCCAGGGCGGCGATCAGGCCCTGCATCATGCGGCGCAGTTCCTGCGGCTGGGCAGCAGCGAGGTCCTGTTGCTCGAATGGGTCCTCGGCAAGATTGAACAGCTGGTAGTGCGAGTTGCCGGACACGGCGGTCGGGATGTAATGATAGATGACCTTCCACGGGCCGTCGCGGTAACTGGTCCAGTAATCGCTGCGGTGCGGCGCGTGCGGGTAGTGCATCAGGAACGTCTCGCTCCGGCCCGGATCGGGCTTGCCGGCCAACAGCGTATCGAGCCGCGCTCCGTCGACGGCATGGCCCTGCGGCACCGCGACGTCGGCGAGATTCAGGATGGTCGGAAACAGATCGCAGACCGAAGCGATTTGCGGCTGGATGGCCCCGGCCGGAATCGGCAGCCGCTGCTGTTGAGGATGGCCGGCGCTGGGTTTCGCCCAGGCGGCGATCAGCGGCACGCGCATGCCGCCTTCGTAGTGCGCGCCCTTCTTGCCGCGCAGCGGAGCGGCGCAGGCGACCTCGTGCTGATGGCCCAAGGGCGCGTCCGAACCGTTGTCGCCGAGGAAGAAGACGAGCGTGTTTTCGGCCACGCCGAGGGCTTCGAGATGATCGAGCAGATCGCCCAGCGACTTGTCCATGCCCTCGATCAACGTGGCAAACGCCTGGGCGGGCGCGGGCTTGCCGGAGTCTTTGTAGTGCTCGGCAAAACGCGGATCGCTCTGGAACGGTGCGTGAACCGCGTAGTGGGCCATGTACAGGTAGAACGGTTTGTCCGCCTGGACGGCCTCGGTCACCCGCGCCTTGGCCTCGATCGTCAGCGCCTCGGTCAGAAACGTGTCCGTGCCGTGGTATTTCTCCAGGTGCGGCACAGCGGCGCCGGCTCGCTTCGTGCCGTGACCGTAGTTGTCCTTGCCATAGTAGCTGGCCGGGGCCCCGATCGAGGCTCCCGCCACGTTGACGTCGAAACCCAGGTTCCGCGGTTCCGCGCCTTCAAACTGACGAGGCCCAAAGTGGCCTTTGCCGACATGAATCGTGCGATAGTCGGCGGCCCGGAGCAAGCCGGGCAGCGTCACGTCGCCCTTTTTCAGTCCGTGCCAGTTCCAGTTGGGAGGTCCCTGGGGACCGGCGTTGTCTTTGTCCGGGTTGATCCAGTTGGTGGTCCGATGCCGTGCCGCGTTCTGGCCCGTCATGATGGAAATGCGGGTCGGCGAACAGACGCTCATCGCACAGAAGTTGTTGAAGCGAATGCCGCGACCCGCCAGACGCTCCATGTTCGGCGTGCGGTAATAGTCGTTCAGCGGATAACGCTTTGGCTGGCCGGCCCCATCGGTCAAAAACGGCACCGACGTGTCCATCACGCCCATGTCGTCGACCAGGAAGATGACGATATTGGGCGGCGGTTCGGCGGCCAGAGACACGGGCACCGGGCCGAACAAAAGAACCGGCGCGGCGCAACACAACAAGACGGCGGTGAAATGGCGGAACTTCATGGCGTTACCTCTCGGGCTGAGTTAGGGATTGGCATGTGGTGCATGGTCCCTACGACCATAGCTGGCGCGATGGCCCCCTGCAATACCGCCCCGATGCCGCTGTCGCCGCAGCGGCCACCGTTTGTCCGGCTGCCTGCGGACTGATGGTCAGTGACGAGGCCGTCAGCTGCAGACCGTCGCAACCCCAAGCGTGTGTGCTTGCCGCATCCGTACTGTTTTCTGAGACATCATTAGGGCAAGCCAAGGGCCACTTTGAGGCAGGCATCCAGCTCCTGCTTCATGGTCGGCGACAACGCGCCCTGCACCTGATCGACAGCGTCGGCGTACACGGTCACCAGCACCCGACAGGACACGACGGAATCGCGAACCAAGCCTGTTGCCCTTCCTTCGGGCCGCATCGCGTTGCCGCACAGCGCCCGGATCACCCATTTCCCGTCGCCCAGGGAGGGCGCGGGCGGCGGTTTTAGAGTTGCGCATTCGTCTCCGCCGAGCTTGCTCGGTGGGACGGCGATTCTGCACTACAAGAATACTCGACGACGCGAGCGAAGGACAAAGCGGATGTCGAGGAGCTGACCTGACGCCTGGATAGGACATCCCCGCACCCGGTCACGTCAACACCTCGACTGTGATGTCCGTGCAGCGAGCCAAGGGAGGGTCATTCGTGAGGAACAAACCACAGCCGTGCTCGGCCGCCGTCGCCAAGTGGATCGCATCGAGCGGCTGAAATCGATGCGTGGCCCGGATGCGGGCCGCTCGTTCCCAAACCGCCGTCGTCACGGACAGCATCTGAATGCCGGGCAAAGCAAAGAACTTCCGGTAGTCGGCAAGGATCGCAGCGTCCCCCGACTGCAAGGGCCCGACAAGGCACTCCAGCCGGCTTGCTTCGCTGACGGCCAGCGAGTCGCCGGCGGCCGCGACGGTCCTCAATCGTGCGGCCACTTTCGGTTCCCAAACCGGATTCCGTTCGACGAAGTAGATCACGATATTGGCGTCGAGGCAGACGATCACGATCGTTCCTTTCCGGTTCCAGCCTGCTGTCGCAGTCGGCGGGATTCCTGCTGAAGCCGGATGGCGGCTTCCACTTCCTCCGCGCATTCCCGACGCAGTTCTCGTCGCTCTCGTTCCACATCTTCCGCACTCCGCGGGATGAATCCACGTGCCTGCTGCGCGGCCCAGATTTCTTCCATCGCCTGGAAGAGCTTCTGGTC
>CAYPGE010000628.1:0-3232 GCA_964409865.1 uncultured Pirellulaceae bacterium
AGGACGAGCGAGATCTGGCCCGGCAGGTCGGCCTGGTCGACGAGATGATGGCCGCCCAGGTGGACGCGATCGTCATTGCGCCAGCCGACTCCAAGGCGCTGGTCTCGGTGCTCAAGCGAGCCCAAAACGCCGGCATCGTGGTCGTGAACATCGACAACAAGCTGGACGACGGGGTGCTGAAGGAGACGGGAGTCCAGCTCCCGTTCGTCGGACCCGACAATCGTGCCGGAGCGAGGATGGCGGGCGAGTACCTGGCGAAGAAACTTGCCCAAGGCGACAAAGTGGGCATGTTGGAGGGCATCAAGACCGCCTTCAACGGCCAGCAGCGGCGACTGGGGTTCGAGGATGCGATGCAGGCGGCGGGCATCGAAATCGTCGATGTCCAGAGCGCCCAATGGGAAATGGACATCGCCAATCGCGTGGCTTCGGCGATGATCAGCGAGCACCCCGAAATCAAGGCTCTGCTGTGCGGCAATGACAGCATGGCCTTGGGCGCGGTGGCGGCGGTCAAAGCGGCCGGACGCAGCGGGCAGATTCAGATTGTCGGCTACGACGGCATTTCGGCCGCGCGGGAGGCTATCAAGGACGGTGCGATTTTGGCGTCGGTCGATCAACACGCCGACCAGCTGGCGGTGTTCGGGATCGAATACGCGTTGCAACTGCTGCGGGGCGAAGCCGGGCTGCAGGACAAGCAGACGCCGGTGGAACTGGTCACCGCGGAGTCGTTGAAGTAGGTGTCCAACGCCCCGGTGACTGCAGCCATTTTGGAGCGCGGCGGGACGACGCCAGGTGAAACTCCTGAACCCCATCCGCCGGCGTGATCGAATGTCGGCTCCAAAGCGGCGACAAGGCGCCGCACCCCAAGACTTCGATTCGCATGGACGAGCCCCAGCCTTCAACCGAACTGACATTCGAGGATACGCCCCAGCGAACACCGCTGTGGGGCGCGACGGCTTTGGTCAACTACTTGGGCCTGCTCTTGGTCCTGTTGTTCCAGGTAGCCCTGTTCAGCGCGCTGTGCGACCACTTCTTTACGCTCCAGACGTTGGCCACCGTGGCCAACCAGATCCCCGATCTGACGGTGATCGCCGTCGGCATGACGTTGGTGCTGATCATCGGCGGCATCGACTTGTCGGTCGGTTCCGTGCTGGCGTTGGGCGCCGCCGTGTTGGGCGTCGCCATGGTGGATTGGCAGTTTCCCTTGTGGGCCGCCGCGTTGCTGTGCGTGGGCGCGGGCCTTGTCTGCGGCCTGGTCAACGGCGTGGTCAGCGTCGGCTGGTCGATTCCGTCGTTCATCGTCACGCTGGGAATGCTGGAAATCGCGCGCGGCTGCGCTTACCTGACAACGGAATCGCAGACCAAGTACATCGGAGCCCGGATCGAAGGGGTTGCCGCACCGCTGCCGGGGCTGGGCGTCTCGGCGGCCTTCCTGGCTGCGGTGGCGGTCGTGATCGCCGGCCAGTTTCTTCTGTCCAGGACGGTGTTTGGCCGCTATATGCTGGCCATCGGCAACAACGAACAGGTGGTGCGCTATTCCGGCATCCAACCGTGGCCGACCAAGATCGCGGTCTTCGTGCTGGCCGGCGGGTTGAGCGCGTTGGGGGGGGTGTTCCAAGCGTCCCGGCTGGGTTCGGCGGACCCCAACGGCGCCGTGGGGATGGAACTGTCGGCGATCGCGGCGGTGGTCATCGGCGGGACGAGCCTGATGGGCGGCCGCGGCTCGGTCATCAACAGCTTCCTGGGCGTGCTGATCATCCGTGTGCTGGAATCCGGCCTGGCGCAATACGGCGTCAGCGATCCCGCGAAGCGCATCGTCACCGGCGGCGTGATTGTGGCCGCCGTGATTGCCGACGCCTACCGCCACCGCCTGAGCGGGCGCCGGTTCCGATTGCTGAGGAGATGGTTTTCGCCCGCACATTCCCCGTGAACCTGATGGGAATGGAGGCAACAGCCAAGAATCCTATCTGCGTTCGAAGATTCCTATGGTGCCGGCTTCAGCGTGAGCGACTTCATATTGAACGGCTGCCAGCCTTCGGGGATGGCTTTGACCGCGATGGAGACCTTGCCGGTTTGCCCGATCTTCAGCTCGCCCAGGTCGGCCTGTTGGAAGCGGCCGTAGTTGCCCGTGTTGGGCGCTTTGGCTTGCAGCGATTGGTCGCCGGCGACGATGCGGAACGAGCCGCTGCCGGTGGCGGCGATCTCGGCCGAGACGGCGAACTTGCCGGGCTGGGCCACCTTGACGGTCCACTCAAACCATTCGCTGGGGTCGAGCCAGAAGCCGATGTTGTCCCGCTCCGGTCCGGATTCGTAGCGGATCTGCTGGCCGTGGCACGTGGCGTCGATCGCGGTGAGCTTGATCGTGCCGTCGGGCTGCTGGGCCGGGACCGTGCCCTCGATCTCTAGATTGCCTGTGACCTTCAGCACGACGACGCTGCAGATCGGATCGGGCGCCGCCGACGGGACCTGTATAGAGACGCCGGACTCGACGGATTCGGCCGCCAGGGCTTTCTTTCCGGCGTCGGCCAGCAGATAAACGCCGGTGACCTTGTTGCGCAGGCCGGGGACCAGCAGTTGTCCGTCGCTGGGCCATTGGAATACGTGCAGGTACAGCGTCGCGCCGCCATCGGTCAGTTTCTTGGTGCAGCGGCCCCAGGGCAACGACTTGAAGGGGCTGGCCGTGGTCGCGTAGACCGCTTCGCCGTTGACCTGCATCCATTTGCCGACCGCCTGCAACCGTTCGACGGACGGCTGCGGAATCAGGCCCTCGGAGGTCGGGCCGACATTCAGCAGGTAGTTGCCGCCCTTGGAGGCGATATCGACCAGGTTGCGGATCAGTGTCTCGACGCTCTTCCAGTTCTGATCGTAGCTCTTGTAGCCCCACGTGTCATTCATCGTCATGCACGTTTCCCAGTCGCGGCCGGGCATGCCGGTGGCCGGGATATGCTGCTCCGGCGTGTCGGTATCGCCGTGATAGCCGCCGCCCAAGCGGTTGTTGACGATGATGCCGGGCCGCAGGCCGATCAGCGGCAGCAGCATGTCGGCCCGCTCCTTGGTCATGTCCACGGGCGTGTCCCACCACAAGATGGCCAAGTCGCCGTAATTGGTCAGGATCTCGCGGACCTGCGGCGCAGCGATCTTGCGGATGTACTCGTCCATGCTGCCATCCTGGGCTTTGTCCCAGTGCCCGCCCGCGGCCGCGCCGCCAGGATGGTTCCAGTCCTGGGCCTGCGAG
>CAYPGE010000629.1:0-3154 GCA_964409865.1 uncultured Pirellulaceae bacterium
AACGAAACCCAAACGCCCCAGCGACCACTATTCGAGGTCAGGAGTCCTGATGTTGGGGATCCGTTGCAATTCTCCCTGCCGCCTTATCTGGCCAGCCTGATCGTTTCCGAGGATTTGAACGCGGCCGGTTTTGACAAGGCCGCCCCGACGTTCCTCCAAACGGCGTTCGCCGCGCTGCGGCCTTACGGCGGCACGTTGTGCCTGGAACTCGCTGTCGGCGGCCACGCCGCGATCGATCAGTGGAGCCACGCGGCGGGGGCTTCGATCGCAGGCGCCCGGATCGAGCGGGACGACGAGTTGTCGCTGGTCGTGCGCGCCGGACCGCTGCCCGGCGCGGCCGATTACTGCGGACAGCCGAACCGAGACCAACTGGTCCGCTCGCCGCTGGGGCTGCTCTGGTTTGGTGACACGTTCCATCATCACAAGCTGTTCTACAAGACGTTCACCCACGAGGCGGGCCGCGGGCTGCCCGAAACGATCCAAGTGGCTGGCGGCGTGATGAAGTACGAGATCACCGAACTGCCCTACGGTCCCAATCCCAGCGGCATGGGCTACCACGAGTACCTGCGCTGGCTGGAACGCGAGTTGACCTACCGCGACGGCTTCACGGACGTATACACCGGCCGAGTGCTGTCGGAGTCTGAAGCCACGCGTGCGATCGTCGCCTTTGCTCCCTTGGCGAGCGGGCGGGCGTCAGCCCCCCGGTGTCTTCCCCCTGGGCCACCGGCTGGCGAACCGGAAACGCTCCCCGCACCGATTCGCACCAATCCGCTGACGGGACTGGCCGAGGGCCGGGAAATGATCAAGACCTACGGCTGCGATCTCTCGCCGGTCGACTACGGCGAATTGTATACCCTGCGATCCGGCACGGCAGCGTATTACGACAAGCGGCTGGAGAGCGGCACGATCAGCATCGGCGGCACCCGCTCGGGCTGCCGCAACAGCATCATCCCGGCCTGTGGCGTGCTGAGCTTGCCCTCGTGGACCGGCAACTGCACGTGCAACTACCCGCTGTACACGTCGTTGGCGTTGGTCGCGATGCCGCCCCAGTTCGAGCAATGGTCCGCCTGGGGCGACGTGGCGGTTGAGGCACCCGTCCGGCGCGTGGGGATCAACTTGGGGGCTCCAGGCGACCGCGTGGCGGACGACGGCACGCTGTGGCTCGACTGGCCCAGCGTCGGGGGCCCGTCGCCGACGGTCCCGGTCCAGATTCAGCCGGAAAACGCGGAACCGTTCTACCGTCACGCCCTGTGGAACGAAGGCGGCCAGGGCTGGCCCTGGGTCAGCGGTTCGGGAATCAAGGGCCTGAAGAGCTTGCGAATCGAGCCGGTGGCGCTCCGGTCCACTCCGCCCGGCAACACGTTCAGCGTCCGCTGGCTGGGCAGCGTCCAGCCTCAACACAGCGAGACGTACACGTTCTACGGCCAGAGCGAGTACGGCTTGCGGCTATGGGTCGCCGATCAACTGCTGTTGGACAACAGCGCCCAACTCCGCCGCGGTGAACGAGGCGAGGTGTCGGCGACGATCTCGTTTGAGAGCGGCAAGCGGGTTCCGATCAAGCTGGAGTACTATCCGCCGAAGGAGCGCGGGCCGGACCAGCCGGCGACGGTCGCGCTGTCCTGGAGCAGCGGCTCGACACCCAAGTCCGTGATCCCGCCGGATCGGCTTGTCTCGGCCGAAGGAAAGCCGGGCGGGCTGACCGGCCTGTACTACGCCACCGCCACGTTCGCCGGTCCCGCGGCGCTGCAGACGGACCCACAAGTTCGCTTCGACTGGGGCCAATCCCTGCCGGCCGTTCTCCATCCGCTCCCGCGGCCGTTTCCGCTTGCGCCCCGCTCGTTCACCGTCCGCCTCACCTTCGCGGAACCCGACGCGCTGCAGTCCGGCCAGCGAGTCTTCTCGGTGCGCATGCAGGGCCGAGTGGTACTCGATCATTACGACATCACGCGCGCGGCCGGCGGCCACAATCGCGGCGTGGTGCAGGAGTTCCGGGGCGTGAAGGTCCGCGAAGCATTGGAGTTGGATTTCGCCAGCGCGACGCAGAACCCCGCAATCCTCTGCGGAGTGGAACTGATCGAAGAAGCCGCAGACGAGGCAGCGATGGTTCGCGGGGCAGAGCCCTTGCGCCGTTCATGATACCAGGGCAGGATGATCTGCAATTACCCTTGACACCGTCAGGGAGTCGCCATCATCGCCGCCGGCTCGCTCCAGACGGCGTCGGCTTCTGGTTCCACGATCTCCAACACCTGGTCGAGCCGCAACCGATGGAGCGACGCGCGGACAAACGGATTCAGAGCAAACAGGAACAATCGCCCTCCGGCCTCGCGGATGCGGCGGTGCAGAATGACCAACTCGGCCACCAAGGAACTGCTGACCACTTCCAATTCCGACAAATCCACTCCCACGCGGGCGAGCTGGCCGGACCTGCGTAGCGACCGCACGATCAGTTCTACGTCCGTCGCTGTGGGTGTCCGCCGTGGTACCGGCACCAAGATGACCACGCCGTCGTGTTCTTGCCTCGAACACCAGAGATTCGCGCCGCATTCGCGACAGGTCTCGGCGGCGAAAAAAAACTCGGTTTGATCCAGGAGTGACGCACCGCAGACGGGACATCGATACGCAGTGTGCAGTGCCTCATCGTCAACTGCAGCGTACATGGAGGTGACCTCAAGAAGAGCACATCTGGAACCAGACGCTCATCTCCGGACGGTCGGAGGTGCTGTCAGTCGTCTGTCTGAATTATACTCTGATTGCGAACGAGATAACAACCCTAAACTCGCCAATCGCTGGATTCGGCCGGATTTGGCAGACCCAAAGCCCCAAGACGAAAAACCTGGACGCATCCGGGTCGCAATCGGGCGAAAGATGCGCGATCGGCCGTCACGGACACAAAACGAATAGGAGTTGGGGCGTCGGCGGGCACGCTTCCCCGTGACGCACGGGTTCGCCAGCCGCCATTTACTTGATCTGCCTGTCGTGATATCTGGAATCGGGAATCATGCACTTAATGGGTGAACGGATATTAAATCGTTTGGGTGTATTGCTTGACGACCGGTGTTTTGGTATAAAATGTTCTCTTTCTGTTCGTTAGTTTCTTTTGGGTCTTCCGCAGGATTTGTGGGTCATACGGCCAGAAAAGCGAGGAGGAAGCGGA
>CAYPGE010000630.1:0-3127 GCA_964409865.1 uncultured Pirellulaceae bacterium
TCTGCCACGTGCTCCACAGGCCAGCGTCCACCGTGCTGTCGTCCACGGCTGCGACCAGGACGACCGCAGCCTGGGCGGACGCCGGGTCGAAGTCGCTATCGATCGCGTCCTCGATCCCGACGTCGGCCGTCGCCAGGCGCATGGCAAAGGGCACCTCGAGCGTCAGCGTGTACTGGCCGGCGGCCAGACCGGGAAACAGATAGGTGCCCGAGGTGTCGGTCTGCGTGATTCGGTTCACGGCCGCACCGCCCGCCGTCTCGCTGCCGCTCAAGCGGATCACGACGCCCGCCACCCCGGCTTCGCCCTGATTCTGGATTGCGTCGCCGTCGTCCTGCCAAACCGTATCGCCGACAATCAGCGGCAGATTCGCGTCCAATTGTCCGGGCGCGATCATGCCGACGGCGCCGGTCACCGTCACGGGAGCGCCGATGTTCCGGGCCGCGATCTGGGCGGCCGCCGTCGCCGCTGTGCCTTCCAAACGCAACACGCCCGTGCCGCGCTGCCGCAGCAGGTACGCGGCCTCCCGGTGGCGGAACGAACTGTTGTCCACCAGTCGCAAGTCGATCGAAGCCCCCGCCACGGCGGCCCCGTGCTCGACGACCAGCGCCCCGTCGGCGGTCACCGTGTTGCACTCGTCGAAGGCGTTGTCCGTGACCACGGCGCGGACCGCGGCGGCGCCGCCGGCCGTGATCCGCAGGCCGTTGCCCGTGACCGTGGAAAACGAATTGTTGAATACGAGCAGGTCTACGTTGCCCGTGGCATTCGCAGCGGTTTCGATCTTCAACGCCTCGTCGTGGACAGCGCCTTGACCGTCGCCAATCGAAGTAAACGCATCGTATTGGACGATGGCCCTCAGGTCGGCCGCACCTTCGACCTGTACGGACACCCCGCTCCCAAAGACGTCGTTCCAGGAGTTGTTCTCCGCCAGCAGGGCGCCCGCTGCCTCGCCGCGCAGCATCAGCCGCGCAGCGGCGGAACCTTGCAGATTGCCCGCCGTATTGGCCGACCAGCGGGTCTGCAGGGCGGCCTGCTCCTGGACCTCGACGTCGATCGCCGAGCCGGCCAAGCCGTCGAAGTCGTTGTGGTTGAGCGTCAGGTCCGTCACGCTGTCGCCGCCCAAGCGGACCCGCATCCCGGTGTCGGTGGTGCTGAACAAACTGCCGTCGCCGAAGATCCGGTTGCCGTCCACGAGCCAGGTCGATTCGAGGCCGGTGCTGCTGGAAAGGAGCACTGCCACGCCCATCCCGTCCTCAAAATCGTTGCTCAAGATAACGCCGGCCCCACTCACTTCCCACAGGCGGATCGCGGCGTCCTGAACGTTGTCGCCCACTCGGTCGAACCGGCTGGATTCGATCCGCACACGTCCCGTCACGCCTGCCAGGTCAACGCCGGCGTCCGACAGCTGATCGAGGATGACATCCGCGACGGTCACGTCGCCCGCCCATTGCTGAACCTTGACACCGCTGATGCCCGCACCCGCCGCAACGCCCGTAACCGTCAACCGTTCGATGGTCAGATCGCCGGCGAACGCCGACGAATTGAAGAAGGCGGCATTGCCGGTCGGGCCCACGACCGCCTGATCGACGGAACTGCCGCGGATCGTCAAGTCGCCGGTCGGACCGCTCCGCACGATGCCCATCCGGCTCAAGTCGACCGATTCCGCGTACTGGCCGTCGCCGACGAGCACCACGTCGCCCGGACGGGCCGCGTCGACCGCGGCTTGGATGGTGGCGTACGCCGCTCCCGAACCGACTTGCAGCACGGCCAGCAAGCGGCGGTCCTCCAGCGTTTCGAGCGTCAGTCGCCGCCGACCGCAGTGCGGTCGCCCAAGCCGTGGCGAGCCGCTGCGCGCCGCTCGCCGAGTTTTGCGTTGTACTCGCATCGTTGACCTCGTGAGTTCGTCTTGCCGTCATTCCCCATCTGTGGGGCGGGTTTGCTATCTTCGGGGCCGCGCGGAATCTACCCCGATTCTATTTCCACCTTTGGTTTCTACAACTGGATTGCCGGCCGCCTGATGCTGCGGCCGAGCCCTGGGCCCAGTCCGGGGGCGGCAAGAACGGCCGGCGCATTGCTCGAAATCGCCTCGGAAGCCCGCAAAATCAAGGAATGTCGGACATTCGACAATTGACGCGACGGGAGGCCCGAATAATCATCACAAGGAACGAACGGGGAGTGCATCGCGTCTGTAGTGGCAGTGTTGGTGCCGCTGGACACGAAGGGCCTGGGATGTCAGTCAAGACGAATGATCTCGATGGGGCGGACGGCCCCACGCGCGTTGCGCCGACCGACGGCCACGTGGGGGCGCCGATCCTGCGCCGCGGTTCGGAAGGGCTGCGGCTGCTGTTGGACGCGTTTCAATACGCCTCGGACGTGGGCCGCGACGTGTGGGATTTTGCCGTCGAGATCGAATCGCTGCGCCAAGCCGGCTGGACCAACAGCGAGTTCCGCTGGCTGGTCTGCAAGGGCTATGTGCGGCACGCGATCGAAACCACGCTGGCCGCAGACGAGACCAGGTCCTTTCGTCACCCGCGGCGCGCCCAAGCGTTGATCTTAGGCAGCAAGACCTCCTTTGTCCTCACCGATGCAGGGTTCCACTTTGCCGCCGCCGTCCTGGACAGACTCGCCCCGCCCCCGCCCGAGCCCGGTTCCGAACCGGGCCTGCTGACGGCAATCGCCCCGCCCGTTGGCGCCCAGCCGAAATGGGACCGCGAACGACAGGAACTGCGCGTTGGCGACGTCGTCGTCAAGCAGTTCAAAGTGCCCGCCGCCAACCAAGAGCGGATCCTGGCCGCGTTCGAGGAAGACGGCTGGCCGGTCCGCATCGACGACCCCCTGCCCCCCGCGGTGGAACAAGATCCGAAACGGCGCTTGCACGACACCATCAACTCGCTGAATCGCAACCAGAAACGCCACCTGATCCGCTTCATCGGAGATGGAAGCGGCCAGGGCATTCGCTGGGAATTCGTGAGTACACCCGGCGCTGATTGAGTGCCCAGTCCGGGCAACGCGCGGCCGGGCGAAACGTTCGATCCTCGACGCTGGCCGTCGAGTCGTTCAGGTTGGCGTCCCAGTCAAGTCGCGGCTGGGCGAAGCGTTCGATCCTCGACGCTGGCCGTCGAGTCGTTCA
>CAYPGE010000631.1:0-3068 GCA_964409865.1 uncultured Pirellulaceae bacterium
CTTCGAGATCGAATGGAAATCGGCAACGGCCTGGGAACGGGACGCAGTATACCGGATCAGCGGCGGAATCGCCAATGCTGCCGATCTGGGCCAACGGCGGATGCTTCAACGACTTCTACATCTACGTGATCGACAACGCCTGCTGCATGAAAAACGCCTCCGAGACCGGCGTCCGCGTCTGGGCCGAACGCGGCGATATGGTCCCTGTCTTCACGGGCAACTCGCGTCCCAAACCGGAACGCCCGGCAGATCAAGTCGCGCGCCGGCTGGACTTCAATTCGTGGGCGTCTTGTCATTCCGCGCGGATTCTGCCATGCTGCAAGCAACCAGCCCCGGCAGTCCCGTACGCCACGGGCATGCTGGGTTCGTGACCTGCGGGTGAGAGATGGGGAGGGACCTTGACATGAGACAGCGACATTCTGCGGCACAAGCGATACGAAGGGACCGCTCGGACACGAAAACGGGAACGAAGCACACGCGCCGCAGCTTTCTGCAGATATCCGCCCTGGCGGCGGTGGCGGCGGGTCTGAGTCGCACGGCTCTGGCGGCGGAATCCGAGCCGCTGAAGATTGGGATCCGCGCTACCAGCCTGAGGATGGCTGGCACGCCGGACGTCTTCAAAGTGGCTGCCGGCATCCCCGGCC
This sequence comes from uncultured Pirellulaceae bacterium, assembly GCA_964409865.1. Taxonomy (GTDB): domain Bacteria; phylum Planctomycetota; class Planctomycetia; order Pirellulales; family Pirellulaceae; genus Anammoximicrobium. The sequence goes on from CAYPGE010000631.1 coordinate 645, forward strand.
TCCGCGGTGTCGAATTGCAGGCGACCGCTGGCCAGCCCAACCTGCGCGACGCCGAGACCGTCCGGCACTACAAGCGGGAAGCGGACCGCTGGGGCCTGCAGGTCCCCTCCCTGGCCGGCATCTGGGACCGCGGCGTCAAGATCCACAGTCCGAACGCCGCCGACAGCGTGATCGCTTCGGTTCGCGCCGCGGAAATGCTCGGCGCCCGCGCGCTGCTGGCCGCCTTCTTCCGGGACGACGCCCCCAAGATGTCCGACGAGTCGTCGTACGGACCGATCGTTTCCATGTTGCAGCAAGTTGCCAAGAAGGCGGCGGATGCCGGCGTCGTCATCGGACTGGAAAACTCGCTCAGCCCCGCCGACAACAAGAAGCTGATCGACCTGGTCGGTCACCCGGCGGTCGGCGTCTACTACGACCCTCACAATATGGACTTCTACGGGTACGGCGACCAAGCGATTCCGGGCATCCGATTGCTCGGCAAAGAACGCATCTGCATGGTCCACGTCAAGAACGGAAACAAGCTGATCGAGGAACCCGGCCCGATCGACTGGCCGGTCGCGTTTCGCGATTTCCGGAATATCGGATACCAAGGCTGGTACGTGTACGAGACCGGACACGAGAGCACCGAGGACTGCATCGCAGATACGACCAAGAATAATGAATTCTTAAAACGGCACCTGCAGCCGTAAAAATGCCGTGGATCTTCGTAGCATGGCTCTCCGAGCCGTGCCCGCCGTCGCGAAATACCGTGAGAATCGGCACGGCTCGGAGTGCCATGCTACGGGAAAGCGAATTCCGTTAACCGCAAGGAGACCATCGCATGAACGAGAAGAAGACATCCAACGCATCCACCTCCCGTCGGCAGTTTTTGCAGGCCTCGACCGCGGCAGCAGTCGGCGCAGGGCTGATGTTCAACGACCGCATCGCCCGCTCCGCGCACGGGGCCGCGGCAAGTGACGCAACCTTGCGGGTCGGTCTGGTGGGCTGCGGCGGGCGCGGGCGCGGCGCGGCCGTACACGCCCTGACCGCAGACCCGAACGCGAAGTTGGTGGCCCTGGCCGATGCGTTCGCCGACTATGTGGAACAGTCGGTGGAAACGTTGAAGAAGACCGAAGTGGCGGATCGTGTGTCGGTGGATCTCGATCATCGGTTTTCGGGCTTCGACGCCTTCCAGAAGCTGATTCAGTCCGACGTGGCCGTCCAGACCACCTACAACGTCGGGCCTCCCTGGTTCCGGAACAAGGACCGCCAACCGGATTGGACCGAGATGGAATACCAGATGCGGAATTGGTACCCCTTCACCTGGCTCTCCGGCGATCACAACGTCGAGCAGCACGTACACAGCCTGGACCGATCCGCGTGGTCCTTGCGGGACCAACCGCCGCAAAAAGCTTGGGGTTCAGGAGGCCGCCAGTTCCGCTCCGAGCCCGCGATCGGGAACATTTTCGACCATCACTGCGTGACTTACGAGTACGAAAACGGCGTCCGCGTCTATTCGCACTGCCGGCGGCAGGCCGGCTGTACGAATGACATCTCGGACCATCTCCTCGGCACCAAGGGGCGGTGCAATTTGATGAAGTACCGGATCGAGGGCGAAACGAATTGGCGGTACGAAGGCCCCAAGCCGAACGGATTCATTGCCGAACATGAAGCGTTGTTCACGTCGATCCGCGCCGGCCGGCCCGTCAACAACGGCCTGTACATGGCTCACAGCACCATGTGGGCGATTCTGGGACGCATGGCGACCTACACCGGCAAGACGATTACCTGGGAGCAGGCCATGAACTCGAAGGAGGACCTCTCGCCCGAGCGTTACGCCTGGGACGCGCAGCCGCCCATCCTGCCCGACGAAAACGGCAACTACCCCCTCGCGCTGCCGGGCGTGACGAAGTTCGTGTGAGACGGTCAGCGGTGTCTGATCGAGTCGGGCGAGTATGGCGGTCCCATGAGCATCAAGGAGTATCTGACTTGGCGCAAGGCTGCCGGTGATGTCCCGCTTGCCCGCCAGCTTCAAGCCGCCATTGCCGCCACCGGCCAATCCTGACTCGTGTTTGGTCGGTGCCATCAGTCCATTCGCAAACCGGCGGTTTCGTTTGCGATGCTGTAAATCCCTGAACCAGATATTGTTGTCAGGATAAATTCATCTGCCTCCGAACAGTGACACAATCTACCGGATCGTGATTCCGTCCGGCCATGGCCAGACATCCAGTTGTCGAGTGCCCAAACAGTTCGTTTTCCGGCGCGTGTCACCCGCAACGGGTAGTTTAAACGTACGGTCGCTGGTCGGCCGCCTCCGGCTACCTTGCAAGCCGAGGTGTGCGCCACCTGTGCGCGCAACGGACTTGCCCATTCCTACTTGGGTCATGGACACGAATGGCACTAGGTTAAGCGGAAGTGATTACGTGGAAAACACTTAAGGATGCT
>CAYPGE010000632.1:0-2990 GCA_964409865.1 uncultured Pirellulaceae bacterium
CGGCCTGAACGTGACCAAAGGCGTGATTGGCGGCGCGCCGGTGACCCAGGCGTACGCCGACCAGGTCGGTGCGGACGGCTACGCGCCGGACGCAGCCAGCGCGGTCGACATCGCCCGCAAACTGCTGGACGTGGCCGCTTAAAGCCTCAGTTCCTACGATGCGTGCGCGGTGCGTGCCTGGTCGTAGCATGGCTCTCCGAGCCGTGCTTGACGCGCACCACGGCTCGGAGAGCCATGCTACTTGGGTTGCGGCCGCCGGCCGCGTTCGGTTTCAGGAGGCCAGAGTTCCATGAGTACTGTCGGTGTGGGAATTGTCGGTTGTGGTTTCGTCGGCCGTGGTGCGCACGTGCCGGCGTTCAGTTCGATCGAAGGGGCCCAACTGGTGGCCGTGGCCGATGCCGACCCCAAGCGTCTGGGCAAGGTGCAGAAGAAGTACCCGCTGAAGACCGCCTACCAGGATTACGCCGAACTGGTCAAGGACCCCGACATCCAGGCGGTGGTCGTCTCCCTGCCCACGCCCCTGCACGCCAGGGCTTCCCTGGCGGCGATCGAAGCCGGCAAGCACGTGCTGTGCGAAATGCCGCTGGCGGCCAACATGAAGGACGCCGATCGGCTGCTCGCAGCCGCTGAAAAGGCCGGCGTGATCTTGATGCCCAGCCTGAATTTCCGCTTTACGCCCAACTATGTGAAGGCCAAGGCGATGATCGAGCAGGGCGTGGTCGGCAAGCCGTCGAGCGCGATTTACCGCGAGTTCATTTCGGCCAAGGATCTGGCGGATCAATGGCCCGCCAGCTCCTGGATGTGGAAGCTGGCGGAAAGCGGCGGTCCGCTGTATACGCTGTCGGTCTGGTCGATCGATCTGCTCCGCTGGCTGTTCCAGACGGAGATCGTCGAGGTGCATGCGGCGGTCAAGTACAGCCCGCTGGAGAAGCTCGGCGGCACGCTGGGCTACGACGCCGCGGCCACAGTGCGGCTGGCCAACGGCATCGTCGGCAGTCTACAGTACAGCGGCAACGTGACCCGCGTGTCGTCCACGTCGCGACTGGAAGTCGTCGGCGACTCGAACTGCCTGCTCGACGCCACCTGGAACGATAAGCTGACGGTGTTCGGCGATGATCCTGCCAAGACCGAGTGGAACCTGGGCGAGCCGGGACCGCGGATGTGGGGCCACCAGCAGATGGACGAGTACTTCGTGCGCTGCATCCAGCAAGGCCAAGCGCCGTCGATCACCCCGCAAGACGGCCGCCGTGCCATGGAGATCGCGCTGCAGATCGTCCAGAACGCGCAGTAGCGGTGACAAGGCACCGCACTCCAAAATGGGCGACGGCGTGTGTCAGTCGGATCATTTCCCTGGCGGCGGCGTCTTCAGCCAGGCCAGATTGAATCCGTAGTGCTGCTTGCTCGTGATCAGGTGGATCACGCCGTCCGGCGTTTGGCAGATCGACAGATAGCCGCGCGGCTCCGCCGAGTCGGCGCTCATGGTGAAATTCCCGGTGTTGCCGCCGCCATCGACGATGCGCGGCGGGCCATCGTCGCTGATCAGCCGCTGTATGGTCCAGTTGCGCCCGTCGTCGTGCGACAGAGCGGCGAACAACCCGGAGACCGTACGCTGCGCGCCCGTAGCGTCGGTAATGGTCACGTTCTTGCCGAACGAGCAGAACAGGATCGGCCCTTCCTGCAGCCGCAGGATCGCCAGCCGCTGGCCGCCGCCCAGGCCCGGAAACGGACTGGCCGAGTAGGTCCACGTCTGGCCCAAATCGTCGGACACGCTCTGCGGCATCCGCCCGTTGATGTTGTTTCCCCGGCCAAAGGCCAGTAGGCGTCGGTCGCTCAGCTGGACGAACCCCGCGTGAATTCCGGCCATGAAAGCGCCGCGGCCGCCGTCGGAGAAGTCAGGCGGCGGCTGGCCTTCGCCCAGGTCCTCCCAACTGCAGCCCTCATCGCGGCTGGCCAGCAGGACCGATCCGCCGCTGCCGCCGGGCACCGCGTCGCAGGGCACCAGGATCACGCCTTCCCGCGTCCGCAGCACCGACTCGATGGGCATGTGGTGCAAACCGTGCTCCGGCATGATCAGGCGGGCCTTGGACCAGGTCGCCCCGTGATCCTTGGACGTGCGGAGGATGGTGGCCAGGCTGCCCCAGGTCCCGGCCGCCGACAGCCCGTTGAAATGGTACAGCGTGCCTTGTTCGTCCACCCACAGTGCCGAAGCGTGGTCGTTGCGGTCGGGGGCGTCCCAGAAATCCGAAGCCGGCTGCCATTCTTTCTCGCCGTACCGCAGGCGGCTGGCAACGATGCCCAGTTCCCGCCCCGATTCGGTCCGGCAGGTGTACCAGATCGCCAGCAGATCGCCGTTGGCGCAATTGACGATCGCCGGGCAGTGATTGTGGCGCGCGAACACGGGGCATTCGCCCGCGGTCGGCTGGTGTACGTACTGCCGAGGGCCGAAGAAATAGGGGCTCGCCGGGTCGGGTCCGTGCTTCAGGTCCGCCGGTACTGTCGGGCTCACTTCGCGGGCGTTTCGCGGGGGCGGAACGGGCGGCAGCGGCTCCGTCGCCGGCCATTCCCCCTGCACCACGCGAAAACCGATCAGCCAGCTCTTGTCCTCCGGCAGCGTGCCCAGCCGGTTGGCCGAACGCAGATACTCCAGCGTCGTCGAATGGCTCCCGCCGCGGGTAACACGAAAGTCGCCGTCCGCGCGTCCCACCGGGTCCGTCTGTTCGCCGGCGGCGTAAGGCCCGTACCAGTCTTGAACCCATTCCTCGACGTTGCCGTGCAGATCGTACAGACCCCACGGATTCGGCGGCGTCCGGCCGACGTGCAGCGGCACCACCTCTTCGCCTTCCGTGCGGGGCGACGGAAACCAGCTCAGGCGGACGTTCTTACGGAACTCCGGGGGCAGCGTATCGCCGGTGTGATAAGCCGTCTGCGTGCCGGCGCGGCAAGCGTACTCCCATTCGGCCTCGGTCGGCAGCCGGTAGGGCCTGCCTTCT
>CAYPGE010000633.1:0-2989 GCA_964409865.1 uncultured Pirellulaceae bacterium
CAAAGCAGGATACGCGCATTGGAAAACGTGGAAATTTTAGGTGTTTTGCGTTATTTTTGCCGGGGCATTGCCGCGCGAACCGCGTTCTGGCAAGTTGTCAATCCGCCTGGATGCCGCAATAATTTGCATTCCGTCCGGTGTATCCCTTCGGGACCTTGCCATTTCCAGCCTTTAACCACAGCACGATGCCATGCAAGAGAAACTCAGCTACACTGCGATCACGTTTGATGATGTCTTGCTCGAACCGCGTTTCAGCGACGTGGTCCCCTCGGATGTGGATGTACGCTCGAAATTGACCAACCGGATTTCGTTGAACATCCCGTTGCTCAGTTCTCCGATGGACACGGTGACCGAAAGCGATTTGGCGATTGCTCTGGCCAAAGTGGGCGGAATCGGGGTGATTCACAAGAATATGCCCATCGAGGCCCAGACGGAGGAAGTCAACCGGGTCAAACGCAGCGCCAACGGGATCATCTACGACCCTGTCACGCTGCCTCCAGACGCTCCGGTGGCGCAAGCACGAGTGCTGATGGACCAGCACAACGTTTCGGGAATTCCCATTATCTATCCGGACGGGCGGCTCGCAGGCATCCTCACCCGCCGAGACTTGCGTTTTTTGGAAGAGACGGACATCCCCATTTCCGAGGTGATGACCAAAGATCAACTTGTAACGGCTACGGGGGAAGTATCGCTTGAAGAAGCTGAGAAGATTTTAACGGCTAAAAGAGTGGAGAAACTTTTGCTGGTTGACGAAAGATATTGTCTAACGGGACTGATCACGATCAGGGACATCGACATGATGAAGCGGTTCCCGGATGCTTGCAAGGACAAGCAAGGGCGTTTGCGGGTGGGTGCCGCTGTCGGAGTCTTTGATTTTGATCGAGCGCAAAGCCTTATCGCAAAAGATGTTGACGTTCTGATCCTCGATAGCGCTCACGGCCATTCGGCCAACGTGATCGAGACGGTCAAGGAGATCAAACGACGGTGGGACATCGACGTGGTGGCCGGCAACGTGGCCACCAAGGAGGGATGCAGCGACCTGATTCGGGCTGGTGCGGATGCTGTCAAAGTCGGAATTGGCCCCGGCTCGATTTGTACGACTCGTGTGGTTTCGGGGGTCGGAGTTCCGCAGATTACGGCGATTTACCAAGCGTCCCAGGCTGCTCAGAAAGCTGGGATTCCGGTCATCGCCGACGGAGGGATTCGCTATTCGGGGGACATGACCAAGGCGATTGCGGCCGGCGCACATGCGGTCATGATCGGCGGTTTATTTGCCGGATTGGCCGAGAGTCCTGGCAAGACGATCCTTTTTCAGGGGCGCACGTTCAAGAGTTATCGGGGGATGGGTTCGTTGGGGGCGATGGTCAAGGGGTCCAGCGAACGGTATCGCCAGGCGGGAACCACTGGCACGGGCAAGTTGGTTCCGGAAGGCGTCGAGGGGCGGGTACCGTTCAAGGGACCACTGAGCGATTTTGTCTATCAATTCGTCGGCGGTCTAAGAGCCGGCATGGGCTATTGCGGCACGCGGACGATTGAGGCTTTGCGGACGGAGACGCGATTCCTTCAGGTCACTCCAGCTTCGGTTCGGGAGAGTCATCCCCATGACATTGCTATCACGCAGGAAGCGCCCAACTACAGTGTCGAGTCCACATCGGGGTCCGAAGGAGGCTGAATGCGTCCGCAGGGTGGTTCGCCGCTTTCCTGGCGCGGCGATCTGCGGAGCCGCGGTGTGGAGCATGATTGCCGCCGCGGTGTTCAGTTGCTCGTCGCTCGTCTGTGGCGACGACGGTGCCCCTCATGAGTTGCCCATCGCCAACGACGCTCGCCCGATTCACCTCACCGCGCCCGACCTGAATTCGCCTCCGGGGTCCGCAGGCACGCTGCGGTTCAGCACGTCTGCTGAACCGCCGAGCAACCGCCAAGGCGACACCCTCCCGTCAGCCGCCGTGCTGCGCTGGAAGAGCCGGCAGTCGGAGAAAGGTGCAGCCTCGACTGGCTTTACGGTCCGGCAAGCGAGCGACAATTGGCAAGACCGTGGCCGGAAAAACTGGGCCATGATCCAGCCCGCCGCGCACGAAGACGCGCCGGCGCCATTCCGAGATCCGTTCGGCGACCAGTCCCCCGATTCGGCTGCGCCGATCAGGTTGCTGCCGCCCGGCGTCGCCGCGACCGGCGAGGAGGGGCTGAGCGTGGTCCAGACGGCAGCCGCGGACGATCCCGCGCCGGCCCCGCCGGCACCATGGACTCAGAAATCGGAGTCGCCGCAACAGAAATCGTCCATCCTGCCGCGCAACAGATCAACGGTGCCGCCCGCTCGCCCATTTGCGGCTCAAAAACCGTCGCCCGGCCTGCAGTTGCCTTCCTGGCCTCCTTCCGAGCCGGAGCTTCCGGATTTCCGGCTGCCGGCGGAGTCGGTCAAGCCGGTGCAGCCGGCGGAGCCGGTTAAACCCGTGGAGCCGGCCGAGTCCGGCGCGGCAAAGAAGGAGGCTGCGCCGGCTACGCCCCGAACGCCTCCAGGGCCGTCCATCGCCGCGCCGTACCAACTGCCGGAACCCGAAGAAAAGGAGACCGACACCAGCTGCCAGCGCGTGTACAACGGCCGCAACTGCTGTGAAGAAGATCGGAAGTGCCAGACGGCTCGGCAAGCCTTGCGCGACAACGCGATCACGAAGATTTCGTTGGACATTACCGCGCCTTTCAAGCCGGATGCAGCCTCCGTGGAAGAGGAACAGCAAGCTCGCGAAGACCAGTTGCGGCAAATGCCGGCTCGGGATTGGCGTGACCGGGCTGGACAGATCGTCGCGACGGGACGACTGACCGCCATCAGCAACCGCAAGATTCAAGTCACCGCCGCGGACGGGAATGTCGCCACGGTGCCGTTGGGGACTCTCAGCGAGGACGACACGTGCTTCCTGTCCGCCTGGTGGGGCGTGCCCACGGAATGTTCGCTGGGGGACGATCCGTTCGACCCGCGAACATTCCGTGGGCA
>CAYPGE010000634.1:0-2970 GCA_964409865.1 uncultured Pirellulaceae bacterium
ACGGCGTGCATTTCAACGCCCAGGGCGTCGCGGCTCAGGTCGAGCAGGTGACGAAACGGATTGTGGAGACATTGCCGTAGATCACTCCCGCGGACCAGGTCGGGCGTATCAAGACACGGAGGAAATACGCGTGGAAGAAATGCGCTGTCCTGCGCCTGCCCGTGTCCTGCGAGTCCGAGTCACCGATGATCTGGTCCTCGACGGCGGCACCTGGGAACTGGCCGAAAGCGAGGCCGGGCAGCCCGTCGCCAGGATCACCCCGCCTGCAACGCCCATGTTCCTGCAGGTTGTCCAGTACCTGGAGACGCAGCCGGTGCCGCGCGGCGGCAACCTCCGCCGTGCCGGGGAGTCGCGTGCTGGGGCGGCTGTCCACGGAACAGAGCCGCGTCGTTGAGCTGCCACTACACCGAGGCGTTCAGGGTTCATAGGCGGCGTCGGTCGCCCGGTCAACGCAACTGTGGGGCGCGGACGCTCACGTTGTTTGGGACACGCCGGGTCTCCAGGAGGCTCGCGGTTCTGCCGGATGCTCATGGGTCACGTGGGACAGAGTTGCCGCTTTCCGGTTCCGAAGCCGCTGGCTTCCGATCGCGAGGGCCCTAACAAGAAAACTACGGGATTTCGCGTCCAGTGACCGAACGTGTCACGTCGCTGGCGATCTAAGATCGCAGCCGAGGACAAGTCACCCGTCTGAACGAAAGGATTCACCCGATGCCAAAGTTCTACGTCGAATCCGGCTCCGCTCGATGCGTCATCGACGCGACTGACGCCGAGGATGCTGCGCTCCGAGCCTTCCAGTGGTCGTGCGACGGCCGTGACAGCGTGCTGGCGCCGGAGTCGCTTGACGAAACGGCTGCAGCCGAGTTCGTCGGCTGGGAGTTGGGCGAAGAAATCCGCGTGAGCGAGCAGGGATTCGGCCGACCGGATGCCCAGGTTTTCGACACGCTGGACCTCGTTCCGGTCTGGCAGGGATACGCATTTCCCTGGTGCTAATGCGAAGGGCGAGATGTCCTGGCAGGGAGACGAGCAAGAGCGGACCAGCAAACCCGGCAGCTTGAAACACAACTACGGCGGCGTCACCACCTCGAAGACGCGAAACGTCAAGGCGATCGAGAGACTCCGGGAGGAATTCTCGCGTCAGTGACGATGGTCATCGACACGTGGCTCAGAACGCCCTCTACACGAAAGCCGCCCGGCACCGCCGGTGAGCGTCGCCACCCACGTTCCCCGCAAGCTCGCCACGCTGCCCAACGCGGGCCCGTTCGGCCGTGTTGTTGCCGCGGGCCAGTGGCGGAAACGTGGAACGGCGGCAACTCCCCACGCCGGCCACCATACGGTACCATAGCTCTCACGTCTGGTTCCTTGGGCAGGCTCCAAGGACGAGGAATGCCTGCAGTTTTGGGCCACGCAAGCAACTTCCGATACGGCAAGGCCCGCCATCAGGAGAAACGACATGAACGCGCTACCGCTGTTCGTCGATTTCGGCGTCCAAATCAAGGCGCGCAGCCCCGCCCTGCAGACGTTTGTCGTGCAGTTGGTCGGCGTCGAGGGGTATTTGCCGACGGCGCGGGCGGTGCGCGGCGGCGGTTACAGCGCCATTGCGGAAAGCAACACGGTGGGCCCGGAAGGCGGGCAGGTGCTGGTCGACCGCACCGTCGACCTGGTCAAGTCGCTGTGGCCGGAGCCGAAGCGCTGAGCAGCTTGGACACACGGCGTCACCGCGAGGCGCTGAATCGATAGCGCAATTGGGAGTGAACGATGATGATGCAACGGACATGGCTCGTATTCGGGCTGACGGCATGCTGCGCCTGGGGCGCAGAATCGCCACCGCACGACGGTTCTCCGCAGGTGATCTTGCACTGTGATTTCGACACCGACGCTTGGCTTCAGCAGTGGGGCTTGGCGAAGGCACCGGAGCGAGCGCAACTGGTGGAAACCGATCCGGAACGGAAGTTCGAGCCACTGCGCGGCCAGGCACTACGCGTCCACGTCGAGCAGGGCGGACACTACGGAATCAGCCTGGAGTTTCCCTTCAAGAAACATCTGGGCTACGAGCCGGAGGAGGTCTATTTTCGCTATTACTTGCGGTTCGCCAACGACTGGATACCGCGGCGCGGCGGCAAACTGCCCGGATTCGGCGGGACCTACGGTCGGGCTGGCTGGGGCGGCCGGCCCGTGGATGGCACCGATGGCTGGTCCGCCCGCGGATTGTTCGAGGGCCAAAAGGACGGCCGTACGCCGATCGGGTTCTACTGCTACCACATGGACATGAAGGGGATCTACGGCTCGAACTGGGTCTGGGACCGCGACAGGTTGGGTTTTCTGGAGAACAATCGCTGGTATTGCATCGAGCAGTACGTGAAGCTGAATACGCCCGGCCAGCCGGACGGCGTCCTGCGCGGATGGGTGGACGGTCAGCTGGCCTTTGAGAAAACGGACGCGCGGTTTCGCGCCGTCGACCGGCTGAAGATCGAAGCCGTGTGGATCAACGTCTATCTGGGCGGCACTTGGACGGCCGAGCAGGATCAGCACCTGTACCTGGACGAAATCGTGATCTCGAAACAGCCGATCGGACTGCTGGGCTCGAAGAACTGACAACCCACGACCGCCAAGCGGTCGTGGGCGCGGTGATACCAAGGAACCTGTGAAATGAATGCGATTACTTTCTGGGGTTGCTCCGTGTGGCTGGCGATGCTTCTCGTGACCGCGTCCGCGGCGCAGCCCTCCGACGTCGCCCTTCCCGGGGCCTGGGGTTGGGCAGCGGCAACACCTGGCGGCCGGGGCGGCCAGATCCTGCGGGTGACGAACCTGCGTGCCTCCGGGGCCGGCTCGCTCCGTGAAGCCCTGGAAGCGGAGGGCCCGCGAATCGTCGTCTTTGAAGTGGGCGGTGTGATCGATCTCGAAAAGAACACGTTGAACATCAAGAATCCTCATGTGACCGTGGCGGGGCAGACTGCCCCATCACCAGGAATC
>CAYPGE010000635.1:0-2963 GCA_964409865.1 uncultured Pirellulaceae bacterium
GACAAACGAAACCCAAACGCCCCAGCGACCACTATTCGAGGTCAGGAGTCCTGAGACTGCCGGCGACCACGGACGCTGTGGCCGGCGAAATCGCCCTTGAGTCGCGAACTCGGTCCTGCGGGGCGACTTGCCTGCTGGGATGGTTCCGTGTGCTCAGCCTGATCTGCCACGAAGACCTGAAACACCACCCAGCCCAGACGTGGGAGCAGCCGCGCTATCGTCTGGTCTTCTGTTCGAGGAGCCGACCGTCAGCAACACCTCCCGGTCCGTCCAATCCGCGTTGCGAAGCGCGTCGGGCGAGACCGGCTCTCCGGACACCTCCACCGCGACCATTCCCGCGCGAAAGGCCTCCCAGCGACGTTCCAGCAGGTCGCCCAGGGCGCGGCCTGAAACCCGTATCCCACGACGCAGGAATGGCGGTCCAAGTTCTCGCTGCAACAGGTTGAAAAGCTTGAGCAGCACGTCGCCTTCGACGTTCGGTGGGGGGGCCGAATTGGAGTCGCCATACGACAAGCGGCTCCGCATCGGGGCGTAGCGGCTGTTCTTTCGCAGCATGGCGCCGGCGACGCCCGGCATGGCCGCCGACAAGGCGATCGTCGACGCGGGTGCCACCATCGCCGCGTCCGGATCGTCGACCACCTGGCCGTTCAGAAAAATCGTCTGGATGCGGTGGTCCAGGTAGTCGTGGCGGATGCCCAACCTGTCGCACAGCAACTGTCGGACACTGCAGCCGAGTCGCGCGTGGATCCAGAACCCGCTGCCGGTGAGCAAACAGAACTTGTCGCAGACCTCGGGCGTGGCTGTCAGCACGATCCGAGTCGGGGCTTCTGCAGATCGCGTTGCTTGCATGGCAGATCCACCGGGTCAAGGTTCACTTGCCGGCGTCGGAACTTGCGGCTCGCCTTCCGAGGGTGGCTGTCCTTCCGCCGCCGGGGCGTGGGACAACTTGGCCCCGGCCACCAACTGGTCCAGCAGCGGCATGACGATCTGCCGGTAGACCTGTTCCAGCAGCGGGTTGGCCTTGATCCGCTGCATCGCAGCGTAGATCGGCTCGCCTTCCTGCTGGCTCACCTCGGCTTCGAACGTGCGTCCCTGAGCGTCCAGCAGGACCGTCACGTAACGAAATCCGCCGCCGTCCTTCGGGAACCGCTGGATATCGTGGAACTGAGCGGTATCGAAATCGAACGCGCCGCGGGGCGCTTCCTTGGCCGGCGCCGTCGCGCGCGGCGTGGTGCCCAGCAAGGCGTGCATGGTGCCAGCCAGCGAGTTGATCGAGGCTTCATCGGCAACCTGGTTCAAGCGTTGCGACAGGGTGTCCAGCCGGGCGAATCTGTCGGCGTCGCTCAGTGCTGCGGCCCCCTCGACGACCTCTTCCACCCGCTTTCGCACCATCGGGGCCGTGACGTCCGCCGGATCGCTCACGATCCGCACTTCCGGAGTGCCGTCGTCCGCCGCGTCGTCGGCCGGCGCAGCCTGCGCCAGACTGACCTGAATCGCCCGTTGCCGCCGGGCGGCCCAATCCGCCAGCCACCACGGTTCGAAAGACCAGAGGAGCAGTCCGGCTCCCAACGCCGCGTGGACCGCCAGCGACGTCCCCCAACCGCATCTTCGATAGCGGATGATCGACCGGCGGATGCGCGCAGCTTGGCTCATGGCTCCCCGGACTCCGGCTAGGCCCCAGGCGATCGTGTGGCACGGCCTACTTGTTGGCCGTGGCGGACCAAGCGATCGTGTGGCACGGCCTACTGGTTGGCCGTGGCGGACGGTGCGAGGGTGTCTGCCTCCGCACCGACAAAACCTGCCAGCAAGCCGTGCCACACCGACGTTTTTCGTCTTTCGACACCTGTCGTATTCTACCGAGTTGCCCGCGCCGACGCCAGCCATCAGCGGACCGACTCTATGCGGCCTGGGCGACGCCGGACGAGCACGTCGTGATCGCCCTGGACCGGATCCAGGGCCAGGAACTGTGACGCCGCGACCTGGGGCCCTACGTGGCCGAAGACGGATTCGGCGCCTCGCCGGTCCTGGCGGGCGATGTGCTCGTCGTGGCCAACGACCAGGATGAGGGCGGGACCAGGTCCTGGCCCGCATCGACCTGGGCGAGCCGACCAACAGCACGCCGGCCGTGGCCGCTGGCGTGATGTACCTCCGCACGCTTTCGCACGTCATGGCCCTGGGCGGGAAGTGACGGCGATTCCGGGCCGGCACACGCGAGAATCATGGCATGTCCTAGGGATCGGGGTCCGCGTGGCACGCCGCCGTCTGGCCACAAAACTCAGTCCTATCAGCCGGTCACGAGGATCGACCAGAAGGAGAACGAGATGCCGACGACGATTCCGACTGGATTGCTGACGCGCCGCGGTTCCTTGGGGGCCGCGGCGACAGTCGCGATCGGCGCCATCGGTGCAGTCCGTTGCTTTCGATAGTACGATGCGTGGGGAATGCCCAGGGCCTGACAGACACGTTGGACACCGACCATTTGACGGAGTTCGGCGGCGGCTTGCATCAAGTCTTCTCGTGGTCGTGAGGATTCTGCGGAGGTCGCCCCAGCGTCTCGGATGTCTTAACGACGAGGTAACTGTCTCAGTCATATTGGCACAGAGGGACACGCCGTATTCCACTCGCTCAGGCGCACCTGCGGGGCATGGTTGGCGATGGCAGGGGCGCACGCCAAGACAACCCAAACCGTGATGCGTCATTCCGTCATCACCCTCACGATGGACACCTAGGGCCATTTGTTCCCCGGACAGGACGCCGAAGCGGTGGCATGCCTGCCCGACTCGCTTGGCAGTGCCATCACGGACCCAGACGCCCAGCGTGTAACCGGGACGGACGGCAAAACGGAAGAAGTTCTGCAGGCGCACATGCGGGGGCAGTACAGCCTCAAATCGTTGCAGGACGTTACGGGAATCTGCGAACCGGACACAGAAAGCCGAAAGGAGAACGACGAATCCGACGCATCG
>CAYPGE010000636.1:0-2956 GCA_964409865.1 uncultured Pirellulaceae bacterium
ACCGCTAACAAAACCGTTCGGCGCGGGTCTCTGACCCCGCCGAAACCGCCGACCAAGGACGTGACGCAGCCGCTGGACCAGTGGAATCGGTCGCGGATCTTCGCTCGCGGCAATCACATCGAACACTGGATGAACGGAGAAGAACTGCTCGAATACGAGGTCGGCAGCCGACGCTGGCAAGCCCACGTCAAGACCAGCAAGTTCTTCCCGGCGGCCTACGGCCAGAGCAACTGGGGCAAGCTCCCCAAGGGCCACATCGGGCTCCAAGACTACGGCGGCGCCATCGAGTTTCGCGGCATCAAGCTGCGATCGCTTGAATCCGCTGAGAAGTGACGGGCATGGCACGGCTCCGAACGGTCAGGTCAGCCACTTCATGCGATACTGATTTTGGATCCAACGGTCGGCTTCCGGCGCGCCAGGGACCTGCATGCGGGTGCTGTCCCATTCGATGGGTCGTCCCAGACGCAGCGCCAGGATACCCGGCAGGTAGGCCTCGGAAACGCGGGCACCCACCTGGAAGTCGTTGTAGGTCGCCGGGCCGCCCTTGCACGCGTCGAACCACTCTTGCATGTGGTTGTCGTGCGTGAGTCGCGGCACGCTGAGCGGCAAGTCCTGCAGGGCTTCGTGATTCAATACGCCGCGCCATTGCTTGTCGCCGTCGAGTTTCATGATGCCAGCCACACCCCAGCCGTCGGTATAGAGCTGTCCCTTCCGCCCGACAAACAGACAGCCCGTGTTCGGCAGTTGTCCGCGGACGCTCTTGACGCCGTCGGTAATCTCGGCCGGCGGATACTTGCCGCCGTCCCCCCACCACAGCGTGACCGGCGCCAAGCCGTCGCGCGCGGCGTACTCGAAACGAAAGCACCCTTGAGAAACGTAGGTTTCCTTGACGGGTTCCGTGGTTTCGGCGGTGACCCGGACCGGCGGGTTCAATTTCAGCGCGCGGACGGGTAATTGGAATGTATGCGCGCCTTGGCCGGACAACATGCCGTTGCACAGATCGAGCCAGTTTTGGGTCGCGATACAACCCGGCATATAAACTCTGGCCTTGAACGGCCGCCACGCACAAGGTCCCAGCCAGAAGTCCCAGTTCAGCCCCTCGGGAATCGGATCCTCGCCCGCCGGACGATCGTGACTGGGGGGAAACTTGCCGCAATAGTCCGACCACAAGTAAACCCGTTCGATCGGACCCAACACTCCCGCCTGAATGATCTCCACGCTGCGGCGGAAGGCCCTGCTGCTCACGCCCTGGGTACCCATCTGCGTGGCGACTTTGGATCGCGGCGTCAGCTCCATCAGTTCGCGCGCCTCGGCAATCGTGCGTACCAGCGGTTTCTCGCAGTAGACGTGCTTGCCCGCCTGCATCGCCCGCACCGAGATCGGCGCATGCCAGCGCGAGCCGATGGCGATCACCACGGCATCGAGCGATTTCTCCGCATCCAACAGTTTCCGATAGTCCTCGTACAACCTGGCCTTCTCCACCGCCCGGTCACCGCCCTCGACTTTACCGGCGAGAGCCTGGCCCGTACTGGCAAGTTGGCGCTGATCGACGTCGCACAACGCCACCAGGTTTTCGCCCTGGCGGAGGATTTCCATCATGAGCGCACGGCAACGCCCGCCTGTTCCCACGGCAGCCACGTTGAGCCGGTTGCTCGGCGCCTGGGCGCCGAACAGTCGCGCCGGGAGGACCAGGGGCGCCGCGATCGCTCCCGCGCTGGCCGCGATGGCCGTCGTCAGCAGCTTCCGCCGGTTCACTCGCGTAGCACCGAACCGCGGGGATCTTCGGATGGTTTCACGTGCGAAACGAGACATTTTCCATTCTCCTGTGAAGATGTTTGGCTGGCCATCGTTGCCAATTCTCGACGACCTGCCGACGTGTGGTCAAGGTCATTCCCCGGCATTCGGGCGAGTGAACGGAAATCAGTCCGATGGCAGAGCCTCGCCTTCCGGCTGTGAGCCAACCAGTCCGGCAGTCGCCCGTGACCCGCCACCTCGACGGTACATCTGTGGTCTGGAGACTTAGGAGTTCTGTAAAGACTGCGTCGAATGACTGGGATTTAACGATTTGCCAAAGTTTTCCGATTGTCCTGCCGATAACGTCTATGCCGACGTAAACAGTTTCCTGCGCGGGCAGGTACATTCTGACTTCACGACGCGTTTTCGGACGGGCGAGAACCATGTGCAGCTTGAAATCCCTCCCACAGTCAGCCGTTTGCGGATTGCTCGTGTTGGCCGTCCTGACGTCGACATTGGCTGCGGCAGAGGGCGGGCGGAACGCCAAGATAGCCGTTGCGGCTGCTGAACCAAACGTCGACGATGAGGCTCTCTTGGTGGAAGAATGTGTAACAGAACCAAGTTGTCAGGTTCTCCAGCCCTGTCGTGGAGTCCCGTTGGGCATGCTCTGGTGGGAAGCGGACTACCTATTGTGGTGGACTAAGGGCATGGATATCCCACCTTTGGTCACTGCGGGATCGACGGGCACGCTGGGAAACGCCGGCACACGGATTCTGTATGGTGGCGAGCAGATCCTGGACGACGCCCGATCTGGATTCCGCGTTGGGCTGGGCAGCCGGCTGGATTGCGGGCGGTGTTGGGGTCTGGAGGGCGACTACTGGATGCTGGGCGAGGCCACGGATCATTTCCGAGCGGCATCCGACGCGCAGGGCAATCCGGCTCTTTTCCGGCCATTCTTCAACATCAATCCGCGCGACCAAGACGGTGAATTCGACCCGCCGGCTCGAGAGGACGCCGAAATCGTCTCCATGCCGGCGATGCTGGCGGGAACCGTGATGGTGGACAGTTTCAGTGAGTTGCAGGGTGCCGGGATACGGGTCCGTCACCTCCTGTGCTGCGATTCCAGTTGCGACGCGTGCTGTGACGCGTGCGGACGAGAACACGTTTGGGCTCGCAATTCCCGGCTGGACTTGTTGCTCGGCTACCGGTTTGTCCAGTTGCG
>CAYPGE010000637.1:0-2941 GCA_964409865.1 uncultured Pirellulaceae bacterium
GCCCTTGACGACGACCGCATTCATGGCGCCCTCGACGTTGGCGATCAGGCGCTTGGCCGGAATCAGGCTTGGGTGTACGCGCAATTCAATGCCCTTCTCGCGACGCTTCGCAATGCCGAGGAGCTTGATGCGATAGCCCAGTTCCTTGGCGTACCGCAAATCGGCCGGGTCCAATTTGTCGATGCCCACCCGCGGGATCTGGCTCCAGTGGACGCGGACGCCGAAGGCCAGGTGTGCCAGGATCGCCAGTTTCTGGGCCGCGTCGGTGCCGTCGACGTCCAGCGTCGGATCCAGTTCGGCATAGCCGCGCCGCTGCGCCTCCTTGACTGCCTTGGCGTACGGGGTGCCGTATTCTTCCATCTGCGAGACGATGAAGTTGCTGGTGCCGTTCAAGATGCCGCGCAGCGAAGTGACCTGGTTGGCCGAGAGGCATTGGCTGATGTTGGCGATGATCGGGATGCCGCCGGCCACCGCCGCCTCGAAGGCGATCGAGCGTCCCAACTCGCGAGCCCGGTCGAACAACTCCGGGCCGTGCTCGGCCAACAGCGCCTTGTTTGACGTCACCACGTTCTTGCCGCTTTCCAGCAGCTTGAGCATGATCGTCCGCGCCGGCTCGACGCCGCCGACCACGTGGGCCACGACTTCGATCTTCGGGTTTCCCGTGATCTTGCTCAGATCGTCCGTCAGCAGCCCTTGCGGCAACTCCACGTCGCGGGGACGGGTCACATCCACATCGACCACCGCCTCCAGCCACAACGTGCGCCCCGCGTGACGCGCCGTGCGGTCCCCGTGATCCAACAACAACCGGGCGACGCCCGTGCCTACCGTGCCAAAACCGACGATGGCGACTCTCGTTTTGTCCATAGTCCAAATCAACTGTTCACAAGAGGGTGCGATCAGGTCCTGCTGTCTCGTTCTTCTGCTTCGGCTCGATTCTACTTCCCTGCGACTTCCTCACCAAGGACCGCGTCCGTGCAAAGGCCGGGGGGCGGACTGTCGGCCGGCAAAGGGGTCCGGAAAATCCGATTCTATCGTTACGGGCGTCCTCGGCTCCGAACCCGGCGCGGGCAGCTCCTCACTCGCCAAACGTCTACTTCAGCGCCTTTTCGATCGACTCGGCCACTTGCCGGGCCAGGACCTTCGATCCTTCCGGCGAGAAGTGGACGTTGTTGGGGAGCTGGATCTTCGCCAGTTGCGGCAGGGCGAAGGCGTACAGATCGTCGATGGCGATCTCCTGTTCGTCCATGACCTTGTTGGCCGCGGCGTTGTAGGCCAGCACGTCGGCGTTGTGCCGGGGCGGCGATGAACTCTCCGGCACGGGCGTCGTGCTGCACCAGATCAATTTGGCCTTGGTCTTCTTCATCCGCTCGACCAACTGCCGGAGGTTCTTCTCGTACTGGTCCAGCGCCACCTGGTGTTTGCCGTCGTCCATGATCTTCAGATCGTGCAGGCCGAAGTTGAAGTGGATCACGTCCCAGCGGCCGTCGCCCAGCCAGTCGTCGATCTGCTCCACGCCCCGGATCGTCGGGCCGCAGTTCACCGGCGGCCGGTGTATGTTCGCTTTGCCGGTCAGCAACTCGCGGACCGCCAGCGTGTAGCCGATGGAGATCGAATCGCCGATCAGCAGGACGCGCGGCAGTCCCGCCACGTCGGTGATCGGGGCGTAGACCGGATTGGGCTGCTTCTTGCGCGGTTTGGTCTTGTCCTGCTGTGCCAAACTGGGGGCCGTGGGGGCCAGAAATGCGACCGTCAAGAGAATGGTCAAGCAGAATGAAGCGATGCGATTCATGGGGTAGCTCCTTGGGTTGGTGATTATTTGGCGAAACGATGTCATGCCGTCAGACACATGCGACCGTCCCCGCCGTACGGTGCCGATTTGAACTCAGCCGGCTGCGCCGGAACCTGGTATGTCGCCTCCGAAATACAAGAACAAGAAAGAAAAAGCCATTCTAGCTTTTCCGCAGCTAAGACAAGTCCCTGTAGGCGCGAACTCTCGGCCTCGTGACCGTCCGGTCACAGCTCGTGGTTCGCCATGTACTCCTGGATCCAACGCTCCAGTTCTTCATAGTCGACGGGTGGCAACTGGCTCAGGTCGGGGCGCAGCCGCTTGGCTCCCTTCAGGTAGGGGTGGATGATTTCTTTCTGCGATTTGTCCGTATTCCAGAGGATCAAGATGCGGATGCACCGTTGCAGTGCGCCGGGAACGTGGATTTCGTAGCCGCACATCAGGGGCACGTCGAGCCACCCCAGTTGGCGGGCGGCAAGGGCTGGGAATTCCGCGTTCAGGTCCTTGGTGACCGAAAAGTACGCGTGGGCGACGTCCTCCGATTCGATGCCGTTCAGGCGAATCATCAGCGCCAGCAGATTTCGGGTCTCGGTCAGAATCTCTTCGCGCGTGTTGGCTTGCACCGTGGTTGCTCCACGGACTCCTCGGCAAGACATGTGGCTCGACTCCCAGCAGGCTGGTTCTCGCAAGCGACTATGGGCTACAAGTTCTTGTACGGCAAGCGGTTGCAAAGGGAACGCTGTGGCCGCAACCAGCGTCACCCGAAGCGCCAACGAGAGGAGGAATTACGTACTCCGAGGCTGTGAAAAAATTGAGACAGGCACCTCGCAACCCCCTATTTCTAGCGGGATTGGCTCGGTACTGGCTCGGAGCCAGTCCCCTTTTTTCACAGCCTCTCCGGCTGGCGATTCCGATTGCCGGCATGCCTAAGATAGACGAAACGGCCAAAAAAGAGTAGGGCATGATGCGAGATCGGGGGGAAAGACTAGCGGGAATAGCGCCTTTCACGGTATAAGAAGGGCTCGCGACTTTGAATTTCGATGGCAGTGTGCGGAGGCAAGCATTGAGCGGTCCCGGTGATGTAACCCTAGGCACGGCTTTGGCTCGGTACGATGTGCAGTTGGCCGAGCAGCAGGTAGAGCCCTTGGAGCAATA
>CAYPGE010000638.1:0-2931 GCA_964409865.1 uncultured Pirellulaceae bacterium
GGCGCTCTTTCGCGGAGCGAAAGGCGACATTGTCCGTGAACGAGTCCTTAGCAGCGGAGCGAACCGCTGTAGTATAGTCCGGGTCGTAATGCTTGACCAGCGACACCGCCGCGCGGGATTGCGGTAACTGGACTGCGTCGAGGGACAACACGGCGCGATCAGGTTGACGGCCCGACCACGATTTTCCTACCTCGCGCTGATCCTGTTGCCGATAACATGGTGAGGGACGCTTACTCCAATCTGCGGCGGTTGCTTTCAGGAAGCTAGCGGTGCCAGCGCCTCGACACATCAACGCGACCCACCATTTCGATCTCTCGACGGCCCTCCGGCTGGCCTCGGCCGCCGAACTGGTCTACGCCGATCCCCACCTGGTGGAGCGTACGGTGATCGCGGCGTGGCAGTACGCGGATTTTTGCTTCTTGGACGTCGAGACGACGCAGTGTCTGGTGGCGGCGGATTCGCAGTCGATCCTGGTCTGCTTTCGAGGGACCGAGGCCGACCGGGCCGAGGACTGGATCACGAACCTGGACTTCGATCTCGTCGACGGCCCCTTCGGCGGACGCGTGCACGAAGGATTCTACGACGCGCTGAGCTGCGTCTGGCATCTGTTGGACAAGGAAGTCGGCCGGCTCCAAAACGACGGCCGGCGGTCGCTGTGGGTCACGGGGCACAGCTTGGGGGCGGCCTTGGCCGCGCTGGCGGTCGCCCGCTGGTGCGAGGCCGGCCGCCCGGTTTCCGGACTGTACACGTTCGGTCAGCCGCGCACCGGCGATTCCACGTTTGCCCGCAACTTCGATTTCGCCTTCCGGCCGCACGCGTTTCGCATCGTCAACGATCTGGACGTGGTCACGCGCGCTCCGCCCCGTGCGCTGGGTTACGAGCACCATGGGACGTTTATCTACTTCACCGAGTCCGGCACTTTGTCGGATGATGTGCGCTGGTGGCAGCGGTTCCTCGAAGGCTGGCACGGTGCCATCGAAACGATCCTCGATTGGGGCGGAGAGGGCATCGAAGATCATCGCATCGGCGCCTATCGGCAACGGATCGAGAGCGCTCTCCAATGTGGCGCGCATCCGAGTGCAGTTCTCGACGCGGGGCTGCGTTGCCCGCGAACAGCGGAACCTGGGTGGCCGCTGATTCGGCCGCGCCGCCGCGCCGCTTAGCATCGTTCGAGAAATAACTGTCCAGTGTTTATTGCCGATCATCCCACGGAGTGTGATGGCTACTCTGACGAGGCGACAGTTATTTCTCGAACGATGCTTGATTCCCGCCGCCGAGTGGGGCGTCTGGGTTCAGCGAATGAGTTCGGCAATGGCGCGGTAGTGCTCGGCGGCAATTGCGGCTCCGACGGAAGTCTGACGCGCGATCGTGGCTGCCAGGGAAGGTTCTTGTGCCACGTGGATTTTGGCCTGTTCGGCGGTCCGGAGGATCTTGGCCGCCGCGTCGCCGCTGCCTTTGGCGACGACGACGGGTGCGGACATGGTGCGGGGATCGTAACGGAGCGCGACGGCCCAAGACGTGCCTTGGACGAGCACCAGTTGGGCCTGGGCGACCGCCGCTTCCAGGTGCGACAGGGCCAGCGTCCCCTGCAACTGGCGGCGACGCCGCTGCACGGCAGGATCGCCGTTCTGTTTGCGCATTTCCTCCCGCATTTCCTCCGGCGTCATTCGCAGCGAAAGTTCGTATCGCCAACGCTGGAAACCGTAGTCCGCCGCACCGACGACCAGCAGCGCGCCGCCAATTCTGAGACAGAGGCTGCTGACGATCTCAACCAAGCTGCCGGCGAGGGCGGCAGGGGCCAGGCTTCCCAGCGCCACGATGCGGTCCCGCTGGTCCCACAGGGCCCAGGCAGCAACGCCCATGACGACGCCGAGCTTCAGGACGTTCAGCAGTTGCAGTGCGGCCGTGTGGCCGGAGAACATCCGCGTCGCCGTGGCCAGCGGCTGGAGTCGTGACCAATCCGGCGCGAGCCGCTGCGGCTGCAGCCGGAAACCGGTCTGCAACAGGTGGCTGACGGCGGCCACGCAAAACAGGACGCCGCCAACGAGGGCCAGGCTGGGTCCGAACAGCCGCACGGCGTCGTACCACCATCTGCTCGCGGCGTCTGCGCCGGCCAGCGAAAACGCCTCGCCGCTCAGCTGCCGGCGCGTATACTCGCTGAGCGTGCCGGACAACTGGCTGCCGCCGAGCAACAGTAGCAGCACGCCGGCCAGGAACACGGCGGCGAAGGTCAAGTCGTGACTCTGGGCCACGTCGCCCTGCTGCCGGGCCAACTCGCGGCGGTGCGGCGTGGCCGCGTGGATGCGTTCTGTGGACTCGCTGGACATGTTACCTTCCCCAAGGCGAACCCTGACCCAGCGCGCTGATCGCGCTCCAGATCGTCTCCATCGTCGCCTGGCTCTGATCCTGGAACATCCAAGCGACGGATGCCAGAGACAAGGACAGCGCCGTCAGCGCTACCAGGGAATTCACACCCAGACCGGACGCCAACACGTTCAACTGCGGCGCCAGCCGGCCAATCAATCCCAAGACCAACGCGGTCACGACCAGCGACAGCAGCACCGGGGCCGCCACGCGGACCGCCAGCAGGAAACTCTGTGCGGCAATCTCGCTCAACGTTCCTGTCAGCCCGGCGGAGAAGCCAACCTGCCCAGGCGGCATCCAGGCAAACGTATCCAACAGGCCCGCCATCAGCTGGCGATGCCCGCCCGTGAGCAGGAAGACGGTGGTCGCCAGCAGCGCAAACAACTCGCCCAGGACCGTCGAGCCGCTCCCTTCGGGCGAAACCATGTCCGCGATCGTCATCCCGCTCAACTGGCCGATCGTCTGCCCTGCCGCCCGCATTCCGGCGACCAGGAACAACAGCGCCAGCCCCAGCACCAGCCCCAGCACGGCTTCGCGGCACAGGGCAAGCAACAGTTGCACCAGATC
>CAYPGE010000639.1:0-2905 GCA_964409865.1 uncultured Pirellulaceae bacterium
TCCATTTTCGTCGCCACGTCGATCGCCATGCGCGGGATGTGACACGTCTGGCAGGCGACTGTTTGCGTATGGGCGTCCAGTCGCTCGTGGTGGTGCGGGCGCTCGCTGTGGCAATCGGTGCAGTTGACCCGCATCCGCCGCTCGATGCACACGGACATCGCACAACCAGGGATCTGATGATCAACGGTCCGATGGCAATCCACGCACTGCATTCCGTACTGGCCCATGTGTACGTCGATGCGCTGGCTGGGGAAATAGAGCGATCCGTCCATGTCGCCATGTTTGACCGCGTCGCCGCCGCCGCCTTTGAAGTGACATTGCCCGCAGTTGACCCGCGTAGGCCGCCCCACGCTGCGGGCGACGGCCATCAGATCCACATCCGGCTTCGGATTTCCCGCCTCCCCTTTCTGGTACATACCGCTCTGATCGTGGCAGACAAGGCAATCCACGTGATCTTCCTGAGTAAAGTCAAAGCTGCTGTCTTCCCAGCCGTAGCCGGCGTGGCAGGACGAGCAGGTTTTGATGTTCGGCCCGGCATGGATACAGAAGTTGTTGATCAGGTTCCGCTTGCCCACCCGCATCACTTCCTCGCGGCCGGGCAACTTCACTTTCTGGCCCGCCCAGGTCCAGTGCGAGGTCCTCATCATCTCTTCAGCCGCTTTGGGATGGCAACGCAGACACGCGCGGGTGACTTCGGGGCCGGTCTTGAGCGTTTCGGGAAAGAACGCCGCGTGGTCGACATGGACCACCGGCGGAGGCGTTCGGCCCCAGGCCGATTCCAGGGAGCGGTCGTCGCGCGACACCGCAGCC
Source organism: uncultured Pirellulaceae bacterium (assembly GCA_964409865.1). Classification (GTDB taxonomy): domain Bacteria; phylum Planctomycetota; class Planctomycetia; order Pirellulales; family Pirellulaceae; genus Anammoximicrobium. Next base: position 811 of record CAYPGE010000639.1, read on the forward strand.
AACACGAGTGCCGCCGCCGCGATCAACAGTCCCACCAGAAAGAGACGTCGGAATTGGATCATCGCTGTTCGTCTCCCATTCCAAACACCCAATGCACACGAGAGGCCGAAGTGCATTTTCTCGTGCTGGAGAAACCACCTACCGTGCCTCCGCCGACGGCAGCATCTGGCTCGCTCGCCGACGCGTGGCGTCCACCAACGCGTCACGAATCAGACATGCGCCTTGCAGCAGCCGCTGGTCCTCAACGGAGTAGTACACGTGGTGTCCCACCCTTTCTGTGGCAACCGCTCCCTTTTCTCGCATCAACCGCAAATGCTGCGACATATTCTGCGGGCTAACCCCGGCGCGCTCGGCCAGCTCCGACGCAGTTTTTCGACCGCCCTGCAGGGCACAAAAAATCTGCAGACGAACTCCACTGCTGAACAACGTGAAGAAGTCGGCCAGCCAGCGGCATTCGCGGTTGTCAAGTCTCATGTCCATGACGGCCTATTCTACCGATCCTGAAATCGTTTTGAAGATACAGCAATTGCGCAATTACGCAATACTATTTTTCCAGCCGGGTCGAATTGGTCAGGGGATCAAGAAAGAAGCACCATCCCGCCGAATGCTTGACGTCGGCCTCTGACGCCGGTATGGTACACGCGAATGGGAGGCTTGCACCCCGTAATCGCGTGACGGTTCTGCGTCGCGACGGCGCAGCGGGATTGTTGGCTTTGGGAAGGTCATCCTCATTCGTTTCGGAACAGGCACGAACTGGCCTCAGGAGCCCGTGAGCGATGGCGATCGTGGTGCAATGCCGGAAGTGCGGCCAGCGTTTTGCTGCGGCGGCCGAGTTGGCCGGCAGACAGCTTCCCTGCAGCCGTTGTGGAGCTACGGTGAGTGTGCCTGGAGACGGTGGCGGCACGCAACGCGGTGCGGATGCGCCAGCCCCGGCGCCAGCAGTCGCCTCATCTTCGATCGTTGTCGCCTGTGACCACTGTGGCCAACGTTTCGGGGCTGCCGCGTGGCTGGCAGGCCGGAGTGTGCCGTGCGCCAATTGCGGCCATGATTTGAAGGTTCCCGCAGCCAGCCCTGCCTCAGCGCCGAGCGAGGTGCAGGTTCTGGACGCCAGTGCGGTCGTTCTGGAGTCGGGTTCAGATCTGGACGGACTCGACCAGCACCAGGCTTTGGACACGCCGTTTTCGGCAGCCGAGCCGGACATGGCGCCGCGATATCAGCCGGCCTACCGCGCGCCATCGCAGTCCCAGGCGTCCCTCGACGACATCCCTTCGTGGTTGTGGTGGGCGGGAGGCGGCGCCTTGGGTTTGTGCGTGTTGGTCTTCGCCGTGATGATTATCAGTTCACTGCTCCGAGGCTGCGGCCCTCCCGCCGAGCCCCAGGAATCAACCGTGAGCGCGCCGGCAACTGGGGACGCTTCCCCCATGCCAGCCACTTCTTCGTCTCCCAGTGACAGCCAGTAGTCGGCCCGTCTCAGCCAGCCCGCAAAGAATAAACTGCCAAGATGCCATCGCGACAGTCGTTTGACGGCTGCCTCTGGAACTGGCACGCGAATATAACTAAGTCTTTACCCTATAACATGATGCGTCCTTCCTGATGGCATTGCGTGGGAATGCATACTCGGTCGATCCGGATTTGCGGAGCCGATGTCTGCCACCGGCCGATGGAGTTATAGCGGTGGATGGCGTCCGGCGTTTCTGTACTCTCCGCACAGCAGCCATTTACAAAAGCTGGTTTTTTAGCATAATTTCTGGGTTTCCACCTATGCGGCGCCAGGTCCATGCGCCGATGTGTCGATGATCGCCGCCTGGGAAAGGTTGGTATCGCGATTGCCGAGTTGCGACGGGGATTATGTTTGAATCACTCCAAGACGGGTTGAAGTCGGCCTTCAAGAGCTTGCGCGGCAAGGGCAAGCTGACCGAGGCCAATATGCGCGACGGCCTGGGGTTGGTCGAGCAATCGCTCTTGGAGGCGGACGTCAGCTATTCGGTCGTCAAGGACTTTATGGCTGGCGTATCGCAGCGCGCCTTGGGAGAAAAGGTGCTGCTGGCCCTGGACCCCAGCCAACAAGTCGTCGGCATCGTCCACCAAGAGTTGA
>CAYPGE010000640.1:0-2891 GCA_964409865.1 uncultured Pirellulaceae bacterium
CAACTTCGTGACCACCGACAGCGGCACCGGCGTGGTGCATCAGGCGCCGGCGTTCGGCGAAGTGGACTATGACGTGCTGCTGGACGAGCAGGCGCGCTTCGTCGCGGGCGAAGGACCGACGCTGATTTGCTCCGTGGGTCCGGACGGCAAGTTCACGGCCGAGGCGACGGGCTATTCCGGCCGCTGGGTCAAGGACACCGACAAGGACATCAACCGCGAGTTGCGGGCGCGCGGACTGCTGTTGCACGTCGAACAGTACCTGCACGATTACCCGTTCTGCTGGCGGGCCGACGACGATCCGCTGATCCAGTACCCGCGGCAGAGTTGGTTCATCCGCACCACGGCTTTCAAGGATCGCATGCTGGCCAACAACGCCCAGGTCAACTGGCTGCCGGAGCACATCCGCGAGGGCCGCTTCGGCAACTTCCTGGAGACCAACGTCGACTGGGCCTTGTCCCGCGAACGCTACTGGGGTACCCCGCTGCCGATCTGGGTCTGCAGCCGGACGGGAAAAATGGAGGCGGTCGCCAGCTACGCCGAACTGCTGGCCAAGCCCGGCGTGCAGGGCGCGGACGTGTGGGAAAAAGCCAAGGCTGCCAAGCCGCAGTTGCCCGACGACCTGCGGGTACACAAGCCGTACATCGACGCGGTCACCTACCAGTCGCCGTTCGACCCCGCCGGCCGCATGCAGCGCGTCTCGGAGGTGATCGACTGCTGGTACGACTCCGGCTCGATGCCCTTCGCCCAGTGGGGATATCCGCACGCCAACCGCCAGCGGTTCGAGGACCAGTTCCCGGCGGACTTCATCAGCGAAGCCCTGGACCAGACCCGCGGCTGGTTCTACAGCTTGCTGGCAATCAGCACGATGTTGTTCGGGGACGATCCGGAGGCACCATCAGGCCAACCAAGCTCCTCGTCGCCCTCCGCACCCACCGCCCACCGATCACCGATCACCGATCACCTATCACCGATCACCGATCACCGATCACCGTCCCCAACGGCCGCTCCATCGCATCCCTTTCCGCACCCCTTCAAGAACTGCATCGTGCTGGGCCTGATGCTGGGCGAAGACGGCGGCAAGATGGCCAAGAGCAAGCGGAACTACCGCGAGCCGTCGCAGATCTTCGACCGCTACGGGGCCGACGCGCTGCGCTGGTACTTTTTCGCCAACCAGCCGCCCTGGTCGTCGATCCGCTACAGCGAGCAGGCCATCAAGGACAGCATCCCCGAGTTTCTGCTGCGGCTGTGGAACGTGTACAGCTTCTTCGTGATCTACGCCAACATCGACGGCTTCGATCCGGCTGCGTCCATCTCCGGCGAGGCGGGACAGTTGACGCCGGCGGACTTGGCGCGGGGCGACGGCTATCGGCCGTCCGCCCAGCGGAGCGAGCTGGACTGCTGGGTACTGAGCGAACTGAACCGGACCATCGCGGCGGTGGCCGAGCGGATGGACGCCTACGACAACTTCACCGCCTGCTTGCGGCTGAACGAATTCGTCGATGCGCTGAGCAACTGGTACGTCCGCCGCAGTCGCGACCGGTATTGGAGCAGCGACAAACGCTCGCCGGACAAGCTGGACGCCTACTGGACGCTGTACGAGTGCCTGCTGGCGACCAGCAAGCTGATCGCCCCGTTCACGCCGTTTCTGGCCGAGACGATGTGGCGGAATCTGGCGGGCGTCTTCGGCGAACGGGTCCTGGAGAGTGTCCACCTGTGCGACTATCCCATGTGCGACGCTGGGGCCATCGACGATTTGTTGTCCGAGCGGATGAGCCTGCTGCGCGACATCGCCTCGCTGGGCCGCAAGGCGCGGATGGATGCCAAGCTGAAGGTCCGGCAGCCGCTGGCCAAGGTCGAGGTGATCTTGGCCAAGGATACGCATCAAGCCTGGCTGCAGACGCACGGCGAACTGCTGCGGGACGAGTTGAACGTCAAGCAAGTCGAGTACGCGCAGCAAGCCGCCGATTACATCACGTACGAGGTGCTGCCCAATTTCAAGCGGCTCGGCCCGAGGATCGGCAAGCTGCTGCCCAAGGTCAAGCAGTTGCTGACCCGCGCGGACGGCGGCCGGTTGCTGGCCGAACTGGAGGCCACGGGCAAAGTCACCTTGGACGCCGACGGTCAGCGGGTCGAGCTGGATTCGGAGGACCTGCAAGTCCGACTGCAGGCCAAACCCGGCTGGGCCGCCGCGCACTTGCCCAGCTGCGTCGTGGTCCTGTCCACCGACCTCACGCCCCAGCTGGTCCGCGAGGGCCTGGCCCGCGACCTGGTGCGTTTGATCCAGGAACGACGCAAGGAGTTGGATTGCCAGTACACGGACCGGATTCAAGTCGGTCTGGTGACGGAGTCCGACGAGCTGCGGCAAGCCATCGAGGAGAACGCCGAATACATCTGCGGAGAGACATTAGCCGTCGAGCTATGCGGCGAGCCCTTGGCCGGAGCGAGGCCCGTGGAGCATGACCTGGCCGGCAGCCCGATTCAAGTTTACGTGCTGACCGTCCCCACTGCCTCCGCCGTCTGACCGCGACGCAACGTGACGCGCCGAAATGCTGGGACAGAAGAAGCCGTCTTCCTGTTCCGAGCTGCCACGACAAGTGAAAGAGAATTCCATGTTCGCAGATTCGCCCTTGCCCATCGCCGTGCTCATCTCGGGCGGCGGAACCACGCTGCGGAACATCCTGCAGAAGATCGCCGCGGGCGACTTGAACGCGGTGGTCAAACTGGTGATCTCCAGCAATCCGTCGGCCGGCGGTTTGCGATTCGCCGCCGAGGCTTCGATCCCCGCGCTCGTTCTGCGGTACAAGGACTTTCCCACCCCCGCAGCGTACCGCGAGGCCGTGTTTCAGCCGTGCCGCGAGGCGGGCGTGCAATTGGTGGTGATGGGCGGCTTC
>CAYPGE010000641.1:0-2861 GCA_964409865.1 uncultured Pirellulaceae bacterium
TCAGCAAGTAGACGGCCAGCGGCAGACGCAAGGCATCCGGCCGCGCGATCACGAGATGCCCGGGATAGAAGTTCTGCGGAGGATGCTCGTCGTCCGGGCGGAAGTGGTAGGAGGGTTTCCAAGCACTGGCGCCCATCGCCTCGGCCTCGGCGGCGATGAACTGCCCCCAAAACAAAGCGTCCTGATGGGGCAAGTAGCTTTCGTCCAAGAGCCGGCAGATTTCCTCCACCGTAGGCAGGATGTCGCAAGTGATGAAGGCGACCGGCGCCGACATGCAGAAGTGCTCGCCAATGGCCTCGACAGCCCGCTGCAGCGTCGCGGCCAGATTGCCTTCCACGTCCGCGATCGTCACATCGACCAGGCCCTCGTAGATGCGGCGCGGGCCGACCAGCAATGGCTCGTGAAAGCGGCCGGACTGCCGCAGGCGTTCGATCACTTCGGCCACCAGACACCGCCCCCACGGCAAGGGCTGGGCAGCCTTGAATCCGGTCAGCATCTGGCCGGGCGGCATGCCTTGCGGCACGGCGTCCGGTCCAGGATCGCTGCCGCCGAGCACCAGAATGGGCAGACGGACTGACATGCTCCTTACCGATTCATTCCGGCAGCAGTTCTTCCCGGCACTGCCGCACGATGTCGATTTCGCTGGCTCGATACAGGTGTACCGGTTGATCCCTCCAGAACAGCGTTTCGCTCCGGCCGCAATTCAACACCTTTCGCAACCGCAGCCAGTTGACTTGAATCGAAGTCAAACCACAGCGTGCGGAGGCCTGAGTCAGGGTCAGCCATTCGTCCTGTTCCGGCGGCCGATGACGCTGGATTCTCAGCCACAATTCCTTGTGCCAGCCAGCCAGATTGTCTTCCGCTGGAGAGGACGCGAGCGTGCGTTGGCGCGACTCCTGCCGATGCGCCTGGATGCAGCGAGCGGAACAGACTTGCTGAGCCCGGTGCTTGAGGCGGAACGTCTTTCCACAGTACTTGCACTTCTGTTTCTGCGTCACGTGCGGGTGTTCGGTGACTTTCTTTAGCCGCAGGTGGCTGCGCAGGACGACCCAAGTCCCTCGATCATTCTTCGTGAGCAGGCCGTTCTGCTGCAACAGTTTGCGGAGTGGTCCCGGGTCCGTGCCCAACTGGCGAGCGGCTTCCCGCACGGTCACGTAGGGTTGCGGCCGAGGCTCGACGACGCGGTCGCCATACCGTTTTCGGATCTTCTCGCGGATTTGTCGGACCCGCTCCCGGGTCACGTGCAGGACTTCGCCGATCGCGGCCAGCGTCGCTCCGGATTTGAGCAGTTCGACGACCTGCTGGAATTCCTTGCTGCCCTTGTCAGTCCATTTCGCTCGAGGCCACCTGGACTCAACCACCCCGTCCTCGACCAGCCCGCTGACGGTCTCCATGACTCGGTGAAAGGGCACCTTCAGCTTGGCGGCGATCGCCTTGTTTCTGTAGCCTTGCTTGCGCAGAGCTGCGACTTGAGACTCGAAGGATTGCACGGCTTCCTCCTACGGTGTTTCCAAGACTGCCTTTTGATTCTACCCTCATCGGTCGGGCTGTAAAGTACCTGTGCGGGAGGCGGGTTGCGGGATGCGGGATACGAGATGCGGGATGCGGGATGCGGGTCGCCAGATTGGCTGGGAGCGGCGGAAAACGGCGGCCGACGACGCTGGACAGGACAATAGAACAACGTCTGCCCGGTCTTCCGGTCTTGCCGCACGTGGCTGGTGGCCCGCGTTGCTCAGGGATTGTCCGGGCCGGGTTTCAGAGCTAATCCGGGGCGGACACTTCCGGCTGAGCGGCCAGCAGCGTCCGCCAGATTTCCCGAATCGCGGAGGGATCACCCAGCCGGTCGGCCAGAACGAGTTTGGCGGCCGTCATTTCCCGCGGAGTGGGAGCGCGGGCCAAGACGGACAAAAACAAGTGCTCGACCTTCTTGTCGGGCGTCAGACGGCTGCGAGCCAGACGCGGCAACCAGGCGGGGCCAGGCCACACGTCGTCCGGCCGAGTTTCAATGATCTGCGGTGGTTCCACGCTGGGCCGCAGCCATGACCGCCGCGCCATCGCCCCGGAGGACACGTACTCGGTGACGGGCCGCTGGTGGACGGACTGAACGAGCATTTTGTACACGTCGCGGTCGCCGCTCGGCGGCGAGTAGGAGCGGGCAAACAGAGGCTGTCCGCCCGACTCCGGAGCATCCATCCAGCTCTCGGGCATTCGCTTGCCCGACAAGCCGAACGGCTCGCTGAGGACAATCCAGCGGACGAGCCCCTTGGTGTGGAAGTCATGCGCCGCGAATTCAGCCGCCAAGGTGTCCAACAGTTCGGGGTGCGACGGCGGATTGTGAGACCCCATGTCGTCCGCCGGGTGCGTGAATCCGTAGCCAAACAGCCAACTCCAAACTCGGTTGACCACGGCTTGGCGGAAATCCTCCGAAGCCACCACCAGCTTGGCCAACTCCCGTCGCCGATTGACCTCGCTGACCAGTCCACTGTGCGAGATCGCTTGACCGTTCAACTCCGGATAGGCCATCCCCAAACGGCCGTTCGGCAGCCGATAGAACAGCTCTGCGTCCTTGACCGCCCCGCTTTCGCCGGGATAGTCCGCGTCCGACAAGGAGACGACTTGCGACTGGCTGCCGCGTTCGACCCGCAGTTGACGAAAGAATGCGTTCAGCTCCCAGAAGTCTCCCCGCTCCCAACCATCGGACGGATGAGCGTGGCAGCTGGTGCACACCAACTGCTTGCCCAAGAAGACGCGGGCCGTACGATCTGTTGCCTTCGCGGCGTGCTCTTGCGCTCCCGCCAAAAGAAAATTGGCTCGTCAGCAGAATTTGTGGGTCACGCGGCGAGAGAAGCAATGTTGAAGCG
>CAYPGE010000642.1:0-2853 GCA_964409865.1 uncultured Pirellulaceae bacterium
TCCTCGCATTGGCCTATTTTGCGGGACGGCTGTCGCTGTCGGCCGTTCGCGCGGATCGGAGCCTGATGGGCCTGGAGACGTTCGTGTTCAGCACGGCGGTGGGGCTGAGCGAGTGGTCGCTGCTGACGCTGGCCAGCGGACTGGCCGGTGGACTCCACGGTCCGTGGCTCCATTTGGCCGCTGGCGGCGTTGTGGCAGGTTGGGCGGTTTGGAAATGGTGTCAGCCCCCTGGCGCGAGGCAGGAAAAGGACGAGGTCCAGTTGCGATTGGATCCGCACTTGGGGGCAAGCTCGACGCAGCGCGAGCGAGATTTCGCTGGTGATTGGCTGACGCAGTACGGCCTGTGGCTGGCAGTCCCGTTTCTGTTGCTGATCGTGCTGGGAGCGATGCTGCCGCCTTGGGATTTCGACGTCCGGGAGTACCACTTGCAGGTCCCCAAGGAATGGCACCAGGCAGCTCGCATCGGTTTCTTGCCGCACAATGTGTACGGGAACATGCCGCTGGGCGCCGAGATGCACGCGTTGCTGGCCATGGTATTGATGCCTGGCGCGCGGGACTGGTGGTGGGGCGCGCTGGCGGGCAAGACGGTGATCGCCTGCTTTGCGCCGCTGGCCGCGTTAGGCTTGCTGGCCGCCGGGCGGCGGTTTGCCTCGCCCCGGGCGGGCGTGGTCGCGGCGCTGGTCTATCTCTCGCTGCCTTGGGTCGTACATGTTTCCCAGGCGGGCCTGATCGAAGGTGCGGTGGCCTGCTACTTGGGGCTTGCCGTGTACGCGATGGCGATCTGGGCTGGCGAGGACGCTTCGTTTGTGGAGGCGGCGGCACCGCGCGGTCGCCTGCTGCTGGCGGGCTTGCTGGCCGGTTCGGCGGCGGCGTGCAAGTATCCGGCGGTGCTGCTGGTGGTCGGGCCGCTGACGCTGGCGGCGATGTTCGCGCGGGGCCGATTTCGCTGGCGACCGTCGGCGTTGTTCCTATTGGCAGCGCTGTGCGGTTGTGGACTGTGGTACGCCAAGAATGCGGCACTGACCGGCAATCCGGTGTATCCGCTGGTGTTTGGCGGGACCACGCGCACGCCCGAACGCATGGCGCAATGGAACCGCGCCCATCGCGTGCCGCCGGACGAGCACGGCCGCCGTTATTCGGCCGCCCAGGCTTACGCGGCGGCGGCCGACTTTGGCTGGCGGAACCTCTGGCAAAGTCCGCTGCTGGTGCCACTGGCTGCGGCGGCTTTTTTCTGTGCGCGACGGCGGCGATTGGTCGTGGCGTTGGCGGCGTATGCCGGCTTTTTCCTGGCAGTATGGTGGCTCGCCACGCACCGTGTCGATCGCTTCTGGGTGCCGGTCTTGCCCGTGGTAGCGTTGTTGGCCGGAGAAGGCGCCGCGTGCTCCGTGTCGCGAATCTGGCGAACGGCCGTGACTGCCCTACTGCTGGGCGGTCTGGCGGCGAATCTGCTGTTCTTGCTGTCGGCCGGAGTCTACGACCACCGCTATCTGGTGTCGCTGGAGCGATTGCGGCGCGACGAGCCTGCCGAGCCAGGCGATCCGTCGCGTGTACACCCAATCCATCGGTACTTGAACGACACGGCCGCGGCGGGGGATCGCGTGCTGCTGGTCGGCGACGCCGAGCCGTTCGACTTGGAGTTGCCGGCGCTGTACAACACCTGTTTTGACGAATGCCTTTTTGAACGCTTGATGAAAGACCGCACTGCCGCGGAGCGACGAACCGCTTTGCGGCAGCAGCAGATCACGTACGTGCTGGTCAACTGGAGCGAAATCGAACGGTATCGCCGTCCGGGCAACTACGGTTTCACGGATTACGTCACCACGAAACTGGTCCGCGAGGAACTCGTTCGCGACCAAGGCATCTTGCAGCCTATCCCGTTGGACGTCGATCCCCAACGGGCGGAATTGTTCGCGGTCATGCGGTGACCGCCTGGAAAGGCCGTCCTACAAGATTTCCTTGCTGAGGCAGGCACCGTTCGGCTTGCGGCCGAGATAGCGCACGGCCAGGCCCAGCAGGATCAGGCCGCCGCCAACGAGCGTCCACCACTGTGGAGCCTGGTACGAAGGCGCGTGCCGCCAGGCGATCCAGACCCACACGGGGACCAGGACCGGCTCGACGAGCACGATGCCCGCTGCTTCGTGGCCCGTGATGCGCCGCACACCGCGGGAGAACAGCAAGTAGGGCAACCCCATCTGAAACATGCCGAAGCCGGCCAGGCATAACGTCTGTTTTCCCGTGGGCCAAATATCGTAGTGCAGCACGAACGGCAGGAACACGGCCGCAGTCGTCAGGTTACTGAGAAAGAGCAGCCACGCCCCGTCTTCGCGGCGGAGGTGCCGCAGCGACAAGACGATGCCTGCATAGGCGAGTCCGCTCAACAGGCCGAACACGACGCCCTGGGGCGACTGGCCTCCCAGTTCGAAGCATAAGATCAAGCCAACGCCCGCGGCACAGCACGCCAGCAGCCAGCCGTCGCGCGGGTGCATCGGCTCGCGAAACACGAACACGCCGATCAAGAACACCCACGCCGGCGCGGTGTTCTGCAGCCAGATCGCATTGGCCGCGGTGGTCAGCGTCAGCGCGTTCAGGAACGTGTAGTTCATGATCGCGTAAGTCGCGACCATGAATACCAGCCTCGGCGTCCAACGCGGACGGCGGACAAACGGCAGGAGCACCAGGCTGGCAAAGACGACCCGCCAAAAGGCCAGCAGCGGACCGCGGACCGGCAGTTCCTCGATCTGCAGCGGCCAATCCGTGAACCACGGAGCCTTGGCGAAAAAGCCGCTGGTGCTCCACATCACGGCCGCCGTCAAGATCAGCAGTCGCCCAGCCGTCTGATCTTTCATGGCATCG
>CAYPGE010000643.1:0-2850 GCA_964409865.1 uncultured Pirellulaceae bacterium
CACGGCGCGGTCGCCACTGGTTGCAGGGGGTGAGCCACAGCCGCGCCGCGTTTGCTTAAAGGCTCGCGATCACCAGCCCACAACTGCCCGAAGAGAGTTGGTCGGCGGTTCGCAGTCAGTCTCCGAAAGGCATCGGGCGTCCCGCGTCCTTGGCCGTTTGGGGTCTGCTGCGTTACATGCCCGATCTTCACAGGTCCCTCTTGGCCGCGTCATTCCAGCTTGCCCTGTCGGTTCAAACCGGGCTCGATTCGGACAGGTTCTCATTTACCATCATGATGTCTCGTTCGACGACCACCACGCCGTCGTCCAAATCCGCGCTGGCGCCGCAGGGGCCGATGTCCCCGTACAGGTTGGCTAGCCGACGCCGTCCAGGTACAATTCAGGCAGTTGCCGGACGTACTCAGGTCAGAAGGGGATGCGAATGAAGACACAGGCCGTTGCCACGGTGGAGAATGGACAGTTGACGCTCGACGAGCCCCTCGTTCTGCCCGACCGTAGCCGAGTTCAATTGACCGTCGAACCGATTTCCGACGCACCGAACGATCCGGTAACCGCCTGGCAATCGCTTCGGCAGCGTGTCCGAGAACGTCCGGTTCATTCGGGGGGACGGCATTTCACTCGAGACGAACTCCATGAACGCCGTTGACACGAATGTCTTTGTCTATTTCTTCGACGACGAAGAACCCGCGAAACAGGCCAAAGCTGCGGAACTGCTTGATCGGCTCGTTCAGCCGCCATCCGGAACCGTGTTGCTGTGGCAGGTTGCCGGGGAATTGTTGAGTTGTCTCCGACGCTGGGAATCGACGGGAAAGCGAACGGCTGGCGACGTAGATGCGGACATCCAGGACATCCTGGCGATGTTTCCGCTCGAGCTTCCAACGAAGGACGTAATTCTCGGAGCCCTCGGCCTCCACTCGCGGTACAGCCTCTCTCACTGGGACAGCATGCTGGTCGCAGCTTGTGTCGAAGCCGGGGTCGATACGCTCTACAGCGAAGACATGGATGATGGCGCCACTTATGACTCGGTGGGAATTGTCAATCCGTTTCGCTGAATCAGGAGCCAAATTCCTGGCACTTGGCCCAAGCTTGTTCGTTCGTGATGACCGCACTTCCATACATTGCCTGGAGTATGTCGATGCAACGGTCAGCTTCCGCCGGGGTGCGGATGAAATTGGCGTGCATCCAGATCCCGCGGAGCTGCGGCTCTGCCGCCATGGCGACTCGGCCGCTGCCGAACGTCAGGATCACGGCAACGATCACGATCAGAAGACGCCCCGCGACGCCCCCACTGCGATAGAAATCGGACATGGTTTTGACCCCTCCTTCAGGATCAACGATGGCACGCGGGATACGCTTACGGCAGCGTCACGTCCCAGACCTTCGTCCGGCGCGCCTGACCCTCCGGTCCCTCGACCTGCAGCGTCACAATGAACTCGCCGGCCTTCTCGTAGCGATGGACGGGATGCCGTTCGGCGGACGATTGCCCGTCCCCAAAGTCCCAGCGCCAGGCGGTGATCTTGCCGTGGGACCGATCGCGGAAGGCGACGACGCGCTCGTCCCGATCCAGCACTCGGAACGACCAATCCGCCTCGACGGGCCGGCGCAGGTTCTGCTCGATCGGCATCAAGCGGAACGCGACCAGGTCCGACGCATTGCCGTACATCGTAGTCTTGTGCGACAGATTCCAAAAGCCGCCGTATTGCTCCGCGTTCTGGTCGTCGTAGTCGAGAATCGCCCACGACATGCCGATGACCCGGCCCTCTTCCAGTTGCGACGGAACCGCTCGTGCACGGTCCGGCGGCGCGTGATCGAACGGCGTCACAAAGAACTCCAGGATCAACTTGCCGCTTTCACCCGGCCGGAAGCTGTACCGATAAGCCGCGTTGGCATAGGGCAACTCCTTGATCCAGGGCTGCGAGCCCCAGACCATGGCCCAGTCCTTGCCTTCGGCCGGCGTGAAGACGTGGTAATTCTGTGCGTGGACGCCGTGAAAGAGATCAAACGATTCCGGCTTGTCGCGCAGCCGCTTGTCGGGATGCATCTGGCGGATGAACGGCCCGCCCGACCGGTCGCCGTCGATCACGACCTCGAAAATGTCGTTGTGCAAGTCGTCGCGGGCAAAGTCCCAGTAGTTGTCCTGGGCCTCGTACAGAAAGTATAGGTGGTTCTGCCCCCGCACCCAGCCGACCTTGACCCGCACGTCCAGGTTGGCCGGATCGCGTTTGTCGCCGAGCCCGATCACGGTCTCCCGCAGTTGATCCGTACCAATCGCGTAGGAATCCGGCACCAGCGACCAATCGTCCGGATTGCCGTCGATGCGCGGGATCTTGTCGGCGGGAAACTGAAAGACTTTGAACTCCACATCAGGGCGTGCCAGAGCGGCATCGCACCCGATGGCAGTCAACAAGAACAATAGGGTCTGCACGGCAATTCCTCCAGCTAGACGCTACGAACAGGCAGAAAACCGCCGGCTGCCGGGCGCTGGGCAGTACTCATTTTACGTTTCAGGGCTTAGAATCAAGATAGCGGGATCGCGTCCCGTCGTCTTTTCGACAGGGGCAAGCATCGAAAAGCCGCGAGAACCGGATCGGCGCCGATCGTCTTGATCGGCGCCGGTCCCGTTTTTTGACGGCGATTGACAAATGGGGCGGCACGTCGTGGAACTGTTCACCATCACCTGTACCACCTGCCAGCAGCGGCTCAAAGTCCGTGACGCGTCCACCATTGGCCAGATCCAGATCTGCCCCAAGTGCGGAAGCATGGTCCTGGTGGTGGTTCGACCAGGACCATGCTTCCGCACTTCGACCAGGACCATGCTTCTGCCCCAAGTGCGGAAGCATGGTCCTGGTC
>CAYPGE010000644.1:0-2832 GCA_964409865.1 uncultured Pirellulaceae bacterium
TCGTGGACGGCGTCACGGAGGGGCTGGCCGTGCCTGCTCTTCGGGCAGGCAAGATACTAATAATGCCCGTCCTTTTCTGTTTCCTGTCGTGCGGGAGCAATCGTGGAGTAGCTGAATCGCATCGGCCTCACTTGGGGTTTTCGTCGGCAGTCCGCAGAGCCTGCAAGAGCGTCTCGGCCGCTCCCAGCGTGCCGTAAGGCGTCGGCAGTTCGTACACCTTGTTCGGCACCAGGGGTGAGATGTCCTCGCCCTCATCCAACTTCTCTGCCAAGATGCGAATCAGCTTGATTTTGTCTGCGGCGGGCAACTGCTGGACCGCAGGCAGCAACTCAGCCAGTGTCATGCTTTGCCTCTCGGAAAACAGGTGTTCTGCCAAAACGTCCGTGGGTTATTGTAGACCTTGTCGCTTTCTCGTGTCCAGTGCGTCAGGAGGCGTTCATCGCCCTGCGGCCGGGTGTTCCGGCCAGCCTTCAGACGAACGCCGCCACCACGTTGTCCAGATGATGGCCGCCACGCCGGCAAGCCACGTCCCGCAATCGCTGGCGATCCGTCTAGAAGTAGCTGCCCAGCAGGCGTGCCTTCCCGAACAACTTCCGCATCCGCTGCCACCACACCTTGGCGCCGGTCTCCAACCGCTCCAGAACCGAGGCCACTTCCCGGCTCAGCCGGGCTTTGCCCTGCCGGCACAGACGCCCGGTGATGTCCACCAGCAACAGACAACTGCCCAGCGAGAACCCCTCCAGCATCCCGTCCCGGCCAGCGCCCTGTCGACGCCGGTCTTCGACGGAGCATAGCCACCAGTCACCTCCCCCGCTTCGCCCGCGGCGGCTTCGCCGCCGCGGGCGAAGCGGGACGGTACGGAGACGTGGGGCCGCCTCGTGTGGCTGGAAACGTGAGCCTCCGCGGGGCAAGCCCGCGGCATCCAACTCATGCATCCGAGACCCCAATGCGAAAAAATGCTTCACGGCGTTGCCTGCCGGGCCTTGGGCGTTCGTGCTCAAACAGGGCCACCGCTTAACGCGGCTGGCCGAGCGTTATCGGGACGCGATGCTCGGCGGCACGGCGGATCGCGGCGATGGCGACGCCGTCGCGCTGGCCCTGCTGCAGCGGATTTGCCTGTTCCGGCTGGGAGTCGATGCAGAAACGCTTGTTGGGCGAGACCTCGTCGCCGTTCATCAGGTCGTTGCCGAAGCCACCGCAGATGTGGTCGCGGCCGGTACCGCCGACGATCCAGTCATTGCCCAGATCGCCGAAGATCGCGTCGTCGCCGTCGCTGTCGCTGTGGTGGAATTCCGACGCAAGGCCGTCTACGTGGACTATAACACCAGCTACATACCAGGTACTATAGAATCTTGCGCGGCCGTGAAGCAGCGATTCAATTTCTGAGCAAGAAGGAGCAACCATGAAGAAACCTAGGATCGAACAGCAGATCGTTGAGGCAATTCAAAGAACGATTGTCAAGATCGGCAAGCAGATGGTGGTTTGCCCTGAGAAGTGCCTGGGCGTCACCAATGACCCGCGCACTGGAATTATACCGCGGTGCCTGATCTTGGAGGGCGAGGGCAACACGGGCGCTGGTGCCATTGTTTGTGGTCTGAATCCTGGCAGGGAGGCAAAACGACGGAGGGAAATCTACGCCGCGAGCGTGGCAGAGCGCCATGGCGCTACCGAGGAGTTGTGGGACAAGTGGGTCGAAATATAGGAGGAAGGCGAAGGGGTAAGAGACCGTCCGTACTACGGAAGGCTTCGTGGCTTGGTGAAGGCACTCGGTATAAGCGGCCCAATCCTTTGGACAGATACGGTTAAGTGTGAGAAAAAGAGAGGCGGCGCCGCGTTTTCCCACCCACGTTTTCGCGCTACCGTCCATCGTTGCGTAGCGAAATACTTGACTCACGAACTGAAGGCGTGTCCTCATGATTGGATCGCCATTGGAGCGGGTACCGACGCTTTTGCTGCGTTAACCCTTCTCTGTCCGGATCGTTTTGTGCTTGGAGTGCCACATCCGACCGGGCAGTATCAGGCGCCGAATGACTTCCGCCGTCTGTTCAAGAGTTTCGATCCTGGCCCGTACGTGCTTCATCCGCAGTACGTCGAGACGTTTGAGAAGGAGCTGGCTGCAGACCGAGACGGCGCACTTTGGCTTTCGCCAGAGGGTTAGCGGTCGAGAGGACGAAGGAAAAGGAAAGGCACTTCTTTCCTCCGCCGCCGCGCAGGAGGTCGTGTTTCCGAACCAGTTGACCGCGTGGGTGAAGCTGACCGACCTGCGGGAGGACTTCCCGCTCGGCGACAACGGCGTGACCGAATGGGAGGTTTACGGCAACCCGGAAAAGGTGCCCGGAACCGTTGTTTCATTTCCTCGCCCCGTGGCAATACGAGTAATGCCTGTCCTGTCGTTTCGCCGTTTTGACTCGACTGCCTTCGTGGGCGAACGCGGGTCTGTACAGCGTCGTCAACACGCGCTGGCCTAATGCTGAAGCGCCTGCCGGCCCCCGTCCGTTTTGCCGGGATGGAGCGCCGGGACGAGGCGGGCCGGGTCGTAGACGGCTCGGCGGCGGTACGGACCGGTGTCGTAGCAGCGCGTGAACACGGCCTGAAGATCGAGGGAGACTTCGTCATCGCCTGGTAGCAGGGGGATGCCGATGACCGGCCGCGGGGCGGGCAGTTGCCACGGATAGATGAAGAACCGGCGATTCCACACGGGGAAAAAGGGGCGGCGTGAGTCGTTGCGGGACAATCGGCTGGCGCCTGCACGGACGGCTGCGGCGAGCCGTGGTCTGGGTCCGCCCGGTTGGCCAGTTGTCGCGCCCTGGCTTTTTCTGCGGGACGAGCGGA
>CAYPGE010000645.1:0-2816 GCA_964409865.1 uncultured Pirellulaceae bacterium
CCATCGCGCCATCGGCACGTCGGCCGCGATCGGCTTTCCCATCGCGGTCGGAGGCGCCCTGGGCTACCTGGTCAACGGCTGGCACGCCTCGTCGCTGCCGCCGCACGCCGTGGGATACATCTACTGGCCCGCGCTGGTCTGCATCGTGGCGGCCAGCGTCCTGACCGCGCCGCTGGGAGTGCGATTGGCACACCGACTGCCTGTGGGACGTCTGAAACGCGTGTTCGCCAGCCTGCTGATCGTCGTCGGCGCGCGGATGATTTGGAGCCTGTGGACCGTGGGGGCTTGAACGATGGCTGAATGCTTTGTCTCTGGGGAGAGATGACGACCATGACACGACGCGCGCTATGCGTATCGACGACAATGCTCGCCAATTCCACGACCGCCAGCGTGCCCGCTGGCTTTGAGACGTCTGGTCACAGCCGAAAGAAAATCCCTCCTGTCAGGCGTTTTTTTTCCGCCGCACCCGCCCCCTTCCTGCCGACCGTCTGCTCCGGTTCACAGCGGGCCTAACGATCGGTGACCAAGCCAGTCCTCTTTAGGACAGGCATTATTTGGCATCTCGCCGAACCACGCCGTCCCAGCGACGCACCGAGCGGCCCCGAATTCGCCCTGGCGCGCCGTGGGCGAAAAATTGATTGCCGCCCGCACCGCGCTTCGGTAGGATGACCATTAGCCGGACGGGCCACGGTCCATCCCTGGCCGAGCGGCGCCGACGAACCGTGCCGGCGAATGGGGTGGACCCAAGCGGCGTTTAGCAGCCTGTTGAAAGGGGACTCGCACCTCGCAGTGGTCGCCTTTTCCCTGGGTTTGTCCAACGCAACTCGGAGCCCGTCCCCTTTCTCAACAGGCTGTTAGGTTCGGCGGGATGGTTGGTCCGTCCTGTCGCCGCTCGGTCACCCGGAACGTCATTCACTGTGAGCCCCGCGATGAAAACACGAATTGCTGTCATCGCACTGCTCGTCCTCGCCTGCCTTGGGTGGTGGTTTGTGACGTCTCGCGTGCCGCACTACACGCCGGCCTCGAAACGCTCAATCTGTGCAAACAACTTGAAACAAATTGGCTTGGCGCTTCACAACTACCATCGGGATTACGGTACATTCCCGCCTGCTTTTGTTGCAGATGACAACGGGCAACCTCTCCATAGCTGGCGAGTGCTCATCCTGCCATATCTCGAACAACGGTCGTTGTACGACAAGTACCGCTTTGATGAGCCGTGGAATGGACCAAACAACGCCAAGCTTGGCAACGTGATGCCGAACGTGTTTCGCTGCCCATCATTTGCTTCGACGGAAGCCAACACAACACAATCCCAGACTCACACGAATTACCTGGCGATTATATCCACGGATTCGGTACTGAGCGGCAACACGCCTGTTGCTCTCGGCTCTGTGACCGACCCACCCAACACAATCGTGATCACCGAAACGGCAACACGGATGGTACATTGGATGGCCCCGCGTGATCTTTCGGTCGAAGATGCCTTCAGCGACCTTCACGCCGGTGTGTCCAGCCACCGGAAAGGAGTGAACGCGCTATGTGCCGATGGGGCAATCAGAATCCTGACAGACGAAACGAGCGAAGTTGACTTCTATGGATTGGTCGGCCGATCTGGTGGGGAATCTGCTGTCGTACTGGAGAATCGGTAAGAGGTCACGGAGATGACGGAGAAGTGTTTCTTCTTTGCTCTTCTTCTCCGTTCACTCTGTTGCCTTCTGCTGCAAAGGACTCACACCGCCCTTCATCCCAGCGCCAACACGGCATTCTTGGCCGGCAAGCTGAACGGCGCGGAGAAGTGGTAGAACTTGCCCTTCTCCTGGCCGTCCTCGACCAGCGCCGTCGGTTGCTCGACGATGAAGTCGGCAAAGTGGGGCGCGTTGAAGGCCACGAAGGCCACGCTCAGGCAGTCGATCTGCAGGTCGAACGGCTTGCTCAGATCGGGATAAGCGATCGGGCCGGTGTCCACCTGGTAAATGCTCTTGTCCAGGCTGATGTTCATCGTCTTCGTCGGGCACTCGATGACCGCCCGCAACCCGGTCGCCTCGTTGCGAATCTCGGTCTGGGTGACCAGCGGCAGTCCGGCGGCGGTGGCGTCGCGGATCTGCTCGAAGGTCTCCAGGACCGTGACCTTCGCTGCGTCGTGAAGCAGCAACCGTGGCTCGCCCCAGAGCTTGTCAACCGTGTAAATCGTGCGATAGCGGTCGCTGATCCTCGCCGGACGCCGGAAGACGAGCCAGTGTCCGTCGCCCAGGATCGGCAGGAAATCGTAGTTGTCGGCCACGAACAGGTCTTTTTCGCCAAACGTGTTTTCGCTCTTACAGGAAGCGCACTGGTAGTACTCGGTCGCCGTGCCCGCCCCATCGTCGAAGATCGTCGTGCGGCTTTCCACCCAGAACCGCACGTTGTTCATCGGCGCCGTTCCGCAGATGAACGACCGGCCGTAGTCCAGGCACTTGATCTTCGCCGGTTCGTCCGCTGCCGAGGCCGCCGTCATGGCGCGGGTGGCCAAGCACGATCCGGCCAACGCGGCAGCCCCGGTCTCCAAGAATTCTCGTCGTGTGCGCGTCATGGTTCAGACTCCTCGTC
Source organism: uncultured Pirellulaceae bacterium (assembly GCA_964409865.1). Lineage (GTDB taxonomy): Bacteria > Planctomycetota > Planctomycetia > Pirellulales > Pirellulaceae > Anammoximicrobium. The sequence goes on from CAYPGE010000645.1 coordinate 2,587, forward strand.
GAGTGTTTTGTTCCAGTCGAAAGCCACGGGGGCAAGAATTCGGCGCAGTGTACCACACTAGTCCCGCAGCAGCACCACCACCTCGGCGTCGCCCGGCTCCAGCGTCGTCTCGACCGTTGCCCCGGCAATTACCTGCCGGCCGCTGTAGAACTCCTGCCCTGCTCCCCACTCGGGCCGCAGCGGCACCTTCAAGGCCAGCGGCTTCGGGGTCGGGTTCATCAGGCAGACGA
>CAYPGE010000646.1:0-2787 GCA_964409865.1 uncultured Pirellulaceae bacterium
GGCCTAACGAGACCAGGAAGCGTTTCTCCAGCACGGGGGCGTCGAATTCGACGCTCTTCTCGGCGATCCGAGCGATCTTCACGGTCACCTCGCCGATCTGGAATTCCTCGCCCTCGAACAGCTTCAACAGCTTGCCTTCGGTGCGCAGGCTGATCCAGGCCTGCCGCTTGCCGCCCGACTCGGTGATCGCCGTCACGTAAGCGAATTTGGCCTGTTCGAAACTTGGTTTCGCGACAGTCGGCGGCGGTGCTGCCGCTTCCGGCGGCCGTTCCGTAATGCGGATCTTGACCGTCTGCCGCGCTGTCTTGGGCGGGAAGCCGTCGTCCGTGGCGGCCACGACCACTTCGTAGTCCCCGATCTTCTCGGCCGGCCATTCAAATTGACCACTGGCGGGGTCGATCTTGGCGTTCGGCAGGCCATTGCCGTCCAGGCTGTACGTCATCCGGTCAAGCTTGTCCGGATCCCGCGCTTTGATGGAAAACGAGACCACATCGCCCGCGTACTTGGACTGCTCCCCGATCGTCTCGATGGTCGGCTCCTTGTTCGCCGGGCCGGTCAAATTGCGGTTCAAGATGGCTTCCAGATAGGAGTCCAGACCGCCGCGGGTCAGCCGTTGCGAGGGCTGGTCGTTCAACTTGTCGGTGTTGTCGGAGCCGGGCAGCGAAACGGCATCGATCGACAACGCCAAGTCCAGCTGCTTGGTGCCCGGCACTCGCTTGGCGTACAGCCGCCGCACGCGGTGCAGCAAGTCCGCCGAATAGAAGCGGTGCAGGAACGTGACCAGCTTGCGCAGATCTCCCCGACCACTGACCGAAAACGCCAGCGCGTCGTAGATGCCCTTCTCGCTCCGCGCCGGCAACACGCCCACCTGCGCATCCTGAAATCCAGCATCCTTGACCAGGCCCAGCAGCCACGTCTGGTACAGCGAGCGGGCCTTTTCCGGGTCGCTGGGCAGCGCGCGCCGCTGATAGTCCTGCATGCGGTCGGCCTGCTCTTGGCTCAACCGCACGGTCCGGCTCTTGTCGCGGACTTGCTTTTCCAGGCCTGCGATCTGCGCGCGCCGACTGCGGAGGGTATCGCTCACCTTCTTGCCCGCGTACAACGCAACGAGGATCAGCAGGGAGACGCCCACCAACATGGCCAGGGTTCGTTCGCGTTTAGTCATGGGCGACCTCCTCACGCTGGGGCGGCAGAACCACGATCTTCTCTTTGAACTGCCAGCGAAGTTCCGGCTGCCGTTCGTCGAACTGGGTGCCGCCGCCGGTCACTTGGTGCTGCGCGTCGCGCAGCCGGGACTCCATGCCTTCGATCACCGCTGGATCTCGCACATAACCTTCCAGAAAGACCTGGCCTCCGCCGCCGTCGGTCAGGGAACTGAACGTGGCCGTATCCACGATGGCATCTTCCGGACTGGGGAACTTCTCCGAGAGATCGACCAGCTGCTCCAGCCAGTTGACATCGGCGGCCGCAAACGCGTCGATGACCGCCACATCGGCACGCAGCTTTTCCGCCGACTTGACCGGCTGCTCCAAGTCTTTGCTTTGCGCCCGCAAGTCCTCCAGCCGGTGGTTGTATTGCTGGATCTGCCAGTTGATCAGGCCGCCCAGCACCAGCAGCAGGCCGGCCGCGGCGGCCGCCAGCCAGGCGTAGCGGCGGCGGCGATCCGGGGGTTTGGGCCGCTGCCGGGGATTCAGAAAGTCGATCCCGTGCGGCCGGCCCTCCGCGTCGTCGTAGATCATGCCCAGCAGCGCCGCGAAACGGCCGCTGCAATCCGCCAGTCCGCTCCGCGCGTCGGCCGTCAAGATCACGCGGTCCAGCGGGTCGAAGGACTCGACCTCCAGGCCCAACTGCCCCGGCAAGTCGTTCGGCAATCCGCCCAATTCCGCCGGACTGCCCAGCAGCGCCACGACCTCCACGGGTTGGTCGCTCAACTGGTTCCGCGCGGCGGCCAGCGTGCGGCGGATTTCCCCCAGCAGCGCCGCCTCCCGATCGTACGCAGGCAAGCGGACCGATCGCAGCAGCAGGACTTGCCCCCCGGCGACCACGTTCAGGTCCGCCTCCTCCGCGAACAGTTCGACCAACAAGCGACAGCGGCCATCCGCCGCGTAGCGGCTGAACAGCGAGGCCGAGGCGAAGGGTCGCAGGACAAGGCTGGAGACCGGGGACTCCAACGCCGCACAGACCTGTTGGACCTCGGCTACGACCGCAGGCGAGACCGTCGCCGCCAATACGCGCGTCTGCTGAGGATCGGCCGACTGCAGACTCACGAAGTCGAGCGGCCAGTCCTCGCCCAACGACGTGAACTGCCGCAAGGCTTGAAAACGGACCAACTCGGGCAGCTCCTCATCCGGAGCCGGCGGCACCTGCAGCACGCGCAATTCGATCTTGCCTCGGGGCACGGCGACCAGCGCCTGACAGCGCCCCACGTTCCGTTGGCGGCAAGCGGCGGCCAGTCGCGGCCCGAGATCGGAGCTGCCGCCCTCGCCGCCCCCCGGTTCTGCGCCCGCCGGTTCCGCGTGCGCGGTTTCCTCGCCGGCACCCAGCGGCACCGTGAAGGCTTGTTCCACGTCCACGGTCTTCCCCGTCGTGCGAGCAACGACCAACCGGGCTTCGCGAGCGTCCCATTCCAGAGCTAAAAGTCTTGCCATGATTGTCACTATGGGTTTCGTGTCTGGGCGTCGGTGGTGCGATGCGGGTCACGGCAACGTCGTTTCCCCCGCAGCGCTCACCCCCAGCGTTTCCAGGGCATAGCCGCGTCCAAGGTGGCTGATATCTCTCCACAGTAAT
>CAYPGE010000647.1:0-2783 GCA_964409865.1 uncultured Pirellulaceae bacterium
CTTGCTGAGCCTGGCCTACCGCTATCGCAATCGGGACTTGCGCCAACGTTACGTGCGCATGGTGGCGCGCAGTCTGTGGCGATTTCTGCGGGAGGACTTGCAGAATCTGTTGCGCTGCCAACTGCCGGTTCTGACGGTCTCGATTCCCTACCACGCTCTGACCGCCTTCTTCAAGTACCGCCGCGGGACAGCGACCGTGACGGATTTCGAACGGGCAGTCGCCAACGGTTTCTTGCACCGCCGGCATCTCCACGAGGCTCATGACCGGCCGGTAGTCTTTTCGGTGACTCCGATTGCCTCGTTCGCGAAGGACATTGACACCATCGCCGAATTCACGGAGGCGGCGGAACGCGGCCGTTGACGTTGAAAGAAGCCAAGACTACTTGCTCCGCAGCATCAGCGACCAGCCGGCGCGGCGGGTTTGGCCGTCCTGGCCGGTGCGGATGTCGGACTGGCGGAGCCACTCGAATTCAAACCCGGCCGAGAAGTCGTCGCGCATCGTTTCTTCGCGGACACCGGGCGGGCTGTCGCGGTTCAGGGACAGGATCAGGCACCGCGTTCCCGGACGACACAGCCGCCGCAGCGAGGCGACAAAACCTTCGGGATCGGCGTACCGCACGTTGTGGTAGCAGCCGCGGTCAAAGACCAAATCGAACGGCTCCAGGTCGGGCAGCGCCAAGACATCGGCCAGCACCCAGCGGACGCGGACGCCAGCTTGCTTGGCCTTGGTCTCGGCCATGCTCAAGGCCGTCGGCGAAATGTCCAACCCCGTGACGTCGAACCCGTGCTGGGCCAGATAGATGCAATTCGTGCCCAAACCGCAGCCCAGGTCCACCACGCGGCAAGGCTTCAGCACGCCCTGCTCGACGGCCTGTTTCAAATCGGGCGCCACCAGACCCGCATCCCAACCGGGCCGCTTGCCGCCGCGGTACGCGCTGTCCCAGCGGTCGATTAGCCGCATCCCTTCGGCGCCGTGCGGCAGCACCCCCAGCGGCAACGGCCGCGCCGCGACCAGCGTCTCGCCCTCGGCGGTTTCGATCGCAATCTGGCCGGCGTCGACACTCGGTGGCGGCAAGCTCAGACGGTACGTTCGCTCGGCCGCCGCAATCGTCACTTCGCAACGACCGTCTTTCTGCTCCACGGACGACTTGGCGGCCGCTTGCTGGCTCCCCGCAGGCCGCACCTGAAATACGTGCAGCCAGCGGAACTCCGCGACGCCCGACGGCGCGGCCGCTTCGTCCTGGACCACGGTGGCCGCGCCCCGCGGAGTGTTCGGAACCAGGCTCAGGCCGCCGCCCGCCGGCCAAATTGTCTCGCTGAGGAATTCCTGGCCGTCGGCCGTGGCGGCCAGTTTTCCCCCGGCGGCCATGTCTGCCTGGCGGCCGCGGAGCAGCCAATGAACGGGCCCGTCCGTGGCGGCCGGTCGCACGACGTCGTCCATGACAAAAACGGATGGCTTCAGGAGCAGGACGCGGCGCAGGAACACGCTTGGTTTGGATGGCCCGCCGGCGTCCGGCGCCGGCTGCAGCACGCCGGATGCGTCGCCGACCGCGTAGAGGAACTGGGCGTTCTCTTCGAACGCGACAATGCGGGCGTCGTTCGGAAACGGAGCGCAGGCCAGTGACGGCTCCGTTGCGGCCGACGGAGCGTCGTTCCCACGGACGATGGAGCTGCCGAAGACGAACTTCTCCAGCGGACGCCAGGCTGCGGCCAGTTCGGGTAAGTCGGCGGCACGCGGCGACTGCGCCCGTAAATGGCCGATGAAACTGCAAGTGAGAACGACGGCCAACACGAGGAACGCATTTGGCCGCTGCCCGAGCGAAGGGCGAAAAGGCATGGTTGAATGATGGCTATGGGAATACATGGTCAAGCCTCCCGGACCGGAAGCGAGTCTCGGAGATACTCGCCTAAGTGGATTTCTTCACGGCGTTGGAACGAAAATCGAAGACGCCGACAGTGATGGATTCGCCAGTCCTGATAGGCTGTGAAAAAATTGGGACAGGCACCTCGCAGCCCCCTATTTTTCGAGGGATTGGCGCGATGCTAGCTCGGAGCCAGTCCCATTTTTTCACAGCCTCTGAGGGCTGCTTACGTCGCCAGGCCGCCGAACAGGGGCGTGGACAGGTAGCGTTCACCCAGGCTGGCCATGATGGCGACAATGCGTTTGCCCTGGAACGTCGGGCTCGCCGCGACCTGCATGGCCGCCCACATCGCGGCGCCGCTGCTGATGCCGGCCATGATGCCCTCCTGAGCCGCCAGTTGCCGGCCCGTCTCGAACGCATCTTCGTCGTCGACCAACACCACGTCGTCAAGTAAAGACGTGTCCAAGTTCTTCGGCACAAAGCCGGCCCCGATGCCCTGAATGCGATGCTTGCCCGGATGCCCGCCGCTGATCACCGCCGAATTCTTCGGCTCGACGGCAATCGCCTTGAAATCGGGCTTCTTGCGTTTGATGTATCTGGCGATGCCGGTGAGCGTACCGCCCGTGCCGACTCCGGCGATGACCGCGTCGATGTCGCCACCCGTGTCCTCCCAGATTTCCGGACCGGTCGTACACTCGTGGATCGCCGGGTTGGCTGGGTTGTCGAACTGCTGAGGCATCCAGGCGTTGGACTCCTCGTCGACCATTTCCGCCGCTTTGCCGATCGCACCCTTCATGCCCTCCGCCGCCGGCGTCAGCACCAGGTGGGCGCCCAGCGCCCGCAGCAGCGCCCGCCGCTCGACCGACATCGACTCGGGCATGGTCAGCGTCAGCTTGTAGCCCTTGGCCGCACAGACGAACG
>CAYPGE010000648.1:0-2770 GCA_964409865.1 uncultured Pirellulaceae bacterium
TGCCCCCCTCGGGCCCGGAAAACATCACGCTGGCATCGGCCACGGGCTGGCCGTCCAGCGTGACCACCCCCTTCACCTCGATCGTCTCCCTGCCTCCCGGACCGCAGCCGGCCCATGCCGCCAGCGTTACGAACACAGTGAGTTTCCACGCGGATCGGCCAAAGTCCCATCTCGGCATCGCACGCTCTCCTTTCCTTAGGGTATTGTCGCCGCCCGTCCGTCTTGTTTGTCGCCCAAATACTGATAGGTCCAATGATCGATGGACTCGGAGAGGAAGTGGACGGAACCGTCCCCGAATACGAACTGGGCTCCGCCGGGGTGCCTGGACTTGAAGCCGACTTCCGTGTTCCAGTTGCAGCGGGCCTTGCAGCCGTTGCCGCCCGCCGCAGTCAGGTCTGCGGCGCACGAGTCATAGTTGATGGGGATCTGCGTGAAACAGCCCCACTTGTTTGAGTTGCTCCAACCGACCCGGACGTGATTCGAGCAATCCCCCCGCACTTCCCCGACAAAGATGGTGTTCGAGAGACCATCCGTCACGTCGGCCATCGGGCAACAGTAGTTCCAGCCCTGGCGGCTGAACGGGCCCGCGGGACGGCCTACGCTCGTTCCCGGCGAGGAGTAGCTTTGCCACAAAGCGTGTTCGCTGCAGGAACAAGAGGGACTGTTCGAGATGTCCGCCGTGGGACCGCTCGACGGGTAGTAGTTGGAGACCTGGACCTGGTCCGGCACGCTGCCCAACTTGGTCATCGTGCTGCCATCGCTGGGGCACAGGTGCGCCGGTATCGTGACCGCCAGCAGCCGTGTGTTTCCGTCCGGCAACGCGGGTATTCGCACATTGTCGGTTGAGGTATTGAAGTCGAACAGATCGTACACGGCCGACTGTTCCATGTACGGGAGCAGCCGGACGTGAATCGAGCCGCGATTGTTGGGGTCGCCGTAGAACACCGCACCCGGCGGGAATCGCTTGACGGTATCGTGGTAGTTGTGCAGCGCGACGCCCCACTGCTTGAGATTGTTGTTGCACTCTGTCCGGCGAGCCGCCTCGCGAGCGGCCTGGATCGCTGGCAGCAACAACGCGACCAGAATCCCGATAATCGCAATCACGACCAGTAATTCCACCAGTGTAAATCCACGGAGTCGCCTCAGCATCAGTTTTGCCCTTTAAGAATTGCCCCCTCGTCACGGCAACCTAGCTGGGACGCGGGGAAGATGACGGTAAGCCGTAAGCGTTGTGTATGGGAACGAACGCAACAAACGGATCAGCCAACCAACCGTCCTGTCTGTGAGATTACGGAACTGAGGCGGCAGGGAAGCGTAATTCGTGCCAAAAATGGATGGATTCCCCCCATCTATAGCTGCACAGAACGAGAAAGTCAATGACTGCAAACCCGTTGCGTAGCCATCACACTCCGTGTGATGATCGGCAAGTAAACAGTTTTGTCAAAGCCTCTCCGTGTGATGATCGGCAAGGAACTCTGGACAGTTATTTCTCGAACGCGGCTAAGGCGTTGCCGGGGCGAGAGTTGCGTCTTAGAGACGCAAAACCCGACGGCGGATGGCCACGTCCCCAAGCAGCACCGTGCTGCAAATTACAAGCTGGTGGCGAAACCGCCAGCGGTCTATTCTCTTTGCTTCCGTGCGGGCAAGAAAACCGCTGGTTGCGGCTGTGGATCGACCGGCAGCGGTTGTCCAGGCACCCAGTTGAACCGCAGGTCGCCTTCCTGGAGACGGCCGGGGTCGCGGACGCCAGCACCTTTCCGCTTGGTCGCCGAGTCGCCCAGTTCCGCGCGCATCCGGTCCGCCAACTCCTCGATTTTGGCGACGGCATCGGGATGCTCGCCAGCGACGTTTTTCGTTTCGCCGGGGTCGGTCTCCAAGTCGAACAGCGCCAGTTCGATCTTGGCGTTCTCGTACGGCGCGGGTTTGCCGCCCGTGCCTCCTGGTTTGCCGCCCAAGGTCCGGTACGAGTGCGGGAAGTGCAGCTTCCACTTGCCCATCCGGACCGCCTGCAGTTCCTGGCCCCAGTAGAAGAAGTAAGCTTCCTGCGGACTCTTGGCACCCGGTTCGCCGGCGATCAGCGGCCAGATGTTCCGGCCGTCGATCGCGTGGTCCGGCAGCTTGGCCCCGACCAAGTGGGCGAGCGTTGGCAGAATGTCGATGGTCATGGCGGGCTCTTTGCACACCGTGCCAGCGGGGATCTTGCCGGGCCACCACATCACCGAGGGCTCGCGGCATCCGCCGTCGAACATGGTCCCTTTGCCCTCCCGCAACGGACCGGCTGACCCTGCATGATCTCCGTAACTGAGCCACGGTCCGTTGTCAGCGGTGAAGATGACCAACGTCCGGCCGTCCAGTTGATGTTTCCGGAGCGTGTCCATGATTTGGCCCACGGACCAGTCGAGTTCCATCACGACGTCGCCGAACAAGCCGCGCTGGCTCTTGCCCCGGAACTTGTCGGATACGTGCAGCGGCACATGGACCATGCTGTGAGGCAAGTAGATGAAGAAGGGCCGATCCTTGTTCTTTTCGATGAACTGCACCGCGCGCTGCGTGTACAAGGTCGTCAACTGCTCCTGTTCTTCGCCGGTCACCTGGGCGTCGATGACGCGCGTGCCCTCGATCAACGGCAGATCAGGGAAGCGATCGCCGGCCGTCGGATGAAACGGCCACATGTCGTTGGAGTAGGGCAAGCCCAAGTACTCGTCGAAGCCATGATGGGTCGGCAGGAACTTGGGATGATGACCGAGATGCCACTTGCCGTAACACGCCG
>CAYPGE010000649.1:0-2743 GCA_964409865.1 uncultured Pirellulaceae bacterium
AGAGTATGTCGGATTCCCGCCTCCGCGCGGAGAGCAATCTTGGACAGACTCCTAGCTGTCTTTGGCGAACGGTGGGCGTTAGCCCACCGGTCGCCATGAGGCCACAGGAAGGAACCGCTCGTCAAGCTTGCATTTCGCCCGCCCGCTCACCCCGCCCGCAAGGCCCGCCCATGTTTCGTCCTCGATTCCTGCTTGCCGCGTTCCTGGCCGGCTTGTTGTCGCCCCTGATGACGGCCTTGGCCGGCGTCGTGAACGAGGTCCGGTCCGATCCCGATTTCGGCGACCACGAAACCGATCAGGCGACCATCGTCACGCCGGTGTCCGCCGCCCTGGAAGCCGTCCTGGCCGCCGGCTGTGAAGCGGCCGGCTGCCAGACCGTGTCGCATTCGCGGTGCGATTGCGGGCAGGCGGAGAGCTGCACCTGCGAGGAAAAGCACGCGTTGAAGAAAGCCGCCGCCGCGGCCTACAAGGATCCGTTCTACAACAACCGCTTCGACTACCTGTGCGATCCCTGCTACGACGAGTGGCATTTGGGTGAGTACCTCAAGCGGATGGGGTTTGCCGACCTGATCACCGTCGATGTCGGCGGCCAGTACCGACTGAGGCAGCACAGCGAACGGGGAATCCGCAACACGGCGGCGGTCCCCAACGGACTGGGCCTGACGGGGGCGGACGACGACTTCCTGCTGCACCGGACGCGGCTGTATGTGAACAGCCAGATTGGCTCCCGCGTGCGGTTCTACGCCGAGATGCTGGACGCCGTGAGCAATGACGAGGACTACCGGCCGCGCATCATCGAAGAGAACCGCGCGGAGTTGCAGAACTTGTTTCTGGACGTGGTCGTGCTGGACCCGGAAGCCTGGGGCGGGAAACTGACCGCTCGCATCGGGCGGCAGGAGCTGCTGTATGGGTCGCAGCGGTTGATATCGCCTCTGGACTGGGCCAACACGCGGCGCACGTTCGAGGGCGGCAAGCTGATTTGGGAGGACGAGAACTGGGACCTGGACGGCTTCTGGGCTCGCCCGATGCGGCGCGTGGGCCACGTCCAGCACTTGGACCCGCCGGACCTGGATCGGCAGTTGTACGGCGTGTTCTCCACGTACAAGGGCCTGCCGCGGGACAAGGTGGACGCGTACTGGCTGGCCGACGACAACGACCTGGCCGGCTTTCGCTACGACACGCTGGGCGGCCGCTACTACGGCAGCTACGACGCCTGGTTGTACGAGCTGGAGGGCGGCTATCAGTTTGGTTCCAACGCCAACGACTCCGGCCACTCGGCCGGCTTCTTCACGTTGGGCGGCGGACGCAAGTTCGAGTGCGTGCGCTGGAAGCCGACGCTGTGGTTGTTTTACGATTGGGCCTCGGGAGGAAGCCCTCTGGCCGGTCCCGACGGGATCGCGAGGACGGGCACGGGTTTCAACCATTACGAACCGTTGGGTCACAAGTACCTGGGCTTCATGGACCTGTACGCCCGCAGCAACATCGAGGCCGTGAACGCCCAGCTGACGTTGCGGCCCCTGGAGAAACTGACGCTGCTGGCGTGGTACTATTACTTCTGGCTGCAGGACGGCAGCGACGTGCCGTACAACGTGGACATGACGCCGTTTGCGGGGCTGAGCAGCAATCCGACGGGCAACCGCGATCTGGGCCACGAGATCGACTTGACCGCAACCTATCTGTTCACGCCGCGGTTGGGCCTGCTGCTGGGCTATTCGCACTTCTTCTCCGGCCGTTTCTACGACACGTCGAAAGTGCCGTACCGTGGCGATGCCGATTTTTTCTACACGCAACTGACGCTGGATTTCTGAGGAACCAGCCTGTCCAGAATTGGTTGTCCGGGTGGGCTGCGCGGGGCGGAGTTTTGTTCGCGGTGCCGATTAGGGGCTTTTCATCACGCGGAGCGTGATGGCTACTATGGCGCCAATCTGCCGACGAGCGTCGTTGACAGCCACGCAGCGAGTTGGAGACGGAACGGACATCTGGTAAGCTAGTAGCCATCATGCATAGTAGCCATCACGCTCCGCGTGATGAAAAGCAACGTCCATTTTACGTCTCTAACATCACCCGAAGCCCGAAGACGGCTGTTCCTCTCGCGGAGCGAGAGGGCTACTCTTGGGGCTGCTTTGGAGTCCTGCCATGTCTCGACTCTGGCCGTTTCACGTGTTTGATCCGGGAGGGGAGTTACTGATCATCGAGCGGCGTTTGCCACATTGGTCCCAGGCAGGACCCATCTGCTTCATTACCTGGAGAACGGACGACTCGCTCCCCAAGCCGGTGCTGGCACGCTGGTATGCGCAGCGTGACGCTTGGCTTCATCAGCACGGCGTCGATCCTCAGCGAGCTGATTGGCGGAACGAACTGAATCGTCTCAGCCGCGGACTGCAGGCGGAGTTCTTGCGCACGTTTTCGGAGCGTTGGCACGAGAACCTGGATGCGTGTCATGGTGAGTGCGTGCTGCGGCAGCCCCCGTTGTCCCAGATCGTGAGCCGGAGTCTGCTGCATTTCGATGGCCAGCGCTACGAAATGACCGATTTTGTGGTGATGCCCAACCACGTGCACCGGCTGGCGGCCTTCGAGACGGAGGAGGCGATGCTGGAACAGTGCGAGTCGTGGAAGACCTTTACGGCCACGAGGATCAATCGTCATCTGGGCCGGAAAGGGCGGTTCTGGCAGCAGGACGGCTTTGACCACCTCGTGCGATCCGCCGAACAGTTCGAGTACTTGCGCCGTTACATCGCCGACA
>CAYPGE010000650.1:0-2709 GCA_964409865.1 uncultured Pirellulaceae bacterium
CCGAAACCGCCGACCGAAGGTCTCCGATTTCGGTTTTGTTAGCGGTTCTAAGTTGTCCGACGGGTGAAAAATGGCCCGCCGAGACCATCCACCGGTGGGCTGACGCCGCACCGTTCGCCAAAAGAGGGAGGAAAGAACACATGCGATTGCCACTCTTCCAGCACGTGCTGTTTGTCTGTTCAAGCCGGCTTCACGGCTGGTCCTTTTGCGCCCTGCTCGTCATGTTGGCTGGCCTGCCCAACCAAGTTCCAGCGGAAGCGGCGAATTGGAAGGCGGGTATCGCCAAGGCGATCATCACGCCGGAGAAACCCGTGTGGTTGGCGGGTTACGGGAGCAAACGCGCGCCGGACGGCAAGTTACACGAACTGTGGATGAAGGCGTTGGCACTCGAAGATGATCAGGGTCGCCGCGTTGTCCTGATCACCAGCGACTTCGAAGGCGTCCCGAAGTCGATGAGCGACCCGGTGTTCGAGCAGCTTCAGAAGCAATTCCAACTCGAACGGCAAGACGTGATGTTCACCTTTTCGCACAACCACTGCGGGCCGCGGTTGGGGGACGATCTGGTGGACTACTATCCCGTCGATGCGGAACAGGTCGAGTTGGTGAAGGAATACACCGGCCTGATGGTGACCAAGTGCGTCGCGATGGTCGGTGAGGCACTCGCGCAGCTCGCGCCCGCCAGGCTCCAGATCGGCGAGGGAAAGACGACCTTCGCCGTCAATCGCCGCGACAATCGCGAAGCCGAGGTGCCGGACTTGCTGGCCAAAGGTTTGCCGCTGAAGGGGGTGGTCGACCATGCCGTGCCCGTGCTGACCGTAACCCGGCCTGACGGAACGCTCTCGGCGGTCCTCTTCGGCTACGCCTGCCATCCGACGACGCTCAGCTTCTTCACGTGGTGCGGCGACTATCCGGGCTTCGCCCAGCTGGAAATCGAGCGGAACCATCCGGGCACGACCGCCATGTTCGTCAACACGTGTGGCGGGGACCAGAATCCGATCCCGCGCCGCAGCCTCGAGTTGTGCCAGCGCTACGGCCAAATGCTGGCGGCCGCCGTCGAGGAGGTTCTACGGCAACCGCTGAAACCGGTCTCTCCGGGCTTGCGGACCGCGTTCGAGCTGATCGATCTTCCGTACCTGTCCGTCGTCTCGCGCGAGGAACTGACCGGTCTGCTCCAAGACACGAACGCCCTCCGAGCCCGCTGGGCCGCTCGACTGCTGAAGGATCTGGATGCCGGAAAGAAGTTCGAGTCCGCGTATCCGTATCCTATCCACGCTTGGCGACTGGGCGAGGAGCTGCTCGTGATCGGCATGGGAGCAGAGGCGGTCGTGGACTACGCGCTGCGTTTCAAACGCGAGTTCGGTCCAGGCACTTGGGTTTGCGGCTACGCCGACGACCAGATCGCCTACATCCCCTCCAGGCGGGTGTGGGAAGAAGGGGGCTACGAAGGCGGTTCCAGCCTGTACGAATACGGCCGCCCCGCCTTCCGCTGGTCCGGCGAGGTCGAAGAGCGGATTGTGGCGTGCGTCCACAGACTAGCGGAAAAAGTCCGCGAGTGACGCTCTGCAACCCAACTCGCGTTGACACCCGGATGGGAGTCAGCGGAAACGGAGCCCGATTTGGCTGCAAGCGTCGGCCTCAGTTGCCCCATGGGGCACAGCCTGAAAGTGAACCGTTTCTTCAGGCAGACTGAGAATCCCGCACCAGGGTATTCTTATCCGACTTATGCCATTTCCTACCGAACGGACAGCCGCTTTCCACCCGTTTGACGCAGTCAACCGCGGCCTCCGTCGTAGCGCATGCCGACACCACCTGGCAGCGGCAGCGAGGGACGCGCGGAGTTCGTCGGCACGTTCCACGGCCTTGCGGAGCGCGCTGTCGGTCACGGCCCACTGGCGGACTTTCCACTCGTAGACCGGGCGGTGGAACGAGCCCATCATCCACGACTGGATCTCGCGCCACCGCTGGCGGGCCTGGTCGATCGCGCCCCGGAAGCCGCTGTAGCTCGTCTCGCTGGCGTCCAGCAGGAACACGCACAGCGGCAGGTCCAGGTTCACGGCCAGGATGCCCAGCAGCATGTTGCTGTGCTCGAAGAATTGCAGCCCCGGCAGCGTCGGGACACGGCGCGAATCTTGAACAGGAGGAATCGCCTGGTCGCCGCCGTAGCTGGCCGCGTTCAGGATGGCGGCGACCATCTGGCGGCGTTGCTCGGTCCAGTCGCCCCAGAACACGTCGGGGAAGTAGCAGGACAGGAACGAGTAGATGTCGGCCGAGTTGGCCAAGCGGCGGTCGATGTCCGCCGGATCGCTGATCTTGAGGTCCATCCGGGTTTTCCGTGGGTAGTTTCTGGAGGGACCGGGCACCCCGCCCCCCCTTTCTTGTGAGGAAGGCATCTCGGAAACCCCAGGAACTGCCGGAAACCGAGCGATTCCTCCCTTTCAAAGGAATTCCCCCCGTTAGGCCACCTCAGCCGGCCCAGAGACCGGTCTGTTCCTCGAAGACCCACGACAAACCCGGAAGGACCTTTTTCAGGCACGCCACTAATCGAAAGTGGCGTGCTTTTCTTTTGCTGCTGGCACCGGTCAGGCCCGGTTTCGCCCACGGTTTCTGCCGGCGGCAAACTCTGCCACCTTCGTGCTACCGTAGGACGCGACCAGCTTCGGCCTGCGGGGTCATGCGGTCGGCTTCGTTGATGATGACGACTTTCCAGCC
>CAYPGE010000651.1:0-2608 GCA_964409865.1 uncultured Pirellulaceae bacterium
CGACAGTTCGGTCGACGTGCTGGTCTCGCTGATGGACGACGCCGGCCTCGAAGCCGCGCTCTCGCTGTCGCAGAAGCTGCGCGCCGCCGGCCTGAACGTCGAAACACAGCTCGAACCGCGCAAGCTCGCGAAGCAGATGCAGTACGCCGACCGCGCCGGCATCCGCTTCGTGGTGATCCGCGGCGATGACGAGGCGGCGAAGGGCGTGGTCGCGGTGAAGGATCTGCGTCGCGGCGAGCACGGTCGGCAGCGACTCGGCGCCACGCTTCAAATCTGCGTCCATCACAGCCAGTTGCGATTCGGCCGGCAGCGCCGCCCACTGGGCTCGGCAGGCCGCGATTACCTGCGCGTCGCCCAGTTCGCGAACCAGTTGCAGAGCAACGGTCCGGATCGGAACGTCGTTGCCGGAAAGGGCTTTCGTCACCAGCTCGCTGCGCTGCCCCGCGTCGGCCAAAACAAGCCCCCGCCATGCCGCGGCGCGGAACGGGGCTGGCGGTTGCCCGCCCAGCAGGTCGCGATACAGGGCCGCCGCGCCGGGCGCATCTCCTGCTGCCTGCAACGGTTCGGCGCATCGCAGCAGGCCTTCTAGCACCACCGCCTGAAGCGCCGGCGGCGTCTTGTCCTGGGCGGCGGACAGCGCGGCGATCGCGTCCTGGCCGCCGATACGCCCCAACGCGGAGGCCGCTGCGGAGGCGATCGTCAAGTCCGCATCGGCCAGCAGCGGCGTGAGCAACGGGACCGCCTGCCGGTCGCGGCGCCAGCCGAGCGAGTCGAGCAGCCCGGCTTTGATCGGGCCGGAGTACCTGCTCGCCGCCTCGCGCAGAGCGGTGCCCGCTTCGGCACAGGGCATCCCTTCCAGGGCATACCGTGCGGCGTGCGACGTGCGTTCTTCGCCCAGCAGGGCGGCCAGCGCGGGCACGGCACGCGCGGTCCCGACGATCCGCAACTTCTGGCACGCAGCACACTTCTGCGGCACGCCGGCGGCCGATTCCAGCGTGGCGATGAGGTCTTGCTCCTGGTCGGCACGGGCAGGCCCCATCACCAACACGACCAGGCAGGCAATGAGTGCCCGCCGCCCGGCTTTCCACCATGATCCGACGTGCCGGTTTGCGCCAGCCGCAAATGATCCAAGCTGTAATTGCATGGAAAGGCTCCTTCAATCGTCCGTATTCCGTTCGGAACGGATTGAAATCCGTTCTACTTTTGGTTGCGGCCACTGGCCGCGTTAGGACCACGGCAGGCGGTCCAAGTCCACATTGCCTCCGGACAGCACCAGGCCGACTCGCATCCCCCGAAACCGAGTTGGTTCCTTTAGCACGGCCGCCAGCGTCACGGCCGACGACGGCTCGACGACCAGCTTGACTCGCTCCCAAATCAGCCGCATGGCGGCGACGATTTCGGCCTCGGTCACCGTCAAGATCTCGCGGACGTGCTGCGAGATGACCGCAAACGTGCGTTCGCACAACGCCGCTCGCAGTCCATCCGCAATCGTGTCTCCGATCTGCGGCGGCAGCAAACTGCCGGCCTGCAACGACTGCTGCGCGTCGGCAGCCAACTCCGGTTCAACGCCCACGATCTCCGTCCTGGGGCTCACCGCCGCCGTCGCCAAGGCGATGCCGCTGATCAAACCTCCGCCGCTGACCGGCGCCACGATCTGGTCCAGGCCCGGAGCTTGTTCGTGCAATTCCAGGGCCACGGTGCCTTGTCCGGCGATCACCGCCGGGTTGTCGTAAGGATGGACCAACACGCCGCCCGTCTCGTCCAGGATGCGGCTGGCGACCGCGGTCCGGTCGGCCAGCGTAGGGCGGCAAAACGTGATCCGGCCGCCATAGGCCTCGACCGCCCGCCGCTTGGCCGCGGGCGCATTGTCCGGCATCACGATGTGAGCGGGGATGCCCCGCAAGCGGGCGGCCAAGGCGAGTGCCGCCGCATGGTTGCCCGAACTGTGCGTCACCACGCCCCGCGCCGCCTGGTCGTCCGCCAGCGACAGGACGGCGTTGCAGGCCCCGCGAAACTTGAACGCCCCGGCCTTCTGCAGGTTCTCGCACTTGAAGAACAGCCGAGCCCCCGCCAGTTCGTCCAAAGCGCCGCACGTCAGGACCGGCGTCCGATGCGCTCGCCCGGCAATCCGCTCCGCCGCCGCGCCAATCTCGCCGATCGTGGGAATGGACACGTCTGCACTCATTGGCATCGCCGCAAAGGACGCAGGTTGAAGTTAGCACCGTTCGAGAAATAACTGTCCCATTTCTGCGTGGCGTGAGCTTCCAGCTTGCGGCAGATAGCGGGATCGCAAGCTGGAAGCTTACGCCACCTATTTCTCGAACGATGCCCAGGAAAAAGCAACCCCGGCAAGGATTGAACCAGGGCAAAATCTTACAGAAAAAACGAGGTATCGCCCAGAAGGCGACGCAAAAAGCAACCCATTTTCGGCCGATTTCGACTGCGCGACGCAGTTGCCCAATGGCTTGACGCCTGCCCCGTAGCCCTGACTTACGAGAGTCGGTAAGGCAGCTTGGCGATGGTCGGGGCGGCGGTTCCCTTCAAAGTATCTGGTCGTGCGTACACTAATTTTACTGCGCGCCTGTACACCTCGCCCGCTCCGCCTTCC
>CAYPGE010000652.1:0-2598 GCA_964409865.1 uncultured Pirellulaceae bacterium
TCGCCGGTCGGGGCGTCCAGGCAGACCAGCCGGCCCGTGGCGAGCACCGCGCACCCCACGGGCCGGCTGGTCTGCCTGGACGCCCCGACCGGCGAGGTGTTATGGGAAAACGATCGCGACATCTTCGGCACGCTGCTGGCGGTCAGCGAGCCACACGGTGTGCTCGTGATGTCCTACCAGGCGACCAGGTTCAGTCTGACATCGGAACGAGGTGGCCGTCTGGCCGGTTTCCGCACTTCGGACGGCACGCAGTTGTGGGACATCGAGGCCAAGTACCGTTCGCGGCCGGTCTTGATCGGCAGCGCGGTTTATGCCGAGCCGGAGAAGTTCGATCTGCTGACGGGGAAGGCGTTGCCGTTCGAGTTTGCCCGCTCCTACGGCTGCGGGATTCTGGCGGGCTCCCAGCGAATGTTGGTGTATCGTTCCGCGACGCTGGGCTACTACGATCTGGAAGGCAGTCAGAAGACGGAGAACTACGGCGGCATCCGGCCGGGCTGCTGGATCAACGCCATCCCGGCGGGCGGTCTGGTACTGCTGGCCGACGCGGCCAGTTGGTGTACGTGCAGTTATCTGAACCAAGCGACGATCGCGCTGGAACCCGCCCCGCCGCCAGCCGAAACCAGCGGCCACAATTCAGCACCGTCTCGACCAAGTCTCCGACGACAGCCGCACCAGGCGGTTCCGCCGAAGTGAGACAGTCGAACTGACACAAGCGACTATTTGAGCAGATGCTTCTTCAAAAACTCGAGCATCCCACCGGGAGGCTGGGGCGTCGGCGGACTCCCGCCGCCGTTGATGAAGACGTTTTCGATGCCCAATTCATCCATCTTCGCCTTCAGCTGCCGGCCAAAGTTGGGGTGATGGATGAACTGTCCCGGCCGGGCATCGGCGGGCGGGACGATGTCGGGCTCGTTGTAGACCATGTACAGCGGCGGATCGTCTTTGGTGAGGTGGGTGATGGCGGCCGCCTCGTCGTACAGTTTCTGGACGGCGGGTGTGGGGTTCAGCGCCTCGTCCATCGAATTCAGGCCGTAGACCTTCAGTAGCGATGGGTGCTCGTGGGCGCGACCGCCGATCAACTGCTTGATCTTGACGGGGTCGTAGGTGCCCTGCCCGCCCATGGTGCCGACGGCCCGGATGCGCGTGGACTGGCGTGCCACGGGGTCGGCGCTGTCGGGCTGGGCGAGATCGTCATGAAAGCCGATCCACATCGAGATCCCCGCCCCGGCCGAGCCGCCGTAGCAGGCGATTCGGTCGGGGTCGAGATTCCAGTCTTTGGCCTGGCTGCGGAGGAACTGGACGGTCCGAGCCCCGTCCTGCTGCGGCACCGGAAAGATCGTCGTGTCGCCGTCGACGAAGCGGTAATGGATGGCGGCAAAGCTGATGCCCGCGTCCAGAGCGTCCTGCAGCATCGCGGGGTTCACACTGCGCTTGTCGCCCCCGACAAATCCGCCGCCGTGGATGTAGACGATCACCGGCGTGGGCTGGCTGCTCTTCGCCTGGTAGAAGTCCAGGACCTGCCGCTCGTGAGGACCGTAGTGGACGTCGGCGTGTGTGGGCTTGACGGGCGGCGCCAGCGGCGTGCGTCCAGGTTGCTTGGCGTCCCTGCCGCGCATCTTGGCTCGGTAGGCCTGAGCTTCCTCGACGGTCAGCGTGCCGTCGCGATTGGCGTCCGCGTCGGGGAAGCGCTGGAGCAACTGTTTCAGTTGCTGCTCCTGGGACACTTTGGGTCTCTGGCCGAAAGCTGGCCCGGCCAGCAGCGCGGCAGCGAACAGCGAGGACACAAGCAGGCGGTGGAACATCGCGTTCTCCTTGGACTGTCAGGAGGGAGGTGGGACAAGGCGAGTCACCTGCTGCGGAACCCGCCTTGATGGGACATCTGACATGCTATCGTCTGCGCATTCGCATTGTCAATTCGGCCGGGCTTCGGCTTTTCCACCAAATGCGAGCCGTCTGCGTCCCCCACGGCACGGAGCCAAGAGCGACCGGGCCTGCGAACGACCGCCACAGACACGCTTTTCCGTGTCTTCCGTGTCCCGTGACTCGGAGCGGGGCGGCTTGTAGGCTGTCTGGCAGGCCACTCGCGACGTTAGAATACGGCGTGGGAAGCTCAGTTATCAAGAGGACATGAACCACGTCATCTCCCGGAGAAACAGCAGTGAGCCGACTTGTGACAATCGCCCTATTCCTGCTCTTCCCGACCGTTGTTGTTGCCGGCGTCCCGGCTTGGGCCGCAATGCCTGAGGGCGACCAGCCCACGGGGAAAGAGGTCAGGATCGCCGGAGTCGTGCTGAAATGGATCCGCACGGACAAGGAAGTCAACCTGCGGCGGGCGGAAGCGTTGATCCGCGAGGCAGCCGCCGGCGGCGCGCAAATCGTGTGTACCACCGAGTGTTTTCTCGACGGCTATGCGATCGCCGACAAGTCGATTCCGCTGGACAAGTACCGGGCCCTCGGAGAGCCGATCCCCGACGGCCCCTGCTACACGCGTCTGGCGGCCTTGGCTCGTGAGTTGAAGCTCCTGCTGGTAGCCGGGATGCTCGAAGCGGACGGCGAGGCCCGCTGCAACACGGCGGTTGTCATTTCTCCCGAAGGTCG
>CAYPGE010000653.1:0-2559 GCA_964409865.1 uncultured Pirellulaceae bacterium
AGCCGGGCAACAAGTTCGCCTGGTGCAACCGCAATGTCGATGTCAGCTTCGATCGGCCCTACGGCAAGTACGTGCAGATCTACGAGAATCCGCAGTCGGTCGGGTCGGGCGAGTTCCTCTGCTGGGAATTCCCGCTGTGCTACTGGCTGGAGCAGCACGGGTACGACGTCAGTTACTGCTCCAACAGCGATATGCTGACGCCCGACCGCGCGGCCAAGTGCAAGGCGTTCATCAGCGTCGGGCACGACGAGTACTGGGACCTCCGCCAGTACGAGAGCGTGTTGGAGATTTCGCGCCGCGGAACGTGCGTCTTGTTCCTGTCGGGCAACGCCGTGTGCTACGTGACGCCGTTCCGCGCCGGGTTCGACGGCCGTCCCAACCGCATCATTCACCGCAAGGGGCCGTATCAAGGGCTGACCATGGGCCCAGAGCCGCCGCAGACCACGTTTGACCATGTGGGGCCGGACGAGGGCCTCCTGCTCGGTGCCCGCAACATCCTACCCTGCAACGGCGGCGGCGACTGGGTGTGCGCCAAGCCGGAGCACTGGATCTTTGCCGGCACCGGCATGAAGAAAGGCGACCGGATCCGCGGGCTGGTGGGCTGGGAATTTCACGGCCTGCCGGCGCCGCTGCCGGGCCTGGAGGTGGTGGCGGAAGGCTTTGCCCTGCACGGCGGCATGCGTCCCGTCCCCTACCAGGCGACGGTCCATCCGACGGCCCACGGCGGTTTCGTCTTCAACGCCTCGACCATCTTCTGGAACACCGGCCTGAGCGCCCCGCCGGGTCACATGCCGCTGTGGAGCCACAACACGCGGCCCAACGGCCCCGACCCGCGCGTGCAGCAGATCACCCACAACCTACTGCGGCGGGCGATTGAGCGGTAATATCGTTTCCCGTTGGTTCGTTCCCCGCGTTAGAGCTACGTCGATCTGTTCAATTACTTGACACCGCTCAGGAGGCGCGGTCGTGGCAACAAATGACAACCTCGCTGCAAGTGGGCTGATGACTTTGGGCGAGGTGGCCGCGTACAGCCAGGCGAAGAACTTGCTGCCAGGCACCCTTCTTTGCTGCGCTGACATGGCATTGACGGAGGACGCGTTTCGATCCGGCGGCAAGAACGCACCCGCGGTGGGCTTCCTTCGTTGGAAGGATATCGGGATCGACGACCGGGAAGGACGGATACCAGATACGCACTGGGGACGTTTCGCGGTCGCACCGGGTCGGGGCATTTCGATGTTTATCAAGAAGGTGCTTCCCCAAAGCATGACCTGGCTGGGTCCGATTCCGACTCCCAAAGGGCAAAGGAGACAATATGAACAGGAGTACTCCACTTTGCGAGAGCTTTACTGGTGGCAACTGGAGCGCGGACAAGTTCTGCCGGCGGGACTGGTTCTTGTTTACGACGGCCGGCCGCCGGGGCATTGCATTCCCACAGTTGCGCGCGAGATGACTGTTCGTGGTTTTCTTTCGTTGGTCTCGCAGATCCGGTTCCAATCAGCCGGCGCGGACCTCTTGGGTGTCAGGAGAGGCAATTGACTTTGCCCCACGCCGCCGGATTCCTAATGCGCATCCGGTGGTCGGGAGGGAGGAACAGAAATGACCATTGAGACTCCATGCAGAATTACTCTGACGAAGTCGCAACTGACGCATACCCTGGTCGCCTTACGGGCTTACGCCAAGTCGCTGATCAATCGAGCAGATGAAGACATGGCTGGCGACTACGAGGACCTGTTGGCCGTCGAGGGGATCATTCGTGAACTGGAAGCGGTGCGTGATAAGAAAGGCGACGTCGATTGGATTGCTGCCGAGGAATGACGTATCACCGAGGTCGAAATCGATGCGCGCGTTTGCGTGTTATTGAACTAATCCCACCCCTTCAAGCCTCTCAGAAAGCCATCAAATGCGTCAGCTAATTCAAGGCGCCTAGCTGTAACACGCGTACCAGAGGCTCAGGATACCGCAGAAGCCAGCGACAATCAACCCAGCCGCACGAACCCTCAACCCCGCTCACGCAGCCCGCGGTCGCGGCCCAAAGAAGCAGAAAGGCCAGAAGCGGCGTCTGGAAGGGAGAACGAACTATCGTGCAAAGGCAATTGTGTATCATGCAGATGATCATCGCCGTCGGAACTGTGCGCCTGTGGGCCGGCGAAACGGCGCGGCTGGCGGCGGCCGCGGACGCACCGGCTGTCCGTTCCATCGGCACCGAATCCCAACTGCTGGTCGACGACGTGCTGTTGGCGCGCAAGACCGGGGTGATCCGCAAAGTGCATCCTTGCCAAAAGCTCCCGCAACCTGTCTTGGCATCCGAGGAGCCGTGGGAGCAAGATGGCCCCGACCAACGAGTCTACGTGTACGGCACCGTCCTCCGCGATGGCCCGGAAGGTCCGTTTCGCATGTGGTACAACCGCAACAGCCTGGTGCTGTATGCGACCTCCAACGATGGGCTGTCGTGGGAGCGGCCGCGGCTGGGACTGTGCGATTTCGGCGGCTCGAAGCAGAACAATATCAGGACTCCTGACCTCGAATAGTGGTCGCTGGGGCGTTTGGGTTTCGTTTGTC
>CAYPGE010000654.1:0-2556 GCA_964409865.1 uncultured Pirellulaceae bacterium
CGGAGCGTGATGGCTACTTTGAAATCGCGACAGTTATTGATTCGCCGATCCTAACCCCATTTTTCTGTCACCCATTTTTCTGTCAGTTCTTCTTGTCTTTCTTCTTTGCTTCCTTCTGTTCCTCCCGCCAGCCTGTCACCCCCGTTCCAGGATGCCCTATACTATCGCGATCCTCGGTACCAATACAGGACAGGTAGGGCACGATGGTCTGATCCATGAACGGCGGCAAGGCAAGCAAGAACGGCAACTGGGGCAAGAAGCTGATCTTCTTGCTGGTCGGCCTTGCCTTGGGTCTGGTCGTTTGCGAAGTCGCCTTGCGGCTGATCGGCGTGAGCTATCCGCAGCCTTACGCCCCCGATCCGTACTGTGGTACTCGTTTGCGGCCGGGCTACGAGTTCTGGTGGAGGAAGGCTCCGCCTGCATCCGGATCAACCGCTATGGCGTTCGCCAAGGCGATCGCGCGCCTGCCAAGCCACCCGGCACATTCCGTGTCGCGGTGCTGGGAGACTCGTTCATCGAAGCTTTTCAAGTGTCGGACGAGCAGACGTTTTGCGCTCAACTGGAACGTCGTCTGCAAGACTGTTCCGCACTGACCGACAGACGCGTCGAAGTGCTGAACTTCGGCGTCTCCGGCTACGGCACGGCGCAGCAACTCCTGATGCTGCGGCATTACGTCTGGCAATACCAGCCCGACGTCGTCGTGCTGGCCTTCTTTCCCGGCAATGATCTCCGCAACAACTCGGCGGAACTTGAGCCCTACCAGGTGCGGCCCTTTTATCGGCTGCACGGCGCCGACCTGGTGTTGAACGATGCCTTCTTGCAGCATCCCGACTACCTGAAAGCGCATTCCGCGTGGGTGCGGTGCAAAGTCGCGTTGATCGACCGGCTGCACACGCTGCAACTGATTTACCAAGTCCGCGACGCATGGCGACAGCGGGCCGCCGCGGTCGCAACGGACAGCGCTCCCGGCATCGATCTGGCTCCCTTGGCCGAACCACGCGACAAATCGTGGCAGGACGCTTGGAATCTGACGGAGCGCCTGCTGGCCGAAACGGCGCACGAAGCGGCCAAGCATCAGGCCCGTTTCGTGTTGATGACGGTCGGCAGCGACGTCCAAGTCCACCCCGACGAAGCGGTCCGCCAATCTGTTTGTCAGCGGCTGGGCGTCGAGGATCTGTCCTACGCCGACCGGCGTTTGAATGAATTCGGCCGGCAACGCGGTTTTGCCGTCGTCAACCTGGCCGAGCCGATGGGCCGGTACGCTAACAAGAACCGCGTGTACCTGCACGGTTTCGACAATACCCAACTGGGCGTCGGACATTGGAACGTCGAGGGCAACCGGGTGGCCGCCGAAATCGCTGCCGCTGCGATCTGCAGGCAACTGCAGGCTCAGCCAGACAAGTAGTCGTCAACAGAACGCATTTTTCAGACAAGGGCTGCCGGAAAAAGCTGACAGAAAAATGGGGTGACAGAAAGATACAAAAAAGGGGGCCGGAATGCCGTTCTGTGCTGATCACGCGGCATCGCCACAACGCCGATTTGGCCGGCACCCTCATTTGTTCGCTGCGCCAGCGAGTTGCTGACGGAGTTGTTGCAACCCGGTCAGGTTGGCTCGCAACGTCTCCTCCGAGTCCGTCTCCGGACGGTGGTCCAGGATGCCCACGGGGCCGCGCCAGCCGCTGTCGCGAATCGCCTTCAGCATCGCCAACTCCTGGTCGCCCTGGCCCAAGGTGAGGATCTTCTTGCCGGCCTTGTCGCCGTCGGCGATCATTCCGTTCAGATTGATCGCCAGCAGGTACGGCTGCATCTTGCGCAGCAGTTCCGGAAAGCGGGCGATGTGCCCGTGACCGTGGTGGAAATTGTAGACGATTCCCACGTTGGGCATTTGCAGCCGCTCGACGATCGCCACTTGGTTCTCCGGTTCGCCGAACCAACCGCCGTGGTTGTACAGAGCGACCGTACAGCCGATCTTGGCGGCGGCTTCGGCGATCGGGCGCAGGGCGGCCGCGGCGGCCTGGACCTTGCCGTCTTGGGCAGCCTGCGGCGCCGGGTCGCCCAGGCTGACCCACAACTGAGTCTTGACGTGGTGCCGCTGGAGGCAATCCAGAATCTTCTGAGCGGCGTCGTTCAAGCCGCCCGGAAACCACCAAGCGGTGATCTCGATGCCGTGCCGCTGCATCGTTTCGACCTCCTGGTCGAACGTCGGAACGTGCTCGTCTCGCCAATCGTATGCCAGGCGTTTGATCCCCAGGCGATCCAGCATCTGGGCCCGCTCCTCCGGGCCGCGTTTCTTGGCATCAAAGGGCACGATGCACCAAGCCACTAGATTGGGTGCGGCAAAGATGGCCTCGTCCGCCGCCGCGACCGTCGCGGGCGTTGTTGCTAGCACGGTCAGGCCGGCGGCGCACACGAAGAACAAGAACGTGACCAAGCCAACGATGCTGCGGCTGATGGGGCGGGTGCTCATCGGTTTGCTCCTCAGATGGTTACAGAATGCGACGGTCCAAATTCAGGACTCTTGACCTCCTGGGAAAATGCTTGATCCCTGTTTCGCGT
>CAYPGE010000655.1:0-2502 GCA_964409865.1 uncultured Pirellulaceae bacterium
CTTCGGTCGGCGGTTTCGGCGGGGTCAGAGACCCGCGCCGAACGGTTTTGTTAGGGGCTCTTAAGCTCCTGACACTTTGTTCGCTGGATCGGTAAAACCTACGAAAGGACCTTATGAAACACGCACTCCCAGTCCTGACGGTTCTGGTGCTGGCGACGTGGAACGCATTGCACGCCGCTGAACCGGGGAAACCCAACGTCGTGTACATCATGTCGGACGAACTGGGCTACTACGAGCCCGCGTTCATGGGTGGCCGGAACATCCGGACGCCCAACCTGGATCGGATGGCGGCGGAGGGCATCCGGTTCAACAACCTGCTGGCCGGCTCATCCGTGTGTGCTCCGACGCGCTGCTGTTTCATGACCGGCAAGCACAGCGGCCACACCTCGGTGCGGCTCAACGGCGGCGGCACGCCGTTGCGGGCGGAGGAAGCGACCATCGCCTCGATGCTCAAGCCGCTCGGCTACGCCACGGGCGGGTTCGGAAAATGGGGCTGCGGCGGCCGGGATTCCACCGGCGTCCCGGAGAAGCACGGCTTCGATGTGTTCCTGGGCTACTACGACCAGGTCCACGCGCACAGCTACTATCCGCCGTACCTGATCCGCAACAGCGAGGAGGTGCCGCTGGAAGGCAACTACGGTGTCAGCGGCAAGACCTACTCGCATTACGTTATCCACGAAGCGGCGATGAAGTTCATCCGCGAGCACGCCCGCGAGCCGTTTTTCGCCTATCTGCCCTACACCCCGCCGCACGGGAACTTTGACATCCCCGACAACGATCCCGCCTGGGCGCTGTACAAGGACCAGCCGTGGCCGGAGCCCGCGCGGCGTTACGCGGCGATGGTGACGATGGTGGACCGCCAGGTCGGCGACGTCCTCGCGCTGCTCAAGGAACTGGGCATCGACGGCAAGACGCTGGTCTTCTTCAGCGGCGACAACGGCGGCGCGGATTACTTCAGTTCCGTCGAGCATCCGCGCGGAGTACACTCGGCGAACAAGAATCCGCAGACCGGCGTCGAGTACCGCGGCCGGAAAGGCACGCTGTACGAAGGCGGCTTGCGCGTGCCGTTCATCGCCCGCTGGCCGGGCCAGATCGCGCCGGGCCGCGTGAGCGAGCACCTGGGCTACTTTCCCGACGTGATGCCCACGATTGCCGAGTTGACCGGAGCCACGACGCCCACGGACCTGGACGGCATCTCGCTGGTGCCGGAGTTGCTCGGCCCGTCCGCCGCTGGCCGAGAGCAGCAGCAGCACGAGTATCTGTACTGGGAGATCAACGGCTGGACGGCGATCCGCCAAGGGAACTGGCGAGCTGTGAAACCACCGAAGACCGAGAAGTGGGAACTGTACGATCTGGCCACCGATCCGAGCGAATCCCCGGACTTGGCTGCCGCAAACCCTGACATCCTCGCCAAACTGACCGCGCTCGCCGCTGAGGCGCACGAGCCGGTCCGCGAAGGCACCTTCTCCCGCACCGACCGCCACGAGCGCGACCGGCGGGCGAAATTCGGCAAGCAAGATGACCCCGAAGCGGCGGAACTCAAGGCCAAGGCGAAAAGGAAGGCCGCA
Source organism: uncultured Pirellulaceae bacterium (assembly GCA_964409865.1). Lineage (GTDB taxonomy): Bacteria > Planctomycetota > Planctomycetia > Pirellulales > Pirellulaceae > Anammoximicrobium. Next base: position 1,569 of record CAYPGE010000655.1, read on the forward strand.
ACGAAGAAAGCGAAGACAAGACCATGAAACACACAGCATCACTGTTCACCGTCCTGTCGCTGTCGTTGCTGGCCGGTCCGCCGACGGTCACGCTGTGTGCCGCCGGCGCCCCTCAGACCGTCAAGCCTGCCTCGGAGTCGACGGGGTTGCGCGTCGTCAACGGCGATTTCAGTGATCTCAGCGGCCTCACTCCAGGCCGCGACGGCTGGTATGGCGGACTGCCCCAGGGTTGGAGCGGCTCCGGCAATACCTATGCTATCCACGACAGGCGTGGTGCCACGCCGCCCACCTGCAATCCCTCCACGCTGGGCTTCTTCCGCCAGAAAGTCGGCGTCTTGGAGAAGGCCTCCGACGTGGCGCTGACGTTCGACGTTTCCGAACCGTGGAATCCCGATTCGGTGCTGAACGCGGCGATTCTGGACGGCAACTTGGCAGAATTGGCAAGCGGCGATTTCTCGCCAGGGCTGCAGCAGACGCTGGCGGCCAAACAAGTTCCCGCGGGCACGACGATCATCATCGCGTTCCAGGCCGCCAAAGCCACGCCCGGCCTCGACAACGTGTCCATCGCTGTCAAGGAACGGGACGCCTCCGCGGCAGCCGTGGCGCAAACGCCCGCCGACTCCGGGCCGCCGATCACCGTCGCGTGTTACTACTTCGGCAACTACCACCCCGGCGATCCGCGAAACGTCAAGAGCAAAGGGCCGAATTGGTCCGAATGGGAACTGGTCAAGGCGGCCCGCCCGCGTTTTCCCGGACATCGTCAGCCGAATGTGCCGCTGTGGGGATACGCCGATGAATCGGACCCGAAAGTGATGGCGCAGAAAATCGCCGCCGCCGCCGACCACGGCATCGGGGCGTTCATCTTCGATTGGTACTACTACAACGACGGCCCGTTCCTCGACCGGCCGATTGACCTGGGGTTCCTCCAGGCGGA
>CAYPGE010000656.1:0-2425 GCA_964409865.1 uncultured Pirellulaceae bacterium
TGAAGTGATGACCGGCCGGCTGGGGCGGCCAATCCTTAACCTAGTGCCATTCGTCCGACACACCGACGCGGATTCGAGAGCCCACGGGAGCAAACAACGGGACACAGGTCCAATTACTGACGGCGCTGGCCGTTGTGGTCCATGGGGTGCCAATCACCACGCGGTAGCGGGTGTCCGTCTCCCAGAGCTGGAAATGGGGGTCGTTCTGGAAATACCGCCCGTGGTCTTCGATGTCTGCGGGGAGTGATTGGCGGACGTTGGTCCGGGAGTCTTCCACGGCAATGGCTCCGCCACGCTCGCCGGTACGAGTTAGGGTCAGGACGAAACGCCGGCTTTCCTGCTGGATGGTGACGGTGCTGGTTTCCGCTGTGAGTTGGTGCGTGGCGTTGCGCATCGCGTCCGGCGCTTGGCCCGTCGTGCCGACTTGCAGGACGTGCAGAAATTCGACGGTCTTGGCGGGCGTCTGGGGCCTGAGTTCCACGCGCCAGCCCAGCAGACCGATCGTGCTGCGCACCGCGTATGGGTCGTCGGCTAAACGGTAGCCTTCGTCCGCTACTCCGTAGTGCACCCCCGACACTTCAAAATCGTGGCCCCGGCCACCGATCTTCTTCCGCCGACATTCCTTCTCGGGTGGGATGAGCGCCCGGACGCTGAGCCAGACGGTGCCGGGTTTTCCCGGCGGGACGTGGAACCTCGGCTTGCCCGCTGCGAAGGTGATCGGCCGGAACGCCTGCGGACGAGTCGCAGGCGGACCCTCCACCGCAAGCGTCCCCGGCAACGGCCCAGCCACCAGCATCGCGACAAGAGTACTTTTCGGGTGTCCATCGCTACGTTCACCGCAAAAGCCGTAGAGTGCGCAAAGAATTGGCGGCCGATCGATCCTCATTCCATGCTGCGAGGGACGGATCGGCAATCCGGCCTGCGGGGAAACTTCTGCCGCGTTTGGGTCTACTCGGTCGAGTTGCTCAGGCGGAGGTTGTCGAGGTAGTAGACGGCGGGCTGCGTGCCGTCGCTGACGAAGCCGAGCCACGTGGTGATCCGGAACGGAGGGCTGGCCGTCTTCAAGTGGAATTGTTTCGGCGTTTCACCGGGCAGGACCACGGTCAGCTGCCAGTTGCCGTCCGCCTGGTCGCCTTGGTTTGCCGACATCTCGACGTGGAACCATTGGCTGACGGGCACGGAGAGTGGCTGGCTGCCGAGGGCGGTCAATTCCGCGTTGCGAATGGCGATCCGAGGGCCGGTGTGGAAGTACGGCACGCCCGGGTACTCGCGCCACTCGCAGTACAGTTGCGATCCCTTTTCAACGCGGATGTCGAACGCCAGCGTCGCCCTGCCGCGGTTTTGACGCGGCGAGTAGAAGAAGTGCGGATCGTGCGCATACTTCAGTCCGGGCGCATCGCTAATCTTCAGGCACCGCCGGCCGCCGGCCGCGAGTTCCTCGGTGACGGCAATCGAGGCCGGCGGTTCGCCCGCGTGGACGCTGGCCAGCGCCGGCGTCTGGCCGACCGGCGTGTCCTCGAAGTCGTCGGAGAACGCGAGCGGCGGTCGCGGCGGCGAGTACTCGCACGGCGGATACTGGACTGCGCGCGATTTGCGGACCCAGGCCGGATCGCCGTAGACCCCGGCCTGGGCGTAGTCGATGGGCACGAATCCCAGCGCCAAGGCCGGCGAATCCGGCGGCAGGCGGAAGTCGTGGTTCGCGGGGTCGAGGAACTTCGGGTCGGCCACGACGGAGCCCGCGTCGCGTCCGGACTTCTGCCAATCCGCGAACGACTGGCCGACAAAGTCCAACGCCGCGCCGGAGGGCTCCCAGTACAGGTTGTTGCGGAACTGCAGACGCTTGCCGAACGCCGGCGGGACGCTGAACAGCTTGCCTCCGGAGCCATAGATGATGTTCCGTTCAAAGGTCGCCGCTAGATGTTCCTCCACGGGATAGTACATGCAGAACAGCAACTGACCGTGCCGGCTGCCTCCTGGCGGCCGCGCGACGAAGACGTTGTTGCGGAGCACGTTGCCTTTGCCGCTGCCGATCTGGTACCCGCCGTCGCGGACGTTGTACACCAGGTTGTTTTCCAGCAGCATCCGCGACGTGCTGTTGTCGTTGTACAGCCCGTGCATCCCCGAATCGCCGTCGCCGTCGATGTCGTGGATGACGTTGTTGCCGAGCACGGTTCCGGGCGCTTCGCCCAGCGTGTAGATGCCGCCCATGTCCGCCAGGACGTCCCAGCCGAGGTGGTGGATGTGATTGAAACAGATCGAGTTTTCCACCGAGGGCACCGCGCCATAGCCCCACCGCCACCCGGCGGAGATGCCCGTGTACGCCAAGCCGGAGATGTCGTTGTGCGTGACCTGATTGTGGCCGCTGTGCCCGATCAGCACGCCCACCGCGTCGGGCCAGACGTGCCCGCTGTTGCGGATGATGTTG
>CAYPGE010000657.1:0-2415 GCA_964409865.1 uncultured Pirellulaceae bacterium
TCACCGATCACCGATCACCGATCACCGATCACCGGTCACCGGTCACCGATCACCGGTCACCGGTCACCGATCACCGGCCCAGTTCGTCAACCACGCTGGCGGCGTCGTAGACCTTGCGCAACGCTTCGACGATGGCCCGCGCGTCGACGGCCACCGACCGGCCTTGCTCTTCGCTGAAGACAAAGTCCCATACCAGCGAGGGCAGGTTGCCGTCGAAGATCACGCCCACGAATTCGCCTTGGCGATTGACCACGGGGCTGCCCGAATTGCCGCCGATGATGTCGTTGGTACAGATGAAGTTGAACGGCGTATCCAACTGCAGGCGGTCTTTGCGGTCCAGCCAGGACCTGGGCAGCGCAAACGGCGGCGTGTTGTCGTGCTCGGCGGCCCGCTGGTACGCGCCGTCGATCGTCGTCCAGGGCATGATCTTCTGACCCAGTTCATCGGTGTACCCGTTGACGGCGCCCAAGGACAACCGCAGGGTGAACGTCGCATCGGGATAGGTGTCGGTGCCCAGCAGACGGAAGCGAGCCTCGGCCAACCGTGCGTACGCCTGCCGCTGCGGCTCCTCGACCTGCTCCTCGTATCGCTTGCGGACTTGGCGGGCCGCGGCGTCCACCAGCCGGGCCAGGGCGATCATCGGGTCCTGGGACGCGTCGACCGCCGCTTTGCCGCCCTCGGCCAGCTGCTTGCGCAGATCGACCTTCTGCAGTTGGCTGCCGGCGACAAGTTCCCCGGCTCGCTGCCGCGGCGATTTGCCGGCCAGCACTTCTTGCAGCAGCGGGTCGCCTGTGATCCCGACCAGCTCGTAGTACAGGCTCAACGAATCGGCCAGCCCCAGCGTCTCCAAGTCGTCGTAGAGCGGCGCGTCGGAGAGCAACGCCTGCAGCAGCGAATCCCGATTGGACGAGCGGTACTCGCGCAGTCGCTCGGCGCTGGGTTTGGCGTCTTCCTCGACCATCCGCACCAGCGTCCGGGCGATCTCGAATTTCTGGCTATGGAACGCCAGGCCGCGTTCTAACAACTGATAAGGCACGTACAGTTCGTCCCACGCTCGCAGAGTATCGCCGATGTCGCTCCAAGGGTTGCCGCAGGCGGCTCGGAGCTGCGGATCGGCGGCCACCGCCTCGCGGAGTTTGATTTCGTCGGCCACCTTGCGACGCATGACCGCCGGGTCCTGCAGTCCGGCCAAGCCGCCCAGCCGCGCCTTGCGGCTGTTGGCTACGCCGAACAGTTCGTCCTTGGCCCGCCGCGCGTTTTCGCGGCTCCGCTCGCTGAACGTCGCTAGTTGCACTTCCCGCCGCCGCAGGACATTCAAGGTGAACGGGAAGGCCCGGTCGCGGAGGAAATCCAGGTGGGCGACCGTGTTCTGCCGGTTGGTGCGGCCCGGATGCCCGGAGACGAACACCAGTTCGCCGTCGGAAACGCCTGCGGAACCCCACTTCAGGAAATGCGATGGGCGGACCGGCCGGTCATTCTCATAGACGCGGAACAGGCAGATGTCCAAGTCGAAGCGCGGATACTCGAAGTTGTCGGGATCGCCGCCGAAGAACGCGATGTCCTGCTCCGGCGCGAACACCAGCCGGACGTCGGTGTACTTCTGGAAGCGGTACAGGTGATACAGACCGCCCTGGTACAGCGTGACGACGTCGCTCCGCAGGCCCGTCTTGTCCAGCGACTCTTGTTCGATGGCGGCCATCACCGCTTGCCGCGCCTGGTGGGATTCGGCCGGGCTCATCTCCGCCTTGACCGCCGCGCTGACGCGCTGCGTCACGTCCTCGATGCTGATCAGCACGTTCAGCTCCAGATCGACGCACTTCACCTCCTGGGCCCGCGTGCGGGCAAAGAATCCTTGCTTGAGGTAGTCGTGCTCCGCGGTGCTCAGCTTCTGCAGCGCGTCGGCGCCGACGTGGTGGTTGGTGAGCACCAGCCCCTCCGAGGAGACAAACGAGCCGGACCCGCCGCTGTTGAACCGCACCGATGACCGCTGCAGATGCTCCATCCACTCGCCGGTGGCCTCGAAGTGGTATTTCTCCTTGAGCAGCTTTTCCGGCGGATTGTTGAACAGCCACATGCCTTCATCGGCCGGCGCATCGACGGCGGGGATCATCAGCGTCATGGTCGCAACGGTCACAAGAAAACAAAAAGTACAGCAAAGCCTCATGAATGACGGACTCCTGGTAACGGGCGGGGTTTCATGACCATAAGATAGCGATGAAGTGAACACTGCGTCAACCGCCGAGAACCTCATCCGGAAGCAAACGATACGTCGACTTGTTGGCCGTGGCGGCGGCAAGCAGCGCGGATCGCCATCGGCGCATCCGGCAGCACGGGGCGTGCAAACAAACCGACTTCCGCGTAGGTCCTCCGAAGCCACGCTCCGTCGCCACCGCAGGCACGGCTGACAAAGTGAGC
>CAYPGE010000658.1:0-2413 GCA_964409865.1 uncultured Pirellulaceae bacterium
GGCGGCAAACTCGTAACGCACGCTCATCCACGGCGGCGTGGTCTCGGCATCCACGGGCGGCCCTTCGGCCTCGACGGTCAACGGGTGCTGGAGGTTCAATGCCTGGAAGGCTAGATCGAGATGGTGGCAACCCAGATTTCCCGTTTCCCCGGTGCCGAAATCCCACCAGAACCGCCAGCCGTAAGGCGCGTACACGGCATGGTAGGGACGCTCGGGCGCCGGCCCCAGCCACAGGTCCCAGTTCAGGTGCGGCGGGATGGGCGGCATTTCCGCCGGACGCCGGCCGCCGCCGCGGTTGCCGCCGATCCACACGTGACACTGACGCACGGGCCCGATCGTACCCGACTGGATCAGCTGGACCACACGAGCGAAATTGTCCCAGCAGTGCCGTTGCGTTCCCAACTGGGTCGCCAGCCTCTTGTCAGCCGCCAGTTCGGCCATCACCCGCGCCTCGTACACGGAATGGGCCAGCGGCTTTTCGCAATAGCAGTGCTTGCCCATCTGCATGGCTTGGACGCCGGCCACTGCGTGGGTGTGATCGGGGGTGCTGACCACCACGGCGTCGATTTGCCGGTCCAGCAGGTCGAGCATGCGGCGGAAGTCCTGGAACTTCTGCGCCCGAAGGTACTGATCGAACGTGCGGCCCGCACGCTGCTCGTCCACGTCGCACAACGCGACGATATTCTCCCCTTTGACCGCGTCCAGATTCGCCGCGCCGCGGCCGCCCGCCCCGACACAGGCCAGATTCAGTTTGTCGTTGGGCGAGAGTCGTGCCGCCCGCGAGCCGCGGCCGGCCAGCCACGCTCCCGTCATGGCAAGGGTCTGCAGAACTTGGCGCCGTGTGCGATTACAGGCGGTCATGCATCGCCTTTCGATACGCCCAACGCGACCGCAACAGCGACGGAGAACAGCCCCTGTTACAGGACCGTCACTGCCGTCTCAGGCGACCGTCGACTTCCAACGCAGACGATCGAGATCGACGCGATTGAGGTCCGGCAAGGGAGTCGTTGTGTTGCGGGAGAAAGCGATCCCCTCGATCTCCACCAGCAAGTCCGGACGGCAGACGTCGCCGATGGCATAGATGGTGGGCAGTTCGCCCAACCGCTGCTCGCATGCGGCCCGCGTCTGCTCGTAGTCTGCGGCCCGCTTGATGTAGACCCGGACCAGAGCCAGGCCGTCCAACGACGTGCCGAGCCCGGGCAGTCCGTGGCGGCCCAGGTTGTCTTCAGAAATCAGGGCCTCGATGTTGTCCAGGGTTTCGTGCGTCTGAGCGGCAGCGTTACCGACGTGTTGGGTTTCCGACGCCGTGATGCTGGCCGTTCCGGAGACGAAAATCGTCGCGTAATTGCCGCAGGACAGGGCCATGGCCCGGGAGAACTTGGGACTGGCGGGGCTGTAGCAGTCGGCGTAGTCGAAGGCCGGCACCTGCCGGGGGTTCTCCAGCGGAACGGCTCGGATGTCGCCTCGCTCGGTGACCAACGCAATGGCGCTCATCATGATCCCACGGCCTTCCGTCCCGATGCCCGTGCTGGCCGGATAGACCCGTTCCGCGTGGCCCGGCGGCAGACGGTCGGCGAGGAAACGAATGTCGCGATAGAAGTCGGTACGAGCGCGGTTCAACTCCTTGTAACGCTGAGTCGGGCCTTCGTCCGCGACGATCCCGCCCAGATACAGCCACGTGCGGATCACTTGATCGAAACGGACGTTGACGCTGCTGAAAAGCGAGCGAATCTGTTCAAAGGCATCGATCGCGTCCTCGTACACGCCCGCGCCTCGGCCCTGCGGAACGACCTGCGCGCAATGCACCCAGGCGATGTCGTTGTGCCGCGTGATCACGAGTTGCTCGCTGATCCGCTCGATCTGCACCTCGCCCAGACCGCGTCCCACCCCCAGGGCCTCGATCGCCAATAGCTTTCCGTCACAGGGTGGCTGTGGGATGTAGCTGGTGGCGGGCAGTTCGCTGCCGTAGAAATCGCGGATGATCTGCCGGCATTCGTCGATCAGCCCCACGTCGGGCACAAACACCGCCTGGTGGACGATCGAACCTCGGGTGCCTTCTTCCTGGATCACCGCTTCAATGGTACACAGGGCATCGTCCGCCTGCTGGCGGAGTGTGGAACCGCGGCGCGGAACGCCAGCCGCAAACACGTGGCGGACGTCGTTCAGTTCCACAACCGAGTAGCCAATCCCTCTGTGGGACGCCTTGGTGATGGTGTGAGTGGCCATGTTGACTCCCGTTTCGTCAGTTTCCTACAGCGAATGAGGTGGGGCCATCGGCAAATCGTCAGGCATGAAAACAATCTCGACAAAACCGTCTGTCGGCGATCTTGGCGATGGTCACGGCTCGCGCCACGCGCGCCCAAGCCGGGTCGCAGGCAGGAACTCAATGGCAGGTCGGCGGGTTGGGTTGGCA
>CAYPGE010000659.1:0-2386 GCA_964409865.1 uncultured Pirellulaceae bacterium
CAATGCCCACCATGCGGTCCCGGATCGCGAGAATATCGCCCAAGCCGAGATAGCGGTGGACCAGGCGCAACATCGCCTCGTCGTGCGACAGCACCATGCGGCTGAGACGTTCGAAGACCTCGCGCTCGCACTCCGGCGCGCAACGGCCGGCCCGCACGTCATCGTGCGTCTGCTGGGCTTCATGGAAGATCCGCCGCCAGAATCCGACCAGCGTGTCCGCGCGCAGGCCGGGCCAACCGCTGTAGGCCATCAATTCGGCCAATTCCGCGCTGTCGGTCAGCGGCCGGAACTCGTCGCCTTGCCAGCGATGGATCGTACAGCTGGAGGCAGGCGAGCGGTGCTGGACCTTGATCGGACGCACGTAGCGCTGGTCCTGGTGCCGGAACACGTCCAGCAGAAACTCGGCGGTCTCCGTCACCGGGTGCATCGCGAAGGACGCGTGGTAGTTCCGGTACAGGCCGAAATACGCGACGCTCCCCCAGTCGTGAAAGCGGGGACAGGTGAGCAGGAAGAAGTTGCCCAGCATCTGGTCGGCCGACCAGATGGATGCCAGTTCCGACAAGCAGTCAAAGACGTAGGCTGCGTCCCGGCCGGTCGCCTCCAGGACCCTGTGTACTTGGGTGACAAAGCCCTCGAAGCCGGCGGCCGAGTTCAGCCGGACGAGCTGGGCGCCGCAGTCGTCCGCCAGCACGGGCTCGTGGGAGGCAAACCGAAAATAGACCAGCGGACGCCCCGCCTGCCGTGCCGACTGGGCAAACGGTCCGGCCAGCGATCGATAGTCGTCCAGCGCTTCGATCTGCCAGACGATGTTGTCGCCGGGCCAGAGGCCGTCGAGCATCCGGTCCAACTCGGACAGTCCCGTCGACCAGGCCTTCGCCGCCGCGCCGCTGCTGTGCGGTCCAGCGACGCGCGGCCCCCCAGCGATCGAACTGACCGCCGGCGGTGAGGTCGCAACGGGTTCGTCGGTACGGACGATCATCTGCTTGCAGCCGGAGCCACGCGACCGTCCCGCCAGCTTGTCGGATGCCGGTCAGCGGGGGCCGCTCATATTGCGCCAAGATACGATCAATGCCGGCCGGATGCAAGGATGGTTGCGGAGGATCTCAGTCTCCTGCGCTATCCGCGACCGCCGCGCCGGGGCCGGCATCGTTCACCGGGGGTGCCGCCGAGGCCGTTTCCACGGACTCCGGATCTTGGAGGGGCACCAGAGATGTCACGGCCGCGGTGTCCGTGACGCGGTCCTCCGCCGCCGGGTCGACCACCAACCACGGTTTGCGGGCTTCCTCCGGCACCGAATCGCGCCAGATGGCGAGGATGGTCTCGACCTTGATATGAGGATTTCCGCGTTCATGCCCCGGCTGCCCCGACGGCTTAGGACGCAAGGGGACCCAGAGCATGTCGATCCGCGAGCTGTCGCTGTAATACTCGCCGCCCACGATTTCGCCGGCCGGATTCAAGTCCAGACGGTAGTGGAAATACTTCACCCTCGAATTGCGCGGACTTCGCTGGTACTCGCCTTGCGTCTCGCGGGCGTAGCTCAGGTTCAGCGTGACGTCGACCTGCCGCTCGGAGCGTTTCCTGGCGGTACTGGTAAACGAGTAAGCGGGATAGTTCCATTTCTGCCGTCCGGGATCCGCTTCCATGCCCAGCGGATGTACGCCGCGGCCCAGCCAGTTGGCGACGACCGCATGGAACAGTGGCGCCTGGATGTTCGCGGCGGAGCCCGACAAATCGGCGATCTCGTTGTAGATGTACAGTTCAGCTAACAGGGCCTTGATGTCCGCCGGCGAGAACACGACCCCATTGCGGGTCACGCTCCGCTGCGGCTCCGCGTGGCGAATCGCGGCAGCTGCCCAGCCGTTGCAGTGGCCGTGCCAGCTGGGCGTCCCCATCCGCGTCACTCGCCGCCCGCCGAACAGGCCGCCTCGGCTCACGACGGGTTCCTGGAACGCGGACGTGTCCCACTGCTCGTGGGCTGTGGCCAACATCCGCCCGCCGTGGAACGCCTGGTCGTATTTGCGCAACGCCGACACGGTGCCGCCGTACCGATCCAAATAGATGGCCCCGGAATAAGGGACGCGCTCGCCCTCGACGCCGCCCTTGGCCGGCAAGTCGTCGAACTTCCAGACAAAGTCCGTGCCCCAAAAACGGCGAAAGATCTCGTTCTGCTCCTGAACATCCTGCTGCGGGATCGGGGCGCCCAAGCTCGTGACCCCCATCCACAACGCCATCAACACCGTAGTTCCCATGCCTCACTCCGCTTTCGCAAAACCCGAATTACTAAAAAGTGGGGTAAGCTTCCAGCTTGCCATCAACCAATCGCCGCAAGCTGGAAGCTTACGCCACTTCTGCTACCCCAACATTTAGCCTGGACGCCGCACTAGCC
>CAYPGE010000660.1:0-2383 GCA_964409865.1 uncultured Pirellulaceae bacterium
GACACGGCTCGGACAGCCATGCTACGTTCGACACGGCTCGGACAGCCATGCTACGTTCGACACGGCTCGGACAGCCATGCTACGGGGAGGCGAGATTTTTCCGGACGCCGTCACCTTCCTGCCGGCGTTCGATCAAGCACTACCGACTTGCTGTAGATCGGCGAGTAGCGGTAGTAGACCTCCAGCGTCATGGCCGCCAGCGCCGTGCAGTACAGGCGTCCGGCATCGTCAAAGTCGCCGTCGAGATACCAGCTGCCCGTCTCGGAACCGTTCCTGCTCTGCGACTGGACCAGGTAGTCGCGCATCCACTCGTTCCATTTTTCCCAGGCCGGACCGCCGTAGTGGTGCATCACCTGCGTGGCGTAGTAGTAGTGGTACAGGCCCATGCCGGGGCGGGCGTGCAGCAGCAGGCGTTGCACGCCCAGGCCCAATCCCGGCCGCTTGTGCTCCCAACCGGTGTACATCCGGCACAGCAGTCCGATGGGCGTGGTGGCTTTGATCGCAAAATTCTGGTCCACGTAGGGGAGTTTTCGCCCGTGGGTGTAGCCATAACAGGAGCCAATGCGGTCCTCCGCGACGAAATCCAAGAACTTGGTGGTCTGGGCGATGGTTCGAGGGTTGACTTCCAGCCCCGCCAGGTAGGCGCTTTTGAGCGCCATCAGTTGCCAGCCGACTACCGACGTGTCGCCCCTCTCCCGCGGCTGGTAGCGCCAGCCGCCTCCGCTGTGCTGAGCCGCCTCGATGTAGCGGACCGCTTGCTGCGCGGCACGCCTCAAATCGGTGCGAGAAACGGGGACGGAGGTGTTGATCGCGGCATCGAGCAGGGGCGAGTTGGCCGAGGCGGCGGCCAACCAGTCGTCTTCCGCTCGCCGCCGCCCTGTGCCGGAATTCCCCCGGCTGCCTGCGGGCGCCAGCGCGCGAGGTTCCCAACGTGGTGCTGCGCTGCCCTCCCGCGAATTTGCGTTGCGCGTCATGGCCAACGCCTCGCACAGCGCCAACGTCGCCAGCCCGTGGCTGTACATGCGGCCCGCGGGGTCTCGCAAACTGCCGTTGCTCTCTTGGTGCTCGATCAAGAACCGCAGACCCGCGGCAACTTCGTCCCGGTATTCGCCCTGCAAGTGCGTATGGCCGGCGCCCAACAGCGCCAGCAGCACCAGGCCCGTGGCGCCATTCTCCGCCTCAACGTACCCACCTGGGTTCGAGCATCGGCAATTGAGACAGTGATGTTCCCCCAACTGCTGCTGGAAATTCCACGACCCGTCGAGACGCTGGTGCCGAACGAGCCATTGCAGGGCCAGTTCCACGGCATTCTCGCTCTCCGCCGTCGCCCCCTGCGTTAACGCCTGCCGCCGGCGATCCCCGCGTTGGGACAAGCCGCCGCGCGCGTCATCGCCCACCTGGAACCCCGGCTCCGAGCCGGGCCGGACGGAGAAGGTTCGCGATTCCGCCTCCGGCAACGGCGCAGGCATGTCCGGTTCCGGGACGACGATCTCCGGCGAGGTAATCTCCGGAGCCGTTAAGACGATGCTGTCCAACAGTGTTTCGTCGGGAACCAGCTCCGCCGGGATCTCCACCGGGGCTGGCGGCGCCTCCAGGATGGTCTCGACGAACGACTCGACGCCCGTGTCGTCGTCCGCATCGACGGCCCGGAGACTGACGTACTTCGCGCCGCGGTCTGGATCCGGCACGTAGACGCTGAGCGTGAGGAACGCCAGTAAATGAACGATGGCGCTGAACAACCAGCCTGGCGTGGCATGGAACAGCACGAAACCTCTCGAGTGCTGCTCTCGTTCCGGCGGCTCGGCATCGGCCAGTTGCTGCAATTGCTGCTGCTGCTGACGCCGTAGAAACGCGTCGACCGGTGGTGGCGAGCGATGCGACGTGCTAGCACGAGCCGGCGGGGGCGAAGCCGCAGCCTGGAGCGGCGGCTTAGGAGGACTTCCTTCGCGGCCGAACGATTCACCGCCGTCCAGGCAAATGACGGGCGGCGCAACATCGTCGCTCAGCTCCGCTTCGGTTCCGGGGCACGAGGTATACAGCAGGTCGTCGAACACTAGTTTCCCTTCACGCCGCCAAGCATTCTCCCTTCTTTCATCATAGAGGAAGGACCGTGAGCGTTTCAAGAGTTCTCGTCAAAGCGCTGGGATTCAGACGCAAGTAACCAAGAGGCAACCGGAAGAATCCCGAAGAAGCGAAAAAAGCAGAATCCGGCCTTCAGGAACCGCGGACTCGTGCATGCCGCGGGTCGCCGAGGCGAGAAGGCACAGGAAGAGGGTCATTTGTCAGTGGTCAGTGGTCATTTGTCAGTGGTCACTTGTCAGTGGTCACTTGTCAGTGGTCACTTGTCAGTGGTCACTTGTCAGTGGTCACTTGTCAGTGGTCA
>CAYPGE010000661.1:0-2340 GCA_964409865.1 uncultured Pirellulaceae bacterium
TGCGGCCGAATCGGCCGAGGTCACCGTGATGACCGTCTGGCCTTCCATTGCCGCTTTCTCGTCAGGCCGTTCTCTGGGGAGATGGTACGGTCTCCGCTGGCCCGACATCTACATTTTCCGGCTCGGCAACCTGCTCGCCTTGCTGTCCGGCCCCTTTGCCGCGCTGTTGTGTTTCTGGCGCGTCATGCCTCGCGTCGGCAGGTGCTACACGCTGACCAATCGCCGAGTCATGATCCAGAAGGGCTGGCCGCCGGTCGAGCATTCGTCGGTTGGCCTGGACAGCTTTGATTCGATCGAAATCGACATCCTGCCAGGCCAAGACTGGTTCGCTGCCGGGGACCTCAGTTTCCGCAACCGTGGGGTCGAGGTGTTGCGTTTGGCGGGCGTTTCGCGGCCGGAAGCCTTCCGGCAGAGTTGCCTCAAGTCGCGATTGGCGTACGTCGGCGTCAAGGAGGCCCTGCAGCGGCAGATGCAGTCACGATCAGCGTGATCCGACGTAGGTTGGGACTCTGTCCCGAAGGGCTCGGGACGGAGTCCCAACCTACCAAGCTCAATACAACAGCATCGCCAGCTTGCGGCGGTAATCGTTCACGAGGCTCGATTCCTCCGGCAGGACGCGAAAGATGTCAATCATGGCCTGCCGCGCCTGTTCGCCCACTCCGCGCCGATCCCGTTCGACGAGCGCCAGGCAGATGTCCAGCGCCTCCTGGTAACTCCCGCTGCCCGCCAGGGCCTCAGCCAATTTCAATTGCAGTCCCAGGTTGCCGGGTTTTGCCTCGGCGGCTTGGCGCAGGGCCGTCACGTCGGCAGTGCCCTTTTCCTTCAGTTCCAGGGCGGCCCTGAGTTTCTCGGCTTCAGGCTCCAAAAAGCCCCGTGACTCCAGTTGCCGAAGAATCGCCCTGGCCTCGTCCTCCCGCTCGTGTTCCACGAGCAGCCGTCCCAATTCGATCAGCGCAGTCGGGTTGTCGGGTTGCTGGACCAAAACCTCTCGATAGTGGCGTTCGGCCTGTGCGGGATCGGCAGCCTCGCACCGCTGGGCTTGCGCCAGGAGGGCTGTCTGCAGCAGTCGGTCCAGCCAGGTCCGAACGTGCGATTCGGGCAGTGCTCCGGCGAAGAAATCGACGACCTCGCCTGCCACGACGCCAAACACGGCGGGAATCGACTCGACGCGGAATTGAAACGCTGCATCCGGCAATTGGTCCGTGTCGGCTTTGACCAGGACAAACCGTCCCGCGTACTCTTCCGCCAGTTTTTCCAGGATCGGTCCCAAGGCTCGGCACGGGGCGCACCAGGTCGCCCAGAAGTCCACCACGACGGGGACCTCGTTCGACCGCTGGATGACGTCGCGTTCAAAGGTCGCGGCGGTCGTGCTGACGATCCAAGGTCCAGTTGGTTTCTGGTTTTCGCTCATGGGGCTGTGAACTCCCGCATCTTTTGGACGAAGGTCTTGAAAAACGGCGTGTCGTAGTTGTGCCAAGTGCCGGCGCTGACCAGATTTCCGTCGACCACAAACGGCTCGTTGACGTACACGCCGCCGGTCTGGGTGATGTCCAGTTCGCATTTTGCCACGGTGGTGGCCCGCCGTTCGCCCTGCAGTCCGCCTGCCGCCGCGATGATTTCGATGCCGTGGCAGACGACCGCGATGGGCTTGTTTTTCTTGACAAAATGCTGGGTAATCCGCATCAGCTCCTTGTCGTAGCGAAGGTACTCCGGCGCGCGGCCTCCGGACAGGAACAGGCCGACGTACTCCTCCGGCTTGACGTCGCGGAACGCGACGACGGCCTGGATGTGATAGCCGGGCGTCTCTTGGGTGATGTCCCACGGCACGTTGCTGTTGGGCGGCACTTCGTGCAGCACCATATGGTACAGCCGCGCCTCGGGGCCGGCCACGACGACTTCATAACCTTCTTCCGCCAGCCGAAAGAACGGATACAAGGTATCCATGGCCTCGGTCGCATCGCCGATCGGCATCAGCACCCTGCCCAGTTTCTGACGAGCCTTGGTCTCGGCGGCGGACCCGCTGCCAGAGAGCAGGCCCAGAACGGCCAGTCCGGCAGCCAGCAAGCAATATGGGAATCGACGACGGAATCTCTCGTTGGTCATGCGTTGCTCCTCATTTTCGTGGTCTCAGAATCGATCCGGCCACCGCTTGTCGGCGGCCCAATCGGGGTTGGGATGTTGCGCCGTTGTAGGCGTCCAGTTCGTTCGGAAAAGCCGGGCTTCTTTTCGGCCGAGGACTCCTGATCACACACTTAGAGTGTGACGAATTGCCTCGCGGGCGTAAACGGGCGTAACTCGCAGCCCGACAACGCAAGTTACGGGGCTTGCGCGTAGTCCGTG
>CAYPGE010000662.1:0-2331 GCA_964409865.1 uncultured Pirellulaceae bacterium
CAGTGGTAGTCCTGAGAATCGAACTCAGCGCTACTCGGTTATCAGCCGCGTCTGGGCCACCAGCCCTCGACTACCCCGCCAAGTCGGGCAAGAGCGGAGTCGAACCGCCCGCGGCGGATGCCGCAAACAACCAACACCGCTCCTGCTCCCGAAGCCGGCGTGCTACCATCTGCACCTCTGCCCGCTTGTTTCCAGTCAGAACGGCCGCGACCAATCCGGCATCCATGCCGATCGGTGCCCGAACCGGCGGTCTCCTGGTCCCCGGGCCCGCCAGCGGGTACCCCGCGCGATCCCAGGCTTCGCCACGTTCTGATCAAGTACCCCGTGGGGGAGTCGAACCCAGACCCTACCGGGATTCGTAGTCCCAGCGCCGATCCGCTGGACGGGGCACAGTGTGCGCGAACGTCGAGCGCAGTGGGCTGGGAGGTGCTCGAACCCTCCTCTCCGGCTCTTCAGACCGGCGCTACACCGTCTCAGCTACCAGCCCAACAAAAAAAGCCCGGCGTCTTGGTGACACCGGGCTTTGGCAAAAGTCCCGCTACTTCGATGGCCGAGTGTCACAAGCGCCAGTGGCGCACGGGGAGGGTATTCGCCGGTTGACCGGCGAAATGCCCCGTGCATTTCTGTTCGCGAATGTAACTCGACCACAAGGACATCATTTTTGGCATCTCCTCCTCAAAGCGGCCTTCGGACCGCTGGCGGGTCATCTCCGCCACTGACAAGTAAGACGACGTACCGTCCGGAAAGGTTCGCAAGAATCCTCGGCACGCGTCTGAAAGATAAGACGCTTGAAGTGGCCGATTTATTCCCGACCGCTAAGAAAGAACTCCGCAGGCCCATTCAGTCGGCGGTTTCGTCCGTGCCGCATTCAGGCTCCCCGCCGCCGCATCGGCCGGCTTCCATGCAACGGACGGCGTCCTTCGGCAACTCGTTGCCACAGATCACAGACAGCACGGCTGGGAGTCAACCATGCGAGATGTGCAGCCGAATCTCACTTTCGGCGGTCGGTCTCCTGGCTGCTCCATTTCCCGAACAGTTCCGCCACAACGCGGAAACGGGCGTCGTCAAAGTCGTTCTTGGGCAGGCAATACAGCCGAATCCCATCACACGCTTGCCGGGAAATGCCCAGGATGTCACGGAGGTACTTCGGGCTGCGCGGGCCCGGTTCTTTGGTGCCGGACGACCCCGAAGCGTAGATGTTGATCAACAGCAGCTTGTCAGGGCCGAGCCACTTCCGGCAGGCGGCCAACTGCTCCGGGAGCGACTCCGTGGATTCCAGGTCGGCGTACGGAAATACGATGCCATCCAGCAGCGATCCGTAACTCTTCATGAACTCGGCGTCGCCGATCGTGTTCCAGTACAGCGTGGGCAGGAACGCCAACTTGGGGTTGTGGCCGCGGAGCGTTTCGACCAGACGGGCAATGTACCTGGGCGTGAACAGTGAGTGGTTCTCGTCCGACCAGAAGTCGTCGATCACCAACGCGATCAGATTGTCATAGCGTTTGGACAGCCGGCCGATTTCGTCCGCCCAACGCACATAGTCGAGGCCGAAGGGGGCGGAGGCTGGCGGTTCGCTGGGCGGGACCAGCGTCACCCATACTTTCAACCGTCGCCGATGCGCCTCGGCGAGGAAGACCTGGAAATCGTCCCAATCGTTCGGGGCATGCCAGATCAGGAAGTCGTACATATCCAGGTGGGCGGCCTCGATTTGCTGGAAGAGGCGGTCGATGTCGACCCGTCCGTCCTTGGTCCGCGGCTCGGCATCGTAGTCTCCGTGAAGGCCAGCAAACGCCGGCCGCAGCAGTCGGCCCCGTTCCGCCTGAGCGGCAGCCAAACGGGCCGTGGCACGGCCGTTCAAGGCGAGCGGCACCCGCAGGGGTTTCACGCTTACCCCGTCCACGACGCCGTCCACGATGAGGCAACTGTCGCAATCGTCGCCGTCCGGAATGTCGATGGTGGCGCCCACACGTGAGTACGCTGCGTCATTCCCGGCCGCCTTCAGCGTAGCCCTGACTTCGACCGTTGGTCCCACAACAGTCCCTTGTGCGCGAGTGAGCCGGGCCGTCAGCACGACTGTCTTGCCAGCGTAGGCCGGCCGCGCGATCACTGCCAGCCGCACCGGCATTGGGGCCGGCTGCTGCACCTCGTGCGGTATCTGCAACGGACGGATCGCACACGAATCGGCGTTGAGCAAGGCGCCGGAGAGCAGGTGCTCCAGCGAGTTGGTCAACAGGGTCTGGGCCTCGGGCGAGTTGCTGAGCCAGACGATCCAATTCAGCAGGACGGCGACGCCGGGGCTGCGTATGGGATCAGCGACCAGGCGAGCGCCTA
>CAYPGE010000663.1:0-2313 GCA_964409865.1 uncultured Pirellulaceae bacterium
GGGGGTCTGGGGGACTGGTCCCCCAGTCTCAGCAAACACTGTCTTCAGTCCGCTTTCTCACCGTTTCTCTCGCCGCATGACCCACAAATTCTGCCGACGAGCCAAACTTCTCAAATATCCAACTTGCGTCAAAGGTCGAGTTTCGTGGTGCTGACGTTGCCTTTACGAGGAGGGATGTCATGGGGTCGCGACGAGTCTGGATCACTGTGATTGTGCTGACGATCATCCTTGCTGCAGGGTCTCCGACGCTGCTTTTCGCCCAAACCAAGAAGGCCCCTGCCGGCAGTGCCGGGACTCCATCGCGCCGTCCAACGGCAAAACAGCCAGCCGCCCGCGACGAGGGCCTCCAGGATGCACTGGTGAGGAAGTTGAAGGAGGCTCTGGACTCCGCCGACGACGTCACGGACGAAGATCGCGACACCGCCAACCAAATCCTGCGAGAAGCGGACCCGATCCTGACTCGAATCCGCGAAGAGAACCGTCGTGCTTTGGAGCAGGTCAATCGCCAAGTGCGGATCGCGGACGGCCGCAGCCCCAACGTCGTACTGTTTCTCTTGCATGATGTGGGCTATGGCGACTTGGGCTGCTACGGCCAGAAGGAGATTCACACACCGGTGATGGACTTGATGGCTGCCCGCGGAACGCGTTTCACCCAGTTCTACGCCGGCGCGCCGGAGAGTGTCGCGTCGCGCGGGACGCTGCTCAGCGGCAGGCTGACAGCGCGTGGTACGCAAGTTGGCGACACTTGGGTCGCGCTGCGCAAAGAGGATTGCACCTTGGCCGAGACGCTCTACCAGGGAGGTTACGAGACGGGACTGTTTGGTGTCTGGGGCGCGGGCCCGGTCGCGACCGCGGGACACCCGCACAGTCAGGGCTTCAAGACCTTTTACGGCTACTTGGACGACGCCAGCGCCGCGGACTACTACCCGGAGACTTTGTGGCAGAACGGCGAACAAATTCCGCTGTCCGGCAATCAAGGCGGGGCGAAGGCGCAATACGCTCCGGACCTGATAGTGGAATCGGCGAAACGGTTTATCGATACCGCGTGGAAACGGCCTTTCTTCCTGATGGTTGCCTTTCCGATGGCCATGTCGGGCGACGGGAGTGAAGTTCCCGATTTCGGAACCTACGCGGGCAAGAACTGGCCAACGGCGGACAAAGTTCGGGCGGCCATGTTGACACGTGTCGATGGGTACATTGGCCGAATCGTCCGCAGGCTCTGTGATCGTGGCTTGCTTTCTCGGACCATCACGGTGATCACCAGCGACAACGGCCCCCTCGGAGCCGCCGAGGATCGGTTTGCGTCGACGGCTGGTTTGCGGGGCAGGAAGGGCGAGTTGTACGAAGGGGGAATCCGCGTCCCGCTGATTGTCCACTGGTCGTCGTGTTTCCGCATGGACTGCTGCGAATGCGATCTGCCCTTCGGCATGTGGGATGCGTTGCCGACGCTGGCCGACCTGACGGGCACTTGGCACCGCCCCAAGGGGATCGACGGCGTGTCCGTCGTCCGCACCCTGCGGGGCGAGTCGGATTCTGGCTCACCGTTGCCGGCATCTCCTTTGTACTGGGAGAAGCACAGCGGGGGCTGGGGGCAAGCCGTGCGTTTGGACAACTGGAAAGCCGTTCGTTCCACCGCTGGCGGGCCTTGGGAGGTGTACGATTTGTACACGGATCCCGCCGAGGCCCAGGACGTGGCGGAGACCCAGGCGGAGGTTGCCGAACGCGCGAACAGAATCGTCGAGCAGGTGCGGCCGAAGTAACGCGGTCGTCACAGAAGCCGGCAGCTGCGAGACCAAAGATTTGGCGGGGCGGGTTTCTCGGCTTGCGACCTGCCAAGCGGGCGAGTTCTAACGGAACGACGACGCGGGCACGGCCGAAGCGTCGAGCCGAGGTCCGATTCTTCCGGCGTCCCCGCTTGCCGGCACGTTCGAGCCGTTGGCCGGCGTAGATGTCGCATTCCCGTTTGTCAGCAGCGTCGCGGTCATATCGGGCGTCCATGTGGGACGTTGCCAGGGACTATCCATCGGCGCCGCAAAGCCTGCCGCGAAGGGGTTGGCGTCAGGAAACATGGCCGCTGTGCCGGAAGACTGCATCGGCGGTGATGTGGGGTTCCTACCCGCTTCGATCCGCTGCTGCTCGAGCGGCGGTCCAAGGGGGCCTTCGTTCCCGCGGGAGGCGTCGAAGGATTGCGGTGGCGCTTCCCTGCGCGATGGGTTCCGGCCGCGCCTTGCGGGTCTGGCTTGGGCAGGACCGCTGTCAAGGTTGTGCCGAACGACTTCCGCGGGGGCGTCTGTCATATAGGCGACCTGTTGT
>CAYPGE010000664.1:0-2237 GCA_964409865.1 uncultured Pirellulaceae bacterium
CGGCAGCCGGTAGGGCCTGCCTTCTTTCTCGGACAGCCACCGGCAGAAGGCCGTGGCTTCGAGCCAGCTGACAAACACCACTGCTTCGTCGTCGTCTTTCGAAAAGCCCAGCTTGCCGCGCATCCGGCGGTGTTCGGGATCAAACTGCTGGAACTGAGCGTTGGTCACTTCCGTGGTCCCCATCAGAAGAGGCCGCGTAATGGCAACCGGATGGACCGGTCGTTCGTCGAAATCCCCGGTCTCGCTGCCCATGCGAAAGCTGCCTGGTTGGATGCGGACGAACTTCATGCCCAGAGAATTCTGGAACGTCTCCGGGGCAGACGAGGAATCGGCAGCCGGCAAGGCGGCCGTCCAGGCGAGGCTCAGCAGCCCGCATAGCCCAACGATACGGTTCCGTTTCATGGCGAATCTCCCATTGCCCTTCCTACGCCATCGGCAGCACGATGGCCAGTAACATCGTCATCGCCAGGCTGAAGGCGCCCAGCACGACCAGCATCACCGTCCACGACTTCAGGGCCTCGATTTCCGTCAGCCCGCTCATCTTGGCGACGATCCAGAAGCCGCTGTCGTTCATCCACGATGCGACCAACGAGCCGCCGCCGATCGCGGTCGCCAGATACACCGGATGGAAGCCCAGCGATTCGGGACTGGCGATCCCGGCCAACATGGCCGAACCGGTGATCATGGCCACGGTGCTGGAGCCTTGAGCGGTCTTCAGCACGGCGGCGATGGCAAAGCCCAGGACCAGCAGCAGCAATCCGCCGCTCCCGCCGGCTCCGGCAAACAACTGCTGAATCGCCTCGCCCACCTTGGCCACCTTCAGCATGTCGCCGAAGGCCCCGCCGGCGGCCGTGATCAGGATGATGACGCCGCCGCTCATCAGCGCCACCTCGACCGCTTTGGCCATTTCCGGCAACGCCAACCGCCGCTGCTTGACCAGCATCGCCACGGCGACCAAGCAGGACAACAGCAAGGCAAAATTCGCGTTGCCAACCATGTTCGTCAGGCCCGACGCTTGGGCCAAGTGGCGAGCGGCAGGCGACGCGATTTCGCCCGGCGACCGCAGCCACTTGGCCAGTTGCTCCTCCTGTTGCGGTCGCGCAATGCCCGCCTGCTGCAATTGCGGCCGCATCAGGCTCTTGGCCGACGCCTCGACGATTGTGTTCATCGAGATCAACACCACGGGCAGCACCACGGGCAGGATGCTCAGCCACAACGGCGGCAGTTGCGCGTCGTCCAACGGTTCCGGATCGGGCTGGTCGCCGATCGGCCGCATGGCGACCGGCATCCAACGATTGGCAAAGTACGCGAACGTCAGTCCGGCAGCGGCCGACGGCAGCGCCACCAGGCCGCCGATCAGAATCATGAAGCCCACATCGACTCCCAGCGTGGCGGCAATCACCAGCGGGCCCGGAGTCGGCGGGACCAGCGTGTGCGTGATCGCTCCGCCGCCGCCGATCGCCAGAATGTACAGCAAGTAATTGCGGTGGGTGCGGCGGTACAGCGAACGCGCCAAGGGGACCAGCAAGTAGAAGACCGTGTCGAAAAAGACGGGGACAGCCAGAACCCACCCACTGGCTGTCAAGGCCAGCGGCGACCGCTTCTCGCCGAACAGCCGCAGGAACGTGCGGACGATGCGGTCGGCCGCCCCGCTGTCCAACATGCACTTGCCGATCACCGCCGCCATGCCGATGACGATGCCGATTTTGCCGGCCGCCGAGCCGAAGGACGTGGCGACGCGCGCAATCGAATCGGCCCATTGGCCCTCGCCCAACAGGGCCACCGCCAGAACGCTGACCGCCATGGCAGCCACGATTAGCGTAATGAACGGATTGATCTTGACGACGATGATCAGCCCCAGCACGATGGCCATGCCGATGCCCAGAATGATCAGCGGCCAGACGACGCCGGGCTGGGGAGTTGACGGGGCGGTTGCCGACACGCTCGCTGCGTCGCCGGCGGCCGTCGCGGCAGGCGGCGACGGCTCGCCGCCCGTGGCCAACGGCCAACAGTAGCCCACCCAAGCAAGAAGAACCAGAAAGCCCGCAATTGCCGCTCGCCGTTGAATCATGCCGCCACCTCCAGAAAGACCAGCGGCAAGTATCGAATTCACGGGGCCGAAAGTCAAGCAACGCAGGCTCGGGCCGGACCCCAAAAGAGGTTTTAGAGTCTCAGTCGGTATGATGCGCGCGTCACGCGCGCATCTTGGCGTGGCGAGCGGGGTGGCGTTAGCCCCC
>CAYPGE010000665.1:0-2188 GCA_964409865.1 uncultured Pirellulaceae bacterium
GGCATCAAGTCACCGAAGCGGAGCGTGCGGATTTCTATCGCTTTATGCTGGAGGACTTGGAACGGCTGGACCGCTTGATCAACCAGCTGTTGACGGCCGGCCGTCTGGAAGCCGTGCCGGGGGACGGTCCGCTGGAGGAGATCGAGTTGGGCAGCCTGCTCCGCGAGTGTGCGGAGGCCGTATGTTTGAGTTATCGGGTGCCGGCCGACACGGTCCAGTTGGCGTTGCAGCCCTGCTGGGTGCGCGGCCGCCGGTTGGACTTGGAAATCATCTTTCGCAACCTGATCGATAACGCGGTCAAGTATGCCGGCGCCCCGCCACGCGTGGACGTCACCGCCGGGCCGGGTGGAATGGAGGAGGTGCTGGTCCAGGTGGCAGACAATGGCCGCGGCATCCCCTTTCATTTGCGGCGACGGATCTTCCGCCGCTTCGAGCGTTTGGGGTTGGAGTTGGAGCGCGACAAGCCAGGCACGGGGTTGGGCCTGTACATCGTGCGCACGCTGTTGCACCAGCTCCGCGGCCGGGTGCATGTGCGGTACCCCAAATCCGGACCGGGGACGGTGTTCGAAGTCCGCTTGCCCGGCCGGCCGGCGCTCGCGGAGCACGTGCCGCCTGACGCCGCCGAACCTGCGGGGGCAGCCGCCTGGAAAGGGTAGACTTCGTCATGGCCGAACAAGTTCACATCCTGGTCGTGGAAGATGAACAGCACCTGGCGCTGGGGATCAAGTACAATCTGCTGGCCGAGGGCTACCAGGTGACGATCCTGGGCGATGGTCCGTCGGCTCTGCAGTTGCTGGAAGAATCTCCGCAATCCGTCGACCTGGTCGTCCTGGATTTGATGCTGCCCGGCATGAGCGGCTACGCGGTGTGTGAAGAGATTCGCTCGCGGGACATGGAGTTGCCGATCCTGATTCTCACCGCCCGCACGCTGACCGAAGACCGGACACGGGGGTTCGAGGCCGGGGCGAATCAGTACCTGACCAAGCCTTTTGACTTGGACGAGTTCCTGGCCCGCGTCAGGAACTTGCTGACCTTTCACGGTCGCGGAAAAAGGCTGGCGGCCGGCAATCGGATCCGGGATTGCGAATTCGGCGGCGCCCGGATCAACTTCGAGACGTTCGAGGTGACCGTTTCCGGCGAGCCGGTGCGGATGACGCAACTGGAAATGAGCCTCCTGCGGTACTTTGTGGAACACGAGGGGCGAGTCATTCCCCGCAGCGAGTTGCTGGAAAAGGTGTGGGGCTTGCCGGGCGCCATCAACACGCGGGCCCCCGACCAGTTCATCCGCCGCTTGCGCAAGATCTTCGAGACCGACCCCGCCGCCCCTCGACACTTTTTGACCATCCGTGACGCCGGTTACCGCTTTGTTGTTAAACCCGAGTAGGACACCTTAGCGGCGTCAAGCCTCTCCAAAAAGCAAGGCAAATTTGCGTAAAATGCCGCCTGCAACAATCTTTTCGCGTCGGGCGCACGGGGGCTTGGCAAGGCCGGTCCCGATCGCCTAAGATGGCACAAACCGCGCTGGCGTTTTATCGCTTCGGTAGCCACGTCCCTTGCCCTCCCTGGCGTGATCCCTGCCGACAAAGTCCCCCAGCGGTTGCGTTGACATGGCACGGAAGGCGTCTGCCCCCTGGGATGGACCCATTTCGATGTCTTGGCGGCGGTCCCTTGGGAGTACTTGACAGCGGCGGACCCTGGGGTACAAGCACGCTGGTAGTGCCGCCTTTAGGCAGTTGGGACCGGCTCCAGCCGGCACTACGAGCGTTTGGCTGCGGCTGCGGGCCGCATGAGGAGCAGTGGGGCATGAATGCGTCTGGCAATGGATCGACTCGCGTCACGCGGCCGGCGGAGGAGCCGCTGGACCTCGCGCCGCTGGATCACATCCTGGAGGAGTTCAAGGGTCGCAAGGGGGCGGTGATTCCGATTCTGCAGCGGGCCCAAGATGCCTATGGATATCTGCCTCGCGAGGTGCTGCGGGCCATCTCGGAGCGGACGCTGATCCCGCTGAATCAGTTGTACGGCG
Organism: uncultured Pirellulaceae bacterium; assembly: GCA_964409865.1. GTDB lineage: Bacteria > Planctomycetota > Planctomycetia > Pirellulales > Pirellulaceae > Anammoximicrobium. Next base: position 2,024 of record CAYPGE010000665.1, read on the forward strand.
TGGCCACGTTTTACGCACAGTTTCACCTGCAGCGCCGCGGCCGGCACTTGATCCGCGTCTGCGACGGCACCGCTTGCCACGTGCGGGGCAGCGGCAAGAATATTGAAGCCATCGAGCGTTCGCTGCGCGTCGCTGGTGACGAGATCGACGAGGCCGTGCGTCATG
>CAYPGE010000666.1:0-2146 GCA_964409865.1 uncultured Pirellulaceae bacterium
CTGCTGCCCCGCTGCAGCAGTCCAGCCCTTTCCCACGGCAAGCATCCACCGCCGCGTCACGAGCAGGTTGTAAGGCTTCGTTACCCGGTCGCGGGCGGCAGGCACGTCGATGCCGATGGCGGACAACAGTCGCGGATACCGATCGATCGCCTGGGTTGCCGCGGCTTTCGGCTCCGCGCCGGCGCCGGCCTCCAGGGCGACGATGGCGTGCGGAAAGGGCAACGCATCGAGGCTGCGCACGTCCGCGGTGACCTCCGCCGAGTCGATGGCCGGCGCGATCGGCAGCGCGGGGCCGGCAGGATCCAGCGGCAGCGGCACCAGTTGCAGGTGCTTGTGCGGCTGGCTGGCCCCGGCCACCATGCCGCTGTTGTAGAAGCCCAGTCCCTCGTACTCGGCCAGACACCTGAAAAGCGACTCAAAATCCTGCCGCGTCAGCAGCGTTTCCTGCTCTTCGAACGTCCGCGTCACGATCAGCAGGTGGTGCTCGACGACGTTGAACTTGTTCAGCAGGCAGACGTGCTGCGACGACGCATCGGCCACGTACAACTCGGGATCGTACGGCAGGAAGGGATTCCGGCGCGGCGCGGCCTGCGGCGACTCGGCACTTGACGGCCGGGGCTTACGGGCCAGATGCCGCACGAGGCGCACGAGGAAGCGGATGCCGCCGTCGTCCAGGTACAGAAAGTCGGTGGGGATGGGCTGCAAGACGCCGCTTTGCAAGGCCCGCTGCGTGACGGTCAGCAACTGCCGCCACAGCGTGCCCGGCTGGAATGGCGCGCGTCCGGCCTCAGGCAACGAATTCATGAAACTGTCCCCGTGATGGCAACGTTCGAGAAATGACCGTCGCCCCGTCAAAGTAGCCATCACACTCCGAGGCTCTGACAAAGTAGCCATCACACTCCGAGGCTCTGACAAAGTAGCCATCACACTCCGTGTGATGATCGGCAACAAACTCTGGACCGGTATTTCTCAAACGCCGCTCACGTCGCCCGGCCCGCCTCGGCGATCCCGCGGAGAATGCTGTCCTTGACCGCCACCGCATCCACCTCGGTCGCCACCGCCATGTTGGACCGTCCCGGAGCCTGACTGCGGCGATCGAAAATCGTGGCCCCTTTCGTCAATTCACCGATGGTCTCGACGTCGCCCGCCATTTCCTCCGTCTCGAACAACTCGGGGTGCAGCACGGCGGTCAGGGCCACCACATCTTGCAGGAAGATGCTCTCCAGTCCCAGTTGCTGCCGGTAGGCCCGGAAGGCGAACGGGACCAGGTGCCGCAGCAGTCGGCCCGCCCGCGTCGACTCGCTGGGCAACTGCTCGACGATGTCCAGCGTCAATTTGACCTGTTCGCCCACGTCCAGCGGAATCAGGGTGCGGGTGGTCGCCGAGCGGAACACGGCGCGGGCCGCCAGCGGATCGTAGAACATGTTGAATTCGGCCGCCGGAGTCACGTTGCCGATGCATCCCAGGCTGCCGCCGGAGATGATCACATGATCCACCAGCAGGGGCAGCGACGGATCCCGCTGGAAGGCGCGGGCCAGATTGGTCAGCGGCCCCAGGCACAGGAGCGTGACCTGTTCCGGCGCGGAACGTACTTCGTCGCAAATAATCTTCTCCGAGGGGTGCTGATGGTGCAGTTGCGCCAAGGGCAAATCGAGGTTGGCCAAGCCGTTGTCGCCGTGCAATCGCCGCACGTCCGCCGCCGGGGGAGCTTCGCAGGGCGTAGCGGATCCCAAACGCGGTGACCGCGGCGGATCCAAGTAGTCGATGACCGCCTGGACGTTCACGTTCACCTGCGCCGCGGAGACGTTCCCTTCGACGGCGGTCACGGCCAGGATTTCCAGCCGAGGGTCGAACAGGGCCAGACACAGGGCCACCGCGTCGTCGATCCCTGGGTCACAGTCGATGATCAGCTTTCTGGGCATGGGCGGCCGTTGCCTTTTCTCTTGGCGCGGAGACGCGGCTTTTGACTCGAAGGCATTGTAGGGCAACCGCACACGGGGAACAAGCTGAGAGCCAATATCTTCGCTGCCGCCAAGGGGGCTGAAAGAAGGGACTGTAGCGATTCTCAGGGGCCGCCAGGGACTGCGGTTGACCGGCGCGGCCTTCGGCCGCAACCACTGTGTGCTTTCGTCAGACGAGAGCGAAT
>CAYPGE010000667.1:0-2109 GCA_964409865.1 uncultured Pirellulaceae bacterium
CTGCGTGCAGCAGACCTTGCCCTTCGGCACTGTGGAGGATGTCCGCCGGGAAGTCCGCCGCTTGGCCGATGTGGTCGCCGGCGATCGGCGGACGGTTTTCATGCCCAGCAATCGCATCCAGCCAGAAACGCCTTGGGAGAACGTCGTTGCCTTTGCCGATGAATGCCGGCGGCTGCGGGAAGCCGGGAGTTGAAGAAACGTGGCCAAACGAGAAGCCCGGCTTTTCAAAGCAGAAACCGGGCTTCCGGACCACTCGCTCACGGACGCGGAATCGGAATCCCCATGGCTTGCATCAGCATCTTCATGTCGTCCCAGGTGTGGCGTTTCATGTCCGGGGTGCGGAGCAAGTAGGAAGGATGGTAGGTAACCACGACCTTGCTGCCGCGATAGTCATGGAACTTGCCCCGCAACTGGCCCACGGGGCGCGTGGTTCGCAGCAGGGTCTGCGCCGCCACGGCGCCCAGGCAGCAGATGAACTCGGGCTGGATGATCTCCAATTGCCGCTCGAAGAAGGCGCGGCAATTGGCCACTTCTTCGGGCATCGGCGTGCGGTTGCCGGGCGGACGGCACTTGAGCACGTTCAGGATGTACACGTCTTCGCGCCGGAGCGTGCAGGCAGCGATGATCTTGCTGAGCAACTGGCCGGCCGCACCCACGAAGGGTTCGCCCTGGCGGTCTTCATCCGCTCCGGGCGCTTCGCCCAAGAAGCACAGCCGCGTTTGTAGATTGCCCGCTCCGAACACCGTCTGCGTCCGCTTCTCGGCCAGTTCGGCACAGCGGCGACAGACGGCCACCTGTTGGCGGAGTGCTGCCAGCGCCTCCGTCCGCTGGTCCGGCGCCAGCGGCGCGGCGGGAACGACCGGTCCGGCTGATGCGGCCCGAGGCGGACTGGCCGCCGCCGGCGTTGCGGCGGGGCGAACCGGCGCTGCAGCTGGTCGGCTGGGCCGCACGGACCCTGGCGGCCGTTCCGGCGGCGGCTCTGCTACGACTGCTACTTCCTGCACGATCGGCAGGATACGCTGCGGCGGTCTGGGGAGCTGCTGGACGCCGCTGCGCTGCAGGCTCTCCAGTTTCTGCCGCAGGATAGTACGCGACCGCTGGATGGCTTCGGGACCCGCAAGTTCTGTCATGATTGCTATATGTTCTAGCTTGCCGGGGCAGGCGGCAAGCCCACGTCAGCGACAAACGCAAAATGGTCAAGGAGAACCGTTTAGGTTGACAGACTGCCGTCTGCACGAAATGATAAAGGCATGGGGGCAAGGCGAACAGTCCGGAGAAGCCGGTCGGATCCGGTGGTTTGAGCCCCCTCACGCGGCCTGCATCCGTTGCTGCGGGCAGCCATTTCCGGGAGAAAAGCATGTTCCTACTCAGTTGGCAGTTCTGGTTGCGGTCGCTGACCGCGGTGTTGATGGTGGTGTGTCTCGTGCTGCCAGCCGGTCTCCGGGCAGCCGACGAAGCAGCAAGCGAGCCGGCAGATCAAGCGGCGGGCGAAGTGGCGGAGTACGAAGTCATGCCCCTGCCGGCTTGGGCCCTGGGCGACACGCCTCAGGACAAGAAAAAAAGGAACGATCTGGACATCAGGAAGGAAGCGATCCTGCGAGGTTCAGAGCCGTTCGATTCGCAGGAGACGAAAAACTACCTTCAGAACTATTACACGCGCTACTACTTTGCGCTGCTCACGCATCCCAAGCACATCGGCGATTGGCCCGATTTCCGGGTCAAGTTCCTGCGGGCGCTGTCCATCAACACGCTGCAGGAGCCTCCCTTGCTGCAAGTTCACGACTTCTTGGTAGATATCACGTACCAGGCCATGATCTCCCTGATTCGGGGCAACTACCATCCGGCGGTGCGATGTAACGCCATGTTGCTGCTGGGGCAACTCAATTCCCAGGATGCCTTGCTGGTGGGCGACAGGAAGCGGGCCTCCGTGCCGAAGATCGAGTCGCTGAAAGTCATGCTGGACGAGTTGGCCAGTCCCCAGCAAATCGATGGCGTGCGAGCGGCGGCGTTGGCAGGCATCCTGCGGCACGTCGAGATCGATCGCCAACTGGCCGACGCGCCTGGCGGCCAACGCCGCTTGGTGGGCGCCGCCGAGAACCTGATTGCGGA
>CAYPGE010000668.1:0-2080 GCA_964409865.1 uncultured Pirellulaceae bacterium
GTGAAACGACGGGCGACCAGGAAGGAATGGGGATCGCGCAAGTGATCCGCTACGACCAGCCCGACAAGCGGCCGATCATTGTCGGCGGCTGGAGCAAGGCGGAGAACGTCGGGGGCGGAGGGGACTACTGTCTGTTTCTGGACGTGATCTACGACGATGGCACGCCGTGGTGGGGCAAGACCGCCGCCTGGACACGCGGCACACACGGCTGGCAGTATACGGCCGAGGTGTACCACCCCGAAAAGCCGGTCCGCGAGATCCGGGCGCATGTCTTTCTGCGGCGCACCAAGGGCAAGGCGTGGTTCGACAATGTGTTCCTGGATCGCGGCGGCCTCCGTGCCACGCACGTCCGCGTGCTGTCCGACTTCCCGCGCCGCCCCCACGGGCAACGCATCCGCGCCCGACTGACTCAAGCCGCCGATTGGCGGGCCGCGCTCTTGGATTCCGGCGGCCGGGAAATGGCGTCTTCTCAGGGACACGGCGAGACAATCGCTTGGGACTGGCAGGATGCGGCGGAATTGCGGCCTGCTCAGCTGCGCCTCATTGGACAGGCTGGTGATGGAGCCCGGCTCGACCTGACGGTTCCCGTTACAGTCCCGGAGCGCCCGGAGAATCCGGTTAGCGAGGGTTATGTCGTGTGGGGCGAGAATTCGATGCGCAAGGTGTATCCCACCGAGTACCCACCGGGCGGTAGACGTCCGGAACTGGCAGTTTCGCTGGCCCGCAACGAATCGGAGGGTCTGCAACTCGCGATCACCACGGCCGATCGCGTGACGCTCCGCAACGTCCAGGTGAGCCTTGACACGCTGACGAACGAACGCGGCGAGGCATTTCCGACCGAGGCCATCACAGCGCATCTGATCGGCTATGTCTACGTGGAAACGCCCTCCGGTCACCCTGCCGCCCCCGCCGAAGGCAACTGGTGTCCGGAGGTCTTGCTGCCGCTGCGCCCGTTCGAGGTCGTCGGCGGGCGGACCCAGACGGTGTGGGTCAACTTCCACGCTACGGAGGAAGTCGCTCCCGGGACGTATCGCGGTCGGCTGGTCGTCACCGCCGCGGATGCACCCGCCACCGAATTGCCCGTCAGCGTGCAGGTCCGCCGCTTCGCACTGCCGCGATCCCCGCGCATGAAGACCGCCTTCGCCATGATGGACGGGTTTACCCGAGCGGCCTACGGCGAGATCACGCCCGCGCTCCGCCGCCAGTGCCTGGACCTGATGCTCTCCCATCGTCTCAACCCGGACGACATCTCGCGCACCGATCCGCCGGCCGTTGCGGACTTGCTGTACGCCCGAGATCGGGGCCTGACGGCGTTCAACATTCTGAACCTCGTACCGCGTCCCCAGGGCAAACCGCTCTGGACGTGCTACGCGGAGCTGAAAGACTACCCGGCGGATTTCCGCGAGGACCTCGCTCGACGGCTGGACGGCTACGTCGAGGAGCTGGGCCGGCACGGGTTGTCGAAGATGGCGTACTTCTACGGCTTTGATGAACGAGGCCCGGAGTACGACGAGTTGATCAAAGGCATCTGCGCGTTCCTCAAGCAGCGTTACCCGGAGGTCAGCACGTTCACGACCGCCGGCTACATGTACCAGAAACGCCGCACGACGCCGCCGGAGTACCAGGACTACATGGACTGGTACTGTCCGCTGACGTCGGTCTACGACCCGGAGTTGTCGGCCCGCTTGCGTCAGCAGGGGAAGCAGGTCTGGTGGTACGTGTGCTGCGGACCGCAGCATCCGTACGCGAATTTCGCCGCCCTGGACTATCCGTCGATCGAGGGCCGGCTGCTGGGCTGGATGACCTACGGTTTTCAGGCCGATGGGCTGCTGTTCTGGCACGTGAACCTGTGGCATCCGAACCGGATCATCGACGGCAGCGATCCTTACCTCGACTGGAAGCCGGCGTGCGTCGCGAACATGACGGGCGACGGCTGCCTGACGTACCCCACGCCGGCCGGGCCGGTCAGCTCGATCCGCTTGGAGAACATCCGCGACGGGCTGGAGGACTACGACTACCTGGCGTTGCTGGCGGACGCCCAGGGCCAGGAAGCCGCCAAGAAATACGTCGGCCGCCTGGT
>CAYPGE010000669.1:0-2048 GCA_964409865.1 uncultured Pirellulaceae bacterium
AGCGACCAAACGATGGCGAGGGAAGGGTCACGTAATTCGTGGACAGACTCCTAGGCGCATCGCACATCAACTTGGTGACTGCCCGGCGCGCATTGTCCATGTCAGGCAATCACATCCACCTCCAGGCCCAGCATCTGGCCGGCCTCGCGCATTTCAGCGGACCAGTCGCCGTAGACCCATTGCAGGTGGTTGCCGAATTCCAGCCGCTTTTTCAGGAACTCCTCGCAACGGCCTTCGGGCGGCTTGATCACCGCTTCGACCGAACAGCCGACCAGATCCTGGTTCCAGCCGCTGGCGCCGACCAGCTGGCCTTTCAACACCAGCAGCTTGCGGGCCGTGGGATCGACCCGCGCCACCGTGACGGTTTTCTCCGTGTTGTTCATAAAGTCCACGACGACCTTCGTGCCCCAGCCCAGCGAGACGAAGCGGCCCAGCTGGTACGGAATGTCCGGCTGGTCGAAGCCGTTCATCTTCATGCTGGGCAGGCTGTGATTGATGCGAAACGTGCCGGCCTCGCGCGGATCGGAATTGCCCTCGTGGCACGACCGCTCCGCGACCGACATCAACAGCCGCATGGCCAGCAGCGAGCCCAGGTCGCCTTCGCAGGACGACGCGAAACCCTGGTTCAACTGCAGCGAGTGGATCAGGCACGGCGTGATCGTCCATTCGTGCGGCAGCCGGCTGGAACAGAACTCGAAGCATTCGATCGTAAACGCATTGCAGGCGTGCTGCTGCATCAAGGTTCGAATCGTGCGATAGAACTGCAGGCTGCGGACGACGTACTGCTTGTCGATGAACGATTTGTCCGCCTTGCGCAACAGTTCGTCCGCCATCTGCTCCGCGCGTTGCGCAAACGCAGCGTCGGCCAGTGTACGGCCCATGTGCTCGCCCAACTCGCGATAGGGGATGATCGTCACCGCGACTCCCAACCGCTTTTGGAGATCCGGCAAGTCCCAAATGCTGCCCACCGAACAGACGGCGGGGAAGCCGCGGTCGGTCGGGAACATCACGCGGGTCTCGCGAAAGACCTTCCGCGCCCGCAGCAGCTTGATTTGGCGCTGGAACTCGGCCTCGTCCGCCGCCACGAACGCTTCGCTGCCCCGAGCCTTGGTGTAGGCGGCGATATCGACGTTGCGACAGCCCAGACCCTTGAGCAAGATCGGCTTGCCAAACCGCGCCGCGATTTCGTAGGCGGACACGGACGACCCGGAGGGGTAGACGAAGTAGGCGTCCGTTTGGTCGCTGTCCGCCGCCAGGTGAGCCCACTGGTCGTCGCTGATGACGAATTTCTCATCGAACTTGACGTGCGCCGGCTCCAGCAATTCGACATCGCCGGCCCGGCCCAGTCCCTTCTCCTTCAGCTGCTTCGACCAGTTGGCGAAACTCGTTTCCGCGTTCCTCGCCTCGTCCTCGACGCTGATCGACTTCCAGCGGCAAGGTCCTTCCCAGACGCCGCTATGCACGATGTTGGTCATCACCGGCTTGACCCGCAGCTTGACCTCCCGCGGACTGACCAGCCCATCGCCCGGCGCCGACGCATCCGCTCCCAACGCCGCCAGCACCGACCAGGGACTGACCGACGTAGCCACGACCGCCGAACCCACACCCACGCCCAAGAAATCGCGACGCTTCATCTGTATGCTCCCATGCTCGCCGAAGATGTGCGGGACTTTGGGATCCTATTCTCGCCCCTGAAACCGCCGGCTGCAACGACGCGGCGGCATAGATTCGCGGGATTTGTGGTTTCGGTGTGGCACGGCCTACTTGTTGGCCGTATGTGCGGCGGACACGGCCAACAAGTAGGCCGTGCCACAGAAAACCATGACGTCATAAGCGCCATCAAAGTGTCCCGAAATCCCGTTTGGTGCTAGTGGACGGGGGCAGGATATTGCCCGAATCGCTGTGCCAGATCAGGCAGTGAGCGGGGTTCCAAGGGAATCTGCGGCAAGTCTCGCAGGCAGCTGCAGGGACAGTCTTCGCCTTGACCGCGAAAGAAGATAACCTGCTTGGCGATCTCATCCGGAAGCTCATAGCACCGCAGCTCGCAG
>CAYPGE010000670.1:0-2025 GCA_964409865.1 uncultured Pirellulaceae bacterium
CTTCGCGCAGCATCAGGTAACCGATGCGGGCCATCGCATCGACGTTGGCGTGGATCCCCGCGCCGAACTCCCGCCGCGCCACGCCTTCGATCGTCGCCGGCCGGTAGGAGTTCTTCCGCCAGGTCAAGTCGCTGCGTTGGATGCCCAGCGGTGTGAAGACGCGCTCGAACATCCACTCGTCCAGGTCGCGGCGGTAGGCCAGCGTGATGCACTCTGCCAGCCAGTTCGGGCCGGAATCGCTGTAGTCCCACCGCGTGCCCGGCCGGAACAGCAGCTTGGTGTAGCCGCCCGGCTTTTCAAACCCGGCCGTCTGCGACGCCAGGTGCAGGATCGTGATCTCGTCCAGCCAGCCGGTCTGCGCGTTCTCCTCCGGCGGAACGCCCAGCGCCGGGTGATGCCGCCGGGCCTTGTCCTCCAGCCGCAACTTGCCGTCTTTGATGGCCAGCCCCAGCGCGATCGAGCCGAACGATTTCGTGGTCGATTTCAAATCGTACCGCGCCCGCGGATCGCCCCAAGCCATCACCAACCGCCCGTGCCGCGTGATGGAGCCGGAGCCGCCCCCGGTCAACGCGTAGTCGCGCGCCTGGGCCAGTTTGCCCTCGTCCATCCCCACTTCCGCCGGTTCGGCCCGCGCCCACTGCGGCATCGGCCAGACGGCTTCGGCCGGAGCGGCAACGCCTTCGGCCGCCCCGACTATCTCCCACGACTGCGTTTGCGACATAGCGAACGCGAACGCAACAAGAATCCGGAAGACAACTCGCACCTTTACGTGACGATCACCGTTCGCTGCCATGTCATTGCGGCCCCGTCGGAGAATGAAGTTCCGATCCATTTGCGGTTCGCAAGCAAGACCCCTGGTTCCACGACATCTTCCGCCGCCTCGGAGTGAAAGACGACGCTTATTCCCTCGCCGCTGCTTGGCGGTCCCCGCCCACGCCACTCGGCGTCAGACGCGCCGCCAAGAAGGCCTCCCACAAGTCCTCCCGCACATAAACGTGGACCAGCACCTCGGGACGCAACCCGAACATCATCTGCTGGTTGTACGCGGCGGGCAAGGCGGCGTCGACTTGCGATTGCACGTCGGCCGTCAGGATTATCGCGTCCGGAGCCGGCGATTTCGCTGTATCGCGAGCCCAATCGCGTGCCTCGTCCCAGTAGCCGACATGTTCGGGGCGGAATTGCCGCAGATACCAAGGCAGCGGCCAGTAGTTGTCCGGGGTCAGGACGTGGATGATCAGAGGGTGGCCAGCCGGTGAGGCCTGCGCTAGTCGCTGGAAGGTATCGGCCAGGTTCTTGATGTCGCTGGAGGTGTGGGCGTAGACCCACGGGTTGCGGCGATCGGCAGAAAGGCGGAAATTCAGCCAGTAGCATTGGCGGCTCAAATGCAGCACGCCGGCGACCAGCAGCGCGGTGATGGGCAGGGCCAGGGCCAGGCCCAGCCAGAACCTGGTGCGTGGCGGGGCTGACTGCCGACCGCTGGCTGACGCGATTCCCGTTGGGGCGCGGTTAAACGAAATGAGCATCGTTCGAGAAATAACTGTCCGGTGTCTCCGTGGCGTAAGCTTCCAGCTTGCGGCAGAAAGTGGCATCGCAAGCTGGAAGCTTACGCCACTTGTTTCTCGAACGATGCTAAGCGGCGACCAGACCAGACGCAGCAGGAACCAGGCGCCGACGCCGGCCAGCAGGATCATGCCGTGAAAAAAACTCAGCAGGCACCACGGTGTTTTGTAGGAAATCGTGGCGTACAGCGCGGTCAACGTGACGGTGTAGAACGTCACAAATCGGCAGAATCCCCGCTGCGGCGCAGGCAGCGCGTGGCGGCCGAGGCTGGCCAGGCCGCCAATCGCCGCCAACGCCACAATCATGCCTTCCGTCCAAAAAAAGCCCTTGGCAGGCCGAAAGGCCAACAGCAACTCCAGGTAGAAGTACCACGGGTGCGAGTGGATTCCCGCCTCGCTGCCGCGGCGCCAGTACGTGGCATAAGCCAGGATCGAGTCCAGCGGGCCGCGCGGATGCCGGCCAAAG
>CAYPGE010000671.1:0-2006 GCA_964409865.1 uncultured Pirellulaceae bacterium
CGGGTGCTGGAACTGGGTACGCGGCCGTTGGAGGCGGAGGAGCAGAAGCAGCGGAAGAAGCTGTCCCGCGAGTTGAAGCGGATCAACGGCATGCTGACGCCGCTGAGCAAGTACTGCGCCAGCGAGATGTGCGTGCGGGTGACGCACAACACCATCCAGGTGCTGGGCGGATCGGGCTACATGCGGGACTATCCGGCGGAACGTTACCTGCGGGACGCGCGGATCACGACGATTTACGAAGGCACCAGCCAGCTGCAGGTGGTGGCCGCCTGTCGCGGCGTGGCCTCGGGCGTGTTCGAGGCTTACATCGCGGAGCACGAGGCCCAGGAGTACGGCGACCCGCAGTTGGCGCAGCTGCAGCAAAAGTTGATCGACGCCAAGCAGCACTTGGCGGAAGCGATTCTGTTTGTCAAGCAGCAGTCGCCGACGTACCTGGACCTGGCGGGCCAGCGACTGGTGGATGCCGCCTTGATCCAGATTATGGGCCACCTGCTGCTGAGGCAGGCGGAGAAGAGCGATCGCAAGAAGGCGGTCGCGCGGCGGTACATCGAGCGCGAGCTGCCCGTGTTGCGGATGAAATGCGAACAAATCCGCTCCGGCGACACGTCCCCGCTGACCGAATACCAGCAACTCGCCGGCCCCGTGCCCTCGGTGCGGTAAGGACCGGCCGGGCAATCTGCGTTCATCACGCGGAGCGTGATGGCTACTTTGACGGTGCGAGCATCAGAAGTCCGGCTTTGTCGAAAAAGGCGGGCTTTTTTGTTTCCGGCCCAAGGCTCGCACCCTTTGAGTTTTCTCGACGGCTAGAGTACAACTTACTCTCTGGAGAACAACCCGCTACAAGACCGGGTTTTCAGGCACGGAAGGGCGGCTTTTTGACTACCGGCAACCGTCTGCGAGGCCAGAGCCATGACTCCGATCGTTATCTTGGTAACGGCGGTGCTGCTGCAGTTGGCTGCCGCCGTTTTGGCGATCCGGTTGATTTGGGTGACGGGCGTCAGCCGAGCCTGGATTTTGCTGTCCCTCGCCATTCTCGCGATGGTCGTCCGGCGGAGTCTGTCGCTGTATGGTTTCTGGACTGGCGACGCGGCGGAAACCGGCGACTGGACATTCGAGTTCATCGGCTTGGCCATCTCGCTGCTGATCTTGGCGGGCATTGCCTCGATCGCCCCTCTGTTCTACTCGGTTCGCCGCTCGCAGGAGACTTTCCGCGAGAGCCAGCGGCAGCTAACGACCTTGTTGCACAACTTGCCCGGCATGGCGTACCGCTGCCGCAACGACGAAGCGCGGACGATGGAATTCGTCAGTGAAGGCGGTTTGGCGCTTACCGGCTACCCCCCCAAAGACCTGCTCGAAGGCGGCGCGCATCCCTATCTTGAATTAATTCATCCGGACGACCGCGAGGCAGTGCGGCAACGGATGTCCCATGCTTTGTCGCAGCGGCGACGCCATCGGCTGGCGTACCGGATTCTTGCGGCGGACGGCACGGAGAAATGGGTCTGGGAGCAGGGGTTCGGCGTCTTCTCCGAACAGGGTGACGCGGTGGCCATCGAAGGCTTTGTCACCGACGTCACGGAGAAGAAGAGGGCGGACGAGCGTTCGGAGCACTTGAACGCGGTCTTGCGCGCGATCCGCAACGTCAACCAGGTGATCGCCCGAGAACGGGACCGCGATCGTCTGCTGCAAAGTATCTGTGACAGCTTGGTGGAGACGCGCGGTTACCGATACGCGTGGATCGTGCTGTTGGACGAAGCAGGACAGCCGCGGGGCTCGGCCCAGGCGGGCGTTGGCGAAGAGTTCGCGGCCTTGCTGCAGCGGTTGGAGCGCAAGCAATCGGTGGCCTGCATTCAACACGCGCTGACCCATGACGGGGTCTTCGTGGTCGAAGATCGACAGGCGGTCTGCGGCGGCTGCGACGTCCACGTGCGCGTCAGCGGCCAGACCCCGATTGTGGTGCGGCTGGCCTGGGGGGAGAAGACCTACGGCGTCATGATGGCCTCGCTGCC
>CAYPGE010000672.1:0-1952 GCA_964409865.1 uncultured Pirellulaceae bacterium
TTCCTCATCTTTCTGTCACCCCATTTTTCTGTCAGCTGCTCCGGCTTTTTTCTGATGGATCGGCAAGTAGTTACGGACCGCGTCGCTACAGGTTGAATGCGCCCGCGCGTTCCGGTTGAAAAAGCACTTCATCGACTCGCAAGCGGCGGACGCCGGCAGGGACGCGCCATTGGACCACGTCGCCGACGTGGTAGCCCAAGATCGCCGTTCCGACGGGAGCCAACACCGAGAGCCGATTTCGAGCGATGTCGGCATGGTTGGGATACACCAGGGTATAGGTCTCCACTTCGTCTGTGTCCAAGTCGCGCAGGACCACCGTCGAGTTCATCGTCACGACGTCGTCAGGGACCTCGTCGGAGGGCACGATCTCCGCCCGCTGCAGTTCGGCCACCAATTCGGCGAGGTGCCGATTGGAGCCGCCGTCCAACGCGAGTTCCGTGGCGACGACGTCACACAGGCGGCGGAGATCCGGTTCGGTGACGTAAATTTTGCGGCGGGTCACGGGGCGGCTCCCCTGACAACTAAAATCGAGGACACCAGCGGCGGACATAGATCGCTAACTCCCTGCAGATTTCCATCGAGCAACACACTCTGAACTCAGGCGGCAGATAGGACCGGCGAATCAATAACTGTCGCAACTTGACAGTTGCCATCACGCTCCGCGTGATGATCGCCGGCAAGAACTGGACAGTTGCGATCACGCTCCGCGTGATGATCGCCGACAGGAACTGGACAGTTACTGATTCCGCGGTTCTTACAAAACCCTTTAGCTCGACACAGCAACTTCCGGGCCGGCGGCGTAAAGTTCTCTGAATCCGAGGTCAGAGGTACAGAATTCCGTTTTCGCGGGGAAAGCGTCCTCCACTTGGCTGGACGATCGGCCGCGAAAACTAGATTCTGTACGTCTGACCCCAGGTTCGAGTGTCCACGGCGTGCGACAGCGTCGCCAGGCGTTGTCAGTCGGGAGGCGGGGCGCGGTAGTCGTTGGACGCGAGGCCGTGTTTCTTCAGCAACCGGTGCAACCCTTGACGAGACAGACCGGCCTGTTTGGCCGATCGGCTTACGTTGCCCCGGTTGGTCTCCAGCAACGAGATCAGGTAGTCGCGTTCGGCTTCGTCCAGCGCCTCTCCGCGTGACGTCGTCACAGAATCCGCCGACGGCGCCTTTTGACCGGCCAAGGCGTCCGGGCGCAGCGGCGGCGGCAAGTCGAGGGTGTCAATGCAGGTCCCGCGTGCCAGGGCCAAGGCCCGCTCGACGACGTTCCGCAGTTCCCGGATGTTGCCGGGCCAGCGGTAGCGGAGGAAACACCTCAACACGGCCTCGGAGAACGCCGCGACACGGGGGTTTGTATCTCGCAATTCGGCCAGGAACTGATCGGCCAACCGCAGCACGTCCTCGCCCCGTTTGCGGAGCGGCGGGAGTTCGATGTGCAGCACGGCCAGGCGGTAGAACAGGTCGCGGCGGAACCGCCCGGCGTTGACTTCCAGCTCCAAATTGCGATTGGTGGCGCAGATGAACCGCGCGTCCAACCGCACCGCTTCGTGCTTGCCGACCGGCGTGAACGTCTGGTCCTGCACCACGCGCAGCAATTTCGCCTGCAGCCAAGGGGGCAATTCGCCGATCTCGTCGAAGAAGGCCGTCCCGCCAGCGACTTGCCGCAGCAAACCGGGCTCGTCGCGGACCGCGCCCGTGAAGGCCCCCTGGGCGTGTCCGAACAGGATGGACTCGAACAAGTGCTCGGGAATCGTCGTACAGTCCACGACCAGAAAAGGCTGCGCGGCGCGGCGGCTGTGGCGGTGAATCGTGCGGGCCACGATCTCCTTGCCCGTGCGGCTTTCCCCCGTGATCAGAACGTTCGTGTCGGTGCGCGCTACCCGGTCGATGATGTCGAACAGTTCCAGCATCTGCGGACAGTCGCCGACGATCTCGGGGAAGCGCCGAGCCAGTTCACG
>CAYPGE010000673.1:0-1951 GCA_964409865.1 uncultured Pirellulaceae bacterium
GGTTCCTCCAGGCGGAGAACAACTCGCGGCTCAAGTTCGCCTTCATGTGGGCGAACCATGACTGGCTCGAGATCCATCCCTACCGGCGCGGGACCGAGCGCAAAGTGCTCTATCCCGGCGCCGTGACGCCGGAGAATTTCGACAAGATCTGCGACCACGTGATCGGCTCGTACTTCCAGCATCCCTCTTACTGGCGCATCGACGGACGGCCCTACTTTTCGTTCTACGACTTGACGACCCTGCTCGACAGCTTCGGCAGCGTGGCAGCCACGCGCGGGGGGCTGGACAAGTTCCGCGCCAAAGCGGCGGCCTCCGGTCTGCCGGGCCTGCACCTGAACGCCGTGGTCTGGGGCCGGCCCATCCTGCCCGGCGAGCGGAAACCGGCGGACGCAGCGCAGCTGGTCAAGGACCTCGGCTTCGACTCGGTCACCTCGTACGTCTGGATTCACCACGTGCCGCTGCCGCAGTTGCAGACCGACTACAACGAGGTCCGCGACGCCTACTTCCGGTACTGGAACGAGGCGGAGCGCAAGTTCAGCGTGCCTTACTTCCCGAACGTCACGATGGGCTGGGATTCCAGTCCGCGGGCTCACCAGGACGACGAATTCGGCAACTTCGGCTACCCGTTCACGAACACCATCGGCGGCAACACGCCGGAACGTTTTCGGGAAGCGTTGGAAATGACCAAGCGGCGTCTGGCGTCAAAGCCCGGCGGCCCGCGGATCCTGAACATCAACTGCTGGAACGAATGGACCGAGGGCAGCTACCTGGAACCCGACGTCGTTCACGGGATGAAATACTTGGAAGCTGTCCGTGACGTCTTTGGCTCCGTCCCGTCCGTCAGATGAGAGGTCTCTGCCCCAACCTGGTGACGACTATGAGAAATGCCATTGTGTTTGCGCTGCTGCTTCCGGCCACCGCGCTGTACGCCGCCGATTCGGAACCTCGGATCTTTCACGCCCAGGGCGAAATGGCGGGAGCGGTCACCCAGACGACGGTCCTTCTGCAATCGCGGCTCACCGCCAGCCCCGGCCTTGAGGACGGCGACGTGCCCGGAGCCGCCGGCTGGGGGAAGTTTGAGTATGCCGACTCCGAGGATTTTTCAAAGCCCAGCGAAACCGGTTGGATCGAGGCCAGACCCGACAACGATTACATCATCCGGACGCAACTGGGCGGTTTGCAGCCCGGACGCAGCTACTTTTACCGGTTGGTGTTGGGCGTCGAGCGCTGGCCAACCCGGACCGGCCCGGTTCGCACATTCAAGACGCTGCCAGCGGCAGATCGGCCTGCGCCTGTGCGGTTCGTGGTCGGCAATTGCATGAACTACGCCTTCTTCTTTGACGGACCCAAAGGCGACGGCCGCAATGCTCGCGCCGACCCCACCGACCGCCGACTTGGCTATCCCGCGATGGACAGCATTCGCCGGCTCGAACCTGATCTCTTCGTCGGTGCCGGCGACAATGTCTATTACGATCATCCGGCCAAGACGGCCGCCAAGACGTTGCCGGAACTGAGGCGGAAATGGCACGAACAATTCGTCCTGCCGCGGGTGGTGGATCTGGTCGGACAGACCGCCACTTACTGGATCAAGGACGACCACGACTACCGCTACAACGACGCCGATCGCACGGGCAGCAAGGCACCGTCGCATGAACTCGGCCTGCGGACGTTCCGGGAGCAGATGCCCGTCGTGGCAGCAACGGATTCCGCCGAGGTCACTTATCGCACCGTGCGCTGCGGGCAGTTGCTGCAGTTGTGGATGGTCGAAGGACGCGATTATCGCAGCCCCAACAACTCGCCGGACGGACCGGAGAAGACCCTTTGGGGTGCTGAGCAGAAGGCGTGGCTGCAGCGCACGCTGCTGGCCAGCGATGCGACTTTCAAAATCTTGGTTTCACCCACGCCCCTGATCGGGCCCGACGATGCCTACAAGCGCGACAACCACACGGGC
>CAYPGE010000674.1:0-1909 GCA_964409865.1 uncultured Pirellulaceae bacterium
AGAAGGTGTTCGCTCTCCCACACTTTTCGGGCTCCGGTGGGCACACAGTCCAGACCCGCGATGTACGCCCGCTCCACAGCGCCGTCGGCCAAGCGTTCGCGATGGGGGTTGAGCAGACGCAGGAAGCCCATGATGCGGAGATTTCTTGCCAAGGTGGTCGCCAAGCTGGAGCGAGGATACACAAAATCCGCTGTCACGTTGCCGGAATGGGCGTGACAGGCCCCGTGTCCCCTCTCTCATCCCAGATTCACAATTGATATATTTACCGTTTCCGCAGGTTTTGTGCTAGCTAGTTTTCTTCTGTGGGCAAGGAATCGACGATGAGTGACGCCGTCATCAGAACGACGCTCCAGGGGTGGCCCGTCCGCCGTGGCAAGGTCCGAGATATCTACGAGTTGGGCGATCGGCTGCTGATGATCAGCACGGATCGGATCAGCGCTTTCGATTGGGTGCTGCCCACGCCGATTCCGGACAAGGGACGCGTGTTGACACAAATCAGTGCCTTCTGGTTCGACCTGCTTGACACGCCCCATCACTTGCTGTCTCAAGATCTGGGAACGCTGGCGCTGCCTCGCGGCGCCGATCCGATCAGCCTGGCGGGGCGCAGCATGATCATCCGCAAGTGCGACGTCGTGCCCATCGAGTGCGTCGTCCGGGGCTACTTGGAGGGCTCCGGCTGGAAGGAGTACCAGCAAAGCCAAGCGGTGTGCGGCATCCCCTTGCCCGCCGGCTTGATACAGGGTTCGCCGCTGGCCGAGCCGATCTTCACTCCCGCCACCAAGGAGGAGAGCGGACACGACATCAACATTTCCTACGCGCGGATGGTCGAAATCGTGGGCGCCGAAACGGCTGGCCAACTGCGGGATCGCAGCATCGAGATCTACCGTCGCGGCGCCGAGTACGCGCGATCCAAGGGGATCATCATCGCCGACACGAAATTCGAGTGGGGCCGCGTCGACGGCCAGCTGATCCTGATCGACGAGGTGATGACCCCGGACAGCTCCCGCTTCTGGCCCGCCGACCAGTACCAACCGGGCCGCAGCCAACCGTCCTTCGACAAGCAGTTCGTGCGAGACTGGCTGACGGCCAGCGGCTGGGACAAGAACAGCGATCCGCCCGCGCTGCCGGACGACGTGGTGAGCAAGACGCGCGAGAAGTACATCGAGGCTTACGAACGGTTGACGGGCAAGCCGTTTGCCTGGAAGTAAAGCCCGGCCAACCGCCAGCGGCAGAAACGGGACCTGAAATGATTGCGCCGATGCAGGATGTCTTCCTGCGGCGTGCACGCGGAGCAACTCGCCGAGGATCCGGACAGCTGGCGCGACTTTGCCCGGAACTGGCTCCGCGAACACCGGTTGCCCGGTGCCGTCGCCAGGCCCGTCCACGCGCCATCCGAACGCCAATCACCGCCTCGAATTCCTGCGGGTTGGCGAGCTGCGAAGGCACCGTCGGATGGCAAAGCCAAAAACGGCCGTGACCTGAAAGAAAACCTAACCATGTCTTCCTCGGAAAAGAAATCGCCGCCGAAATCCTCCGAACTCCCTCCCGCCGCCGGTGTCCGTACGGGCCTGCGCGCCGCGGACCTGAAGCAGTCGTTCCTGGACAACCTGTTTTGCGGCCTGGGCCGAGCGCCGATCGCCGCCACGCCCAACGACGCCTACACCGCGCTGGGGCGGCAACGTCGAAATCCGCGAGGAAGTGGGCGCCGACAACTTCTTCCTGTTCGGACTGACCGCCGAGCAGGTCCAGGAACTGAAATCCCGCGGCTACCGGCCGCAGGATTACTACGAGCGGCAGGCGCCGTTGCGCGAGGTGTTGGACTTGATTGCGTCGGGCGGACTGAGCGGAGGTGACACCAATCTCAGGACTCTTGACCTCCTGGGAAAATGCTTGATCCCTGTTTCGCGTT
>CAYPGE010000675.1:0-1736 GCA_964409865.1 uncultured Pirellulaceae bacterium
GGCCACCGGCACAGTCTGCCCAGCTTGCCCGGCGAGGGGGCTAGCAGCGGGCTGCCAGCACAGGGGAAGGCGCGAGAAGAGTCGGATTCCCGACCGGTTTTTGCCGTTTCTGCTGAAGTTTCTCTTGCGAATCGCGCCCGGCCATTAAATTCCCATCTGGCCCAAGCCGTCGATCAAGCGGCTGAGGATTCCGGTGACGGTGGGATGCGAGCCCTCGAATTCTTGGGCCGCCGCGTGCAAACGGTCGACCAAGGATTGCGGCGCGCGCTGGCCGGGTGCTGCCTTGCCCAGCGCGACCAGGATGTCGACCACGGCTTGTTCCAACGCCGCGCGAGCTTCCGCGTCGAGTGTTTCGACCGACTGCAACTCGTGCTCCAATTCAGCCACGGTCGCTCGCAGCTTTTCAATTGGTTCCGTCATGGGGATCGTATCTCATGTTGGGGACGGTCGGGCGGCCCTCATTCGGTTTGGTGCTATTCTAGCCTACGCCGGGGCGGCGATAAACGGGGCCCCCGGAAAATGGGACCGGTTAGACGGTTGACATGGCGGTCAGGAATGAGACAATTTTCGTAATCTTTTTGTGGCTCACTTGGGGAGTAAGACGATGAAGACGACGACCCTCTGGTTTGCGTTGTGTTTTGCCGCCCTCGCGGCAATGGTCAGTGGCTGCGGCGGCTCGCCACCGCCTGTGGCGGAGACGCCGCCCCCACCGGAGGCGCCGCCTCCGTCTCCATCACCGCCTCCAGAACCTGAAGCCAAGCCGATTCAACTGGCGGAACTCAAACCGTTGACGTTGGAGGCCGGCGCGAGTGCCACCGTCGCTGTGCAGGTTGCACGCAACGAGAACGCCGGGCCCATCCAGGTTCGGGTCGAGGGCGCTCCGGAGGGCTTGACCGTCAAGGCCGCCGAGATCGCCGATGGCAAGTCCGAGGGGCAGCTCGAGGTGCAAGCCGCACCGACCCTGGGCGATACCGCGCTGGCCGCCAAGCTGACGGTGCACGTCAAGGTCGGCGAACAACAAGCCACCGGCACGCTGGCCGTAAATGTCCCGGAATTGGGCCTGCCCACCTTCCGGCCCGTGAGCCAAATCCTGATGCAGCCCGGCACCAACAAGAAGGTGGACATCAAGATCGAACGGCAGCGTTACAAGGGCCCCCTGGAACTGCGGCTCGAGAACGCACCGGCCAAGCTGGCCTGCAAGGTGGCGAACATCGACGAGGGCCAAGACACGGCGACCTTGGAACTGGCGGCAGCGGCGGACGCGCCCAATGCCAGCCAGGCGATTCGCGTCTCGACGACACTGTTCGGCCGCACGCTCAGCGCGGAGGTGCCCGTGAAGATCGAGGCCCGTCCGTTCCAGGTCAACACTTTTCGAGTCATCACACTGGCGCCGGGCGATACCCAGTTCATCGACGTGCCGGTGACCCGCAGCAGCTATAAGGGTCCGCTGCAGCTGAAACCCGACGCCTTGCCGAAGGGCGTGACGATCAAGGGAGTGGAAATCGCTCCCGATCAAGCCAAAGCCCGCGTGGAGGTGTCCGTCGCCGCCGACGCCGCCCAACGCGTACACTCGACCAAAATGATGACGACGGGCGGAGACTTGACCAGTTCCGATTCGATCGTCCTGCGCATCGCCGGCCCGGACGAAACGTACCTGCCGCCGGCCATCGTCGCCAACCCCGAGATCATCCCCTTGTTGCGTCGCGGGTCGATCGGCGGGCGGCTGACGACGGAAA
>CAYPGE010000676.1:0-1693 GCA_964409865.1 uncultured Pirellulaceae bacterium
GACTTCGAGATTCTGCAGCACGAGTTGACGCGTGCCTTGTGGCTGATGGAGAACACCTCGCCCTTCGAGCAGGACCCGCGGGTCTACAGCGGCTACATCAGCGACAGCATCTTCTTGCTGCTGACCCAATCGACTTTGCCGAAGGAGAAGAACATCGCCAACGCGATCGCTCGCATGGCCCACATCCCGAACGTGGTGGCCGCCGCGCGCGAGAACCTGCGCCATCCGTCGCCGGTGGCTACCGACACGGCGATTCAGCAGAATCGCGGCTCGATCGGTTTCTACCAGCGGGAGATTTTCGACATCGTGGGCCAGACGCCGCAACAGGATGCGCTGCGGGCCGCGGCCGCGCGGGTCATGGCCTGCCTGAAGGAGTACCAGGAATTTCTGGAGCGGGACGTGCGGCCGCGAGCCGACGGCGACTGGCGGCTGGGACGCGAGAAGTTCGCCCAGAAGCTCGAACTGGAACTCAACGCGGGCTTGACGGCCGATCAGGTGCTGGCGGACGCCGAGTCGGAATTCCGCCGCGTCGAGCGCGACATGTACGTGATCGCTCGCCAGTTGTGGAGCCGCTACTACGCCGGCGAGCCGTTGCCGCCGGACGACGAAACGGGTCGCCGGGCGACCGTTGCGCGAGTGCTGCGCGCGGTGGGCCAGGAGCATGGCCCGCCGGAGACGTTGACGCAAGACGCGCGAGCCACGGTGGCTCGCATCCAGGACTTCATCCGCCGACGGCACATTCTGCGGCTGCCGGACCCGGACCGCTGCCAGGTGATCGAAATGCCCGAATTCCAGCGCGGCAATTCGACGGCGTACCTGAACGCCGCGCCGCCGCTGGATGCCGACGCGCCCAGCGTCTATGCCGTCAGCCCGCCGCCCCAGGACTGGGACGCGCAGCGAGTCAAGAGCCTGCTGGAAGAATACAACCGCCACATGCTGCAGATCCTTACCATTCACGAAGCCTATCCCGGGCATTATGTCCAGCTGGAATATGCCAATCGCGTGCCCTCGCTGATCCGCCGCGTGCTGGGCTCCGGCGTCTATATCGAGGGCTGGGCGGTGTACACCGAGCAGATGATGCTGGACCAGGGCTACGGCGACGGCGATTTGGCGCTGCGGTTGACTCAGTTGAAGTTCTATCTCCGAGCCGTGACGAATGCGATCTTGGACCACCGGATGCACTGCTGCGGAATGACCGACGACGAGGCGCTGCGACTGCTCACCCAGGACGCGTTCCAAGCGGAGGGCGAGGCCCGGCTGAAAATTGTCCGCGCCAAGCAGTCGTCGTGTCAGCTGTCGACCTATTTCGTCGGCCGGATGGCCATGTACCGTCTGCGGCAACAGGTCCAGCGCGCTGGGGGCGAGGATTTCCGCCTGGACCGATATCACGAGGCGGTCTTGAACCTGGGGGCGGTGCCGGTCAAGTACCTGCCAAGGCTGGTTGTCTTAAAAAACCGGCAGCAAGGTCATCCCAGCCCGTAAGCTTTAACATTCGGCCGCTTGGCAGCCGGCGCGTTCTGTGGCACATTGTTGGACTCGCGGATGGGGGTCCGCAGACAGGGCGGGCGCAGGGAACATCGGCTTGACCAAGGGGGCACGAACGATGGCAGTAGGACTGGCGGATCTGTTGGCGTTGGACGTGACGACCACCGAGTTTGCGGTTGCGGTGCGGGACGATCAAGGCAACGAGGAC
>CAYPGE010000677.1:0-1636 GCA_964409865.1 uncultured Pirellulaceae bacterium
CGGACGTCGATGCCGCTGCCGAGGCTGCGCGCGGCGTTGCTCCAGAACGCGTACGCCTCGGCATCGCTGAGGCCGAACAACTCAGGGGTTCCAACGCGAGGTTGCTGGGCTGGCACCTGCACTTCGTCCGGGATCGCAGATCCGGGATGGCCTCGCCTCGGACTCCCATCGTAGAAGCCCTGCGGATTTGACTTCGGAATCTGTCCTGCGGTACACTGAGCGCACAACGAAGGGAGGTGCCGATGTCCGTTGCGACCCAAGAAATGCCCCGCCTGCCTCTGGGACCGGATTCTTCCGGGGTCTGTCTGACCCCGGAAGAGTTTGACGCCGCGGAGTTCGAGGAGGGCTGGCGCTATGAGCTGATTCACGGAGTATTGGTCGTGTCACCACCGCCTTTGCGCAAGGAACGGGATCCAAACGAGGAATTGGGACACTGGTTGCGAACGTATCGAGAATCCCATCCTCAAGGCCGTGCGCTGGACGCCACCTTCCACGAAGACACCGTGGTCACGCACCTGGACCGCCGCCGCGCCGATCGCGTCATCTATGCCGGCCTGAGGCGCGACCCGCAGGAAGGCGAAGTCCCGACGGTGGTGGTCGAGTTTGTCTCGGCGGGGAAGCGGAGCGTGATCCGCGACTACGAGGAGAAACGAGACGAGTACCTGGGCATCGGGGTGCGCGAGTACTGGATCATCGACCGCTTCGCGCGGGGCCTGACGGTCTATCGACTCCACGGCTCCAGCTACACCCAGCAAGTCGTGCGGGAGGGGGAAGTCTATACCACGCCGCTGCTGCCGGGGTTTGAACTGCGTCTGGACGGGTTGCTGGAGCGGGCGGATCGGTGGTGAGCAGCGGCGGGATGGTTGCTGTCCGGGGCTTGTCTGCAAAATGGTGGTGGTCATGGCCGGACCTCGCCATCCAATCGATCGGATGGTCGCTGCCATCGCCGATGTCGGCTCGCTGCAAGGCCGACTCGCCGACTTCATGAGCCGTGCGGACCCCATTTCGCCTGGCGCGTCGATCGCCCGGCGTTGCGTGAGCATGATGAGGATCGCGTTAGGATCGGCGAATCAATAACTGTCCAGTTCTTGTTGGCGATCATCACGCGGAGCGTGATGGCTACTTTGAAATCGCGACAGTTATTGATTCGCCGATCCTTATGGCTTTCGTCGGATCAGGATCACCGCGGCGGATGGCTTGTCGGGCAGCACGATGGGCAGACCGTTGGTCATCAGTTCCTCGCCGGTCGCTTCGCTTGAGACGGCGCTGTCGAACGAGGTGATCGTGTACTTGGCGTCGGGCTGAAGGTCGTCAAGCTTCAGGCGGGATGCCTCGACCGTGCTTTCTGCGCGGCGGAAAGCCTGGATCGCTGCTTCGCCACGTTCGGGAACGTTGAATTGCCAGGCGATCCACTGGCCGTTGTCCTGCGTGTAGGGCGTCAGCGGGTAGAAGTCGCCGTAGTAGAACTGGCTCAGCTGCCGCCACTGCTGGTACAGTCTCCGCAGCGCGTCGTAGTCGATTTCGCGGACGCGGACGTCGACGCCGCTGCCCAGGCTGGGCGCGGCGTTGCTCCAGAACGCATACGGCTCGACCTTGGTGAACCCGCCGCCGTAGTAGGGCGCGGCGGCGCTGGCCA
>CAYPGE010000678.1:0-1605 GCA_964409865.1 uncultured Pirellulaceae bacterium
GCCGCCCATGCCGCCCATGCCGCCGCCCATGCCGCCTAACCCGCCGCCTCCCGTTCCAGTGTCGTCGCCCTGGTAGGTGAATGTAGTCACCTCACCGATGAGCGAGAATACCGGCATCGGAGTGACGCGGACGTAGCGGCGATCCGCGGAGATCACCGCCGACGAGTAGAACTGCGCGCCTTCGGGCAACGTGGTGATCACCGGCCGGTAGCCGACGCCGGCGCGACGCGGCAGGCGGCCGTCGCGTTGCGCTTGCAGCGCGTCCCGCAGATAGTCGCGAACGGCGTCCGAATTCTCGTAGGATGCCAGCTGTTGACCCAGCAAGGCCCGGCTGAACTCCTGCTGGACACGGGCCACGGCTGCGATTTGCTGCTCGTCCAAGGCGTCTTTGCGGCGTCCGTCCGTCAGTTCAAAAACAACCACGGCCCGATCGTCGGCCAACGGCACGTGCTTGCTCATGATCTGCTGTTTGTCGGATCCGAATTTCTGGGCGACCTCGACCGTCACCTTGCCCGCGCTCGGCTGACCCCAGACCCGTTTGACCATCAGCCGATACCGGCCGCTGAAGCCTTGCGGGCAAACGTAGTACTCCGAGTATCCTTCGGCCGGCTGGACGCCCGGTTTGGCAAACACATCGCCGATCATCACGCCGCCGCCCGAAGTGCGGGGGCTGTCGGCCGAGCACACCGTGCCGGTGGGTTCTTCGACGAGCAAGTCGATGTCGGCGTCGCCCGTCCACGCCACTCGGATCACACAATCGCGGACCAAGGCGTTTTGGATCTGTTGGTGAAAGTCCTCGGCCTCCTCGCGGCGATTGTCGGCCAGCAGCCGTTCATAGGTCGCGCGTGTCACGCGGGCTGCGGTCTGCTGGATGGCCTGCTGGTCCTGAGGCCAAGCTTGACCAAGAATGCCCACGCAAGCCCATTGGATGGCCTGGATATCGTCCAACCGCTGAGCGATGGCCAAACCGCGAATGTACGGCTCGGGACGCAACGGCTGCGCGGCGGCGACGTTCTGGAACAGCTGCAGGGCACGGCGGTCGAGGCCCAGTTGCGTCATGTACGCGGCGACGTACATCGTCTCGTCGACGCTGGTGCTGAAATCGACGACCGACATCAGCGCGCGTTCCACTTCCGAGTCGGCGGCGCCGCTGGCCTTCATCGCCAGACCCAGCCCTTCGTACATCCACGTCTGGGGAAAGCCGTTCCGCAAAGCGGCCATCAACAGGACCGTCATGTCCTGGTACTTTTCCCGTTTCATCAGATGCCGAGCCGTCTCGCGAACGGCCAAGCGGGCTGTCTGCTGAGCTTCCGCCGGGGCTTCCTTCAGGTTCTCGAAGTAGGCATTCCAGGCATCATCGAGGCTCTGGCCCGGTTGCGGCTGCAGGTCGATCTTCTCGACCTTCGCCGGCTTCACCGGAGCAGCGGAGGCGACGCTCTCAGCGGACGCGGCCGCAGCCGCTTGGCCCTTCTTGACGCCCAGCGACAAGTCGTCCTCGACGGCAAACATGCCGCCGCCCATACCGCCCATGCCGCCGCCCATGCCGCCCATCATGCCGCCGCCCATGCCGCCGCCCATGCCGCCGCCCATGCCACCATGGGGAAA
>CAYPGE010000679.1:0-1552 GCA_964409865.1 uncultured Pirellulaceae bacterium
ACACGGCCGCGGCCACCCGACACGCGGAAAAGCTCATCGCGGCCAAGATCGGCAAGGGCTACGCCGAAGCCGTCGCGCGGTAGCGGTGCCGCGCTCGCGATGTTTTTTCGTCCGGGCGACCCTCATCGCACTGGAGCAATCATGTCTGTAGCCGTCCTCTGCCGTTCCCCCGCCCAATTAAGGCCAAAGCCCCAACAGTCGCCCGCGACCGGTGGGGCTTTGGCCGTTCTTGTCGCTCGGTTTTGGCGGTGCTGATCCGTCGAGCGTTTACGCACATGGGCCAGCGGAAGATGCCTGGATGCCGATCGCGGCGGGATCTACAGCCGCCAAACGGAAAAGGCGGCTACTCGTCGGAAGGTGGCCCGCAATCCGCTGAACAACTGAGGCCCTGGCGAACAGTGCCGATCGAAAGGGGCAGCAATGACCAAATTACAGAAACGGCGCTACGTGGAAGATGGAGGCGATTCGCTTTGCATCTACCAGTGCCTGTCCTGTCGGGGCAGATTCAGCACGGATCGGTTACACGATTGGCTGCACTGCCCTCGGTGTGGCGTGCGTTGGGAAGGCGAACACGAATGTCGACGCCATGCGGTCCCGCGGTGGGCCTGGGACCACTATGGTCCCCATCCGCCTTGGGAATTGGTCTGGGGCAGAGGGACGCCGGCTGCCGCAGCCGAGTGGGTGATCTTGTGCCGGACGCAGTGGTTCGACGAACCATGGAGCGACTGGGCCGTGGACACCGACAGTCCGAGCCTGGACGTGGTCGAAGGTTCGTGGCAGTCCGTGCGCGGCTATCTGGAGATGTGCCGAGGCCGACACGAACCGGGCGATGCCACTGTACGCTTCGAGTACCGGGCAACGACTCGGCGAAAAGCCAACATCGTCTGACTTGGCAACCCGCTCCACTGCCTCGAACCTCATCAGATCGACGCCCCATCGGTCGCTTTCGGCCGGTGGGGCGTTGTTCGTTTTTACCGATCCGCTGCCGCGGTCGTGGTCCGGCGACCAACGAGCCGCAAGAAACGTCAAGGAGCAAGTTCTATGGGAGTTACGATCCATTATCGCCTGCAATCCGCGGCACCCGACACCGAGCAGGCAAGAGACGCAGTGAAGCAGCTGCGCAGCCGGGCGCTGGACCTGCCCTTCGAGAACGTCAGCGAAATGGTCGAGCTGGTGGGCGGTCACTGCGATTTCGAGCGTTTGGATGGCGAGCATCCGCACCGCTGGCTCTTGATCCAAGCCCAGCCGCTGGTGACCGATCCGCTCGAACCCGCACGCCACTTCCACGTGGTTCCGCTGCACGTGATCGCTTTTTCGTGTTGGCCTGGACCCGGATGTGAACCCGCCAATTTCGGCCTCTCCCGCTACCCGGAAGCAATCGAAGTCGGCGGCCTGGACAATTCGGGCCGTCGCCGTATCGAAACCCGGCTGCACGACTGGTCCTGGGCGAGCTTCTGCAAAACGCAGTACGCCCGGAATCGCGAGTACGGCGGGGCGCGCAACTTTCGCCGCTGTCACTTGGCCATCGTCGATCTGCTGCAACACGCCCAGT
>CAYPGE010000680.1:0-1502 GCA_964409865.1 uncultured Pirellulaceae bacterium
CCGCGTGATGATCGCCAACAAGAACTGGACAGTTATTGATTCGCCGATCCTTAGCACCTGTCCGTGAACCTTGGGCCGTGCCGCCAAGAGTACCTTAGACACAGGAAGGACCAAAAGGCACAAGAAAACCGGATGGGCTTCTGTGTGCCTCTTCTTGCTTTTTTGGGCAATTTTCCTCCGGAGCGTTGGCGCGTCACTGCCGCGGCACCTGCTTGGCCGCTGGTGGGGCCTGGTCCAGCGGCCACAGTTCCCAGCGGCGGACGAAGATCTCGGCCAGTTCCGACTGGATCGTCAACTTGCCTGCCGACGGATGGACGTCAAACCCCTCGTTGACTTTGACGCCGTTAACCAGGAGGGCGATCCGGTCGCCGCGGCAGATCACGTCCATGCGCGTCCACTCTTCGCCAGGGCTCTCGACGTCCTCTTTTCCGCGGAACCCAATCACGTCTTTCCAGTCCGGGTCGCGGCCGAACCAGTTGACGCGGCCGGAAGTGAAGACTTTTTTCTCACCGCCCGGGTGCCAAACGCTTTCGCCGTCCCGGTCCTGGGTGACTTCCGCCGTGAGCGTCGGCTTCACATCTCCCTTGCCGCGGACCACGAGGACGTCGCCCGTGCCGCCCTGGATGATTTGCGCTTCGATCGACTCCATCCAGATGTCGCCGTATCCACCCTCGGGGCCCTGGCAGTGGACGAGCACCCCCGAATCCTTGGCACGATCCACGCGGTTGCCCCAAGTCCGCGGGCCCCAGCGGAATTCGCAAATCATGTGATAGTCGCGATATTCGTCGCGGGTCGACACGCCCCCCATGCCGTCGCCCGTGATGTGCAACAGCCCGTCGTGGACCGTGACCACCTGGCGCGGATCCTCAAATTTCGTATCGCGGAAGTACGTGTACAGCCCGTCGAGGTTCCGGCCGTTGAACAACTTGATCGCTCCGTCCGCGGGCGCGATCGGCACGCGACTCGGCGCTTCTGCGGCAACCAGCCGCACAGCGAGAACGGCGGCCAAACCAAGCGACAATGCAAGACGAAAGGAAAGCGCACGACAAGACATCATCGGATCTCCTCAAAGCCGCTCCCGGATCGAGACAACAACGCTTCTCGAAACAAGCCAAGCGGCCGTGTTGGGGGTGGGGCCGCAGATTTCTGCGGTTGGGTGTGAAGGATAACCAACAGCTGCAACGGGCGGCAGGGCACGGACCGTTCCCGTGCGCCCCGGCCGGTAAGTTTAACCTCCGTCCAGATCGCTTGCAAGCATGGCCAACGACCGGGCATGGCAAGGACAAATCGAAGGGGCGAGAAGCGCTCGCCGGCACGATCTCACGAAAAGATCTACCTTTCTGTTTTCCTTTTGTACTCTCCCGGAACGGGAATCTTATAGAGCCCGTTCGTGTCCGGCGACGCGACCGGCAAATCGAATGACGGATGGTCGACGTTCGGCTCAATTCTGAACCGGCTCTCGAACAGTTCTCGGTACGATTCCCTCTTGCCCGTGAAACTGG